>NZ_JBFREV010000021.1:0-105081 GCF_052114485.1 Cupriavidus sp. KB_39
CGGCCCATGGGCTGGTTCGGGTCGATGGTGTACTGCAGCCCGCCCACGCGCACCATGTCGCCGCCCTGTTGGTAGTACGGGTCCGGATTGAACAAGTTGTCCGCCACGTCCTCGAGCACGGTCTTGATGGTCTCKCCGGTCATCGCCGTCACCGTGGTGTACGGGTAGGTGATGGCGGTCTGGTCCATCAGGGCTTCCATTGTGATGGGCTCGCCCGGCACCAGCGTCGTGCCCCAGCGGAAGCCCGGGGAGAAGGCGATTTCGGCGTCCTGCACCGCCATCAGGCCGTCCAGGATCAGTTGGTCGAAGGTGCCGTTGAAGTTGCCGCGCCGGTATAGCAGGCCGCGGTTCACGGCCAGGACCTCGCCGAGCTTGGCTTCGTAGGGGGCGCGCACCTTGCGGATCAGCGCGTCCATGTCCGGGTCGGCGGGCAGGAAATTGGCGAAGACCGGCAGCAGCTTGTATCGGAAATCGACGACTTTGCCRTTCCGTACGTCGAAATCCAGCACCCCCAGGAACTTGCCGTTCGAGCCCGCGTTGGTGACCAGCGTGGTCCCGCCCGGGTTCTTCACCGGCACCGGCGCCGGCACGCCGTCGTGGGTGTGGCCGCCCAGGATGGCGTCCAGTCCGCGCACGCGCGAGGCCAGCTTCAGGTCCACATCCATGCCGTTGTGCGACAGCAGCACCACCACCTGGGCGCCCTTGCCGCGCACGTCGTCAATCACCTGTTGCAGGCTTTCCTCCTGGATGCCGAAGGTCCAGTCGGGCACGAGGTAGCGCGGGTTGGCGATGGGCGTGTACGGGAACGCCTGGCCGATGATGGCCACCGGCACGCCGTTCATGTGCCGGATCACGTACGGATCGAACACCGGATCGCCGAAATCGTTGGTCTTCACGTTCTGCGCGAGGAAGGACACGCGGTCCTTGAAATCCTTGCCGACGATTTCCTTCACGCGRTCCGCGCCGAGCGTCATCTCCCAGTGCGGCGTCATCACGTCCACGCCAAGTTGCAGCGCGGCATCGACCATGTCCTGGCCCTGGGTCCACAGCGCGGTGGCCGAGCCCTGCCAGGTGTCGCCGCCATCCAGCAGCAGCGCGCCGGGGCGGCTGGCGCGCAGGCGCTTGACCAGTGTGGCGAGGTGGGCAAACCCGCCGACCTTGCCGTAGCGGCGCGCGGCCTCGGTGAAATCGATCGAGGTGAACGCGTGCGCGGCCGGTGTGCCCGGGCGGATGCCGTACTGGCGCAGGAACGCCTCGCCCACCAGATGCGGCGGCTTGCCCGCCCACGGCCCCACGCCGAGGTTCACGCTCGGCTCGCGGAAGTGCACGGGCCGCAACTGGGCGTGGCAATCGGTGAAATGCAGCAGGTGGACGTTGCCGTGGCGCGGCACGTCGTAGAACTGCTGGGCGGCGCGGGCGGCCTGGGCCTCGCCGGCGGGCAAGGCCATGCCGCCCGCGCCGGCCACGGCCAGCACCTGCAGGAATTCGCGTCGATTCATGCCCGGAGCCGCGCCGGCCTTACTGGTTGACCGGCGATGCCGGGTCCAGCAGCAGCGCCATCACGTCGCGGATCTGTTGCTCGGTCAGGATGCCCTTGTGGCCAAAGCGCGGCATGTTGGAGCAGGCGCTGTAGGCGTTGGAGTCCCAGATCTTGCCCCAGGTGTACTTCACAACCTCCGGCGAATTGCCGCGCAGCTTGCCGTACTGGTACAGCGACGGGCCGATATTGCCGAATGAGATCTCGGCCTTGGTCATYTGGTGGCAGGCGTAGCAGTTGCCGCCGTTCACGCCGCCCACCGGGTCGGTGAACTGCATGCCACGGCCATTCTGGGCGATCTTCTCGCCCTCCTTCCAGTCGCCGATCCAGTTGCTGTCGGCCGGATACTTCACCTGCTTCAGCTCGGCCGCTTCCACCTTCTTGGCGATGGTGGCCGGCACGCGCGTGCGGTCCGGGTACTGGCTGCAGGCCTTCTGGGCGCCGTCCTGGTTGATCACGCCCTCCACCGTGGCGGGGCCCTTCGAGGTGAAGGAGCTTTCGATCATCTGGCGCACGTCGGCGTCGGTGACCTTGGCGGTGGTGGCCGCGCTGGCCGACTTGGTGGCGCGGGCGGGCTTGGCGGCATCCTGGGCCAGGGCCGACAGGCTGAACGTGGCCATGGCAGCCAGGGCCAGGGTAGCGACGGCGGTCAGCGCCATCGATTGGTATCGCGTCATCGTGTGCTCTCCGTGCCTCAGCGCTTCATGTTGGGACCGTCGTACGTGCCGCCGTTGGCGTTTTTCGCCAGGAACATCGACAGGGCGGTGATCACGTCGGAGCCATAGGCGGGCTCGGGAAAGCGCTGCTGGCGCAGGCAGTCGTAGATCCGATGCTGCATGGTGCGGACCTCGCCCTGCGAGACGCGGTACGCCGGCCACGTGGTGTACGCGGCCTGGGCGCCCTTCGACTCCAGCAGGTTCGGCAGGTCCTGGAGGCGGATGCGCTGGCCGTCCACGGCGTGGCAGGTGGCGCAAGCGAAGTCGTAGGCGCCGCCCCGGTAGAAGAACATCTTCTGGCCGAGCGCGTAGACGCGCTTTTCCTCGGGGTGCGTGAGTTGCACGTTCATCTTCACGCCGCGCGACTCGCCGGTCAGGTAAGACGCCAGCCGCTCGATGTCGGACGACTTGCCCGATGCCGAGAACGGCTGCTTCGTCGCCTCTTCCTGGGTCAGGCCCTGCAGCGTCACCCGGCACCAGGCCAGGCGYTGCTCGAGGTCCATCACCTTGTTGGCGTCCTTGAAGTAGCGCGGCAGCTCGGCGTAGGCGCCCTTGGTCACGCCCGGGCCCTTGCCCAGGTCGCACTGTTCGAGCGAGGCGTTCTTCGGCCCGGCCGGCTTCTTCCACAGTTCCTCGCCGGCGGCTTCCCAGAGTTCGGCGGGATTGCCTTCGGCCAGCATCTGGCGATACTTGGCGATTTCCTCGGCGGTGCTGCCCTGGGCTTGCGCCAGTTGGGCCAGCCCGGCCAGCGAGGCGGCGGCGGTGGCCATGGCGGCCAGCGCCACGGTGCCGCGCAGGCGGCGACGGGTATTGCGCATTGGGGGCTTCTCCTCGCGATGGCGCCGCCGGCGTCAGCCCTTCATCAAGAGGCTGGGCGGTGCATCACTGTTCTATTGCACTGTCCGAATGGCATCCGGCTACTTTGGCTCCTGGCCGGATGTCAGGCAAAACGATCAGGGCTTCAGGTACGCGTAGCCTTCGTCGAACTGCAGGCGGGCGATTTCCACCACGCCGGCCTGCACGATCTTGGCGTCCATCAGCAGGCTTTGCTCGGAAATCTTGCGCGCAGTCAGGGTGTTGCGGCAGACGCGGAACTCCACGCCCGACGATCCCAGCGCGCCCACGGCGGCCTCGAACGTGTTGCCGCGCGAATCCTTGGCGCCTTCCACGAGGAAGTCCACGCCGTAGCCGAACGCCACCACCACGATCTTGGTGTCCGGCGCCGCGTTCAGGTGATTGCGCAGGTTGGCCATGGCGCGCACGGCCTGGTCGATGCCCTCGGACAACTGGTACACCACCTTGACCCGTCCGCCCTTGGCGCTCTTGGCTGCCGTGCCTGCCGGGGCCGGGGCCTGCTGTGCCGCCGCCCTGGCCGAAAGGCCGATGGCAGCCAACGCCGCCGTGGCCCGAATGAATGCTCGCCGCATGCTGCTTCCTCGCTTCGCCCGATCAGGCGATGGTGGCCTCGTCGGTGCGCTTGTCGCCCCGGTTGTCGACCCAGGTCACGGTGACCTTGTCACCCTTGGCGCCGCCCTTGAACTTGAAGTTCAGGAACGGGTCCTTCGACACGGCCGGGCCGAACTGGGCGTTGAACACCTCGCGCCCCTTGTACGTGGCGATCACGGTCTGGATGTGCCAGGCCGGAATCGTCTTGCCGGCCGCATCCTTGCGCTGGCCGGTTTCCATGTCGTGCTTCATCAGAATCTTTACGTCTACGACGCCGCCGTTCTCGGTGGCGCGGACGCGCATCGGGTCTGCCATCTGGCTCTCCTGCTCGGGGTGGTTCGGGGTGGCTTGGGATAAATCGCGGAAATCGGTCCGATGGGGCGCAGGCGTCAGCCGCCGCAGCCGCCCAGCGTGACCTTGATTTCCTTCGATGCCACGTACCACTTGCCGCCAGCCTTGACCGCCGCGTACACGACGGACGTCTGGCCCATCTTCACGCGCGTGGAGACGAACGGCTCGGTGCCGGCCGGGATGGTGAAATCGGCCGCCAGCGTATTCGGATTCTTCTCAACCAGGATGGCGATCTGCTCGGTGTCCGGCAGCGTGCTGGTCACGGCCACGGGCACCACGGCGCCGTTCTCGGCGATATCCGGTGCATTGAACGTGATGGCGCCGCTCTTCTCGGTGCCGCTGCCGCCCAGCGCCTTGATCACATCGGCCACGCTCTTGCCGTCGAAAGCCGTCTTGTTCCACTCCGCGGCCTGCGCCTCGCTGATCAGGCCCGTGGCCGCCATCAGCGAGAGCACCGCGGATACCCGCAATACTTGTCGTCGTTTTTGATTCATGCTCTGTCCCGTACTTGCTTGCTGCCGACCCCGGTACTCATACTGCCCGCCGCTTCCGGGTCTGCCGGAAACAGCGCGGGCCGCCGGCGCTGCCGGACGGCCCGCGATACCTGATGGGGCTTACTTGGCCGGTGAGCCGGCCARGATCCACTCCACTACCGTCTTGATATCGGCGTCGCTGACACCGGCATTCGCCGGCATCGGCACCGGGCCCCAGACGCCCGAACCGCCGCTCTTCACCTTGGCCGACAACTTGGCCAGGGCACCCTTGTCGCCCTTGTACTTGGCGGCCACTTCCTTGTAGGCCGGGCCCACCAGCTTCTTGTCCACCTGATGGCAGCCCATGCAGGCGTTCTTGTTGGCAATCTCCTGCGCACGGGCGGCGTCCACGGCGTGCGCCGAGGCAGCGGCCGCGAACAGCGCGGCGGCGATGACAAACTGCTTCATTTTGTGTTGCTCCAAACGGATTGAGCCGTGGGGACGGCAAAGGCCGCGCTTCATCGGTCGGGCGGCGCGGCACGCTCGGCCGCCGTTGGGGCGATGCCTCTGCGGGCAGGTGCGGCCAGTCCGCTATTTTGCCTCAATAATCCATCGGCCTACGGATGCGGCAGTGATAAGGGTATTCACAAAACCACGGGAAATCGCTGTCGAATCAAGGGTTAACCCCCGGATATCAACGCCGCGCCAGCCGCCGCCCTGCCCCGAGCCGCCCGCCGAACACGTTGAGCAGCAGCCCGCCCATGACCACCAGCGCGCCGAGCCATTGCGCCAGCGACAAGTCCTCGCCCAGCAGCCCGTGGGCCGAGATCAGCCCCACCACCGGCACCAGCAGCGTCAGCGGCGCCACCTTGCTGGCCGGATAGCGCGTGAGCAGCCGGCCCCACATGGTGTAGCCGAACAGCGTGGCCGCGAAGGACAGGTAGCAGATCGCCAGCACGCTCATCATCGGGATCTGGCCGAGCGCCACCGTGATCCGCGCCGGGCCTTCGAACCAGTACGAGAGCAGCGCGAACGGCACGATCGGCACCAACCCGCCCCAGACCACCAGCCCGAGCAGGTCCACCGGGCCGATTTTCTTGCTGACGATATTGCCCGAGGCCCAGCAGAACGCTGCGCACAGCGTCAGCCCGAAGCCCGCCACGCTCATGCCGCCCGGGCCGTGCGCCGCGCCGCTGCCGATCAGCGCCAGCCCGCCAGCCGCRATCGCCATGCCGGCGACGTTGTGCCAGCGCACCGGCTCGCCCAGCCACATCCCGGCAATCGCCACGGTGAAGAACACCTGAGACTGCAACACCAGCGACGCCAGCCCGGCCGGCATGCCCACCGCCATCGCGTAGAACAGGAAGGCGAACTGGCCGAGGCTGATAAACCCGCCATAGGCCAGCAGCATGCGCAGCGGAATGCGCGGGCGCGGGATGAAAAAGACGGCCGGGAATGCCACCAGGGCGAAGCGCAGCGTGCCCAGCAGCATCGGCGGCACGCCGGCGAGGCCCACCTTGATGACGACGAAGTTGACGCCCCACACCACGATGATGGCGAGGGCTAGAAGGCGGTCTTTGGCTTGCATGGTCGGTATCGGGGGCGGCGTGTCACGGAGGCGCAACACACCGGAACCCGCTAGCCTACCAGCACCTCGCCCAGCATGTCGGACCAGATGCTGCGCGCCCAGGCCCATGCGTAGCGCCCTTCGAGCGCATTCGGGGCTGTGGATAACCCGCCGGCGCCGGGCACCGTGACCATCGTCCGCTCGGCCGCGTCGTAGCGATGGACGCTGGCGATGTGGATGGCCTCGTCGGCGGACGTGAAGCTGTAGCAGGTGTTTGTATACAGTGGGGTCGGGTCGGGCGCCTGCCCGGCCAGCAGCTGGAGGATGGCGGCGGCGGCCACCTTGCCGTGCTGGTTGGCCATGGTGCCGGACTTCGGCATCAGCGGCGCGATTTGCACGGCATCGCCCAGTACGTGGATCTCGGGCGCCACGCGCGAGGCCATGGTCAGGAAATCGACCTCGCACCAGCGGCCATTGGCCGTGGCGAGCCCGGTGGACACCGCGAGGGCCCCGGCGCGTTGCGGCGGGATCAGGTTGACCACGTCGGCGCGCTCGTCGTCCTGGACCTCGAACTTGAGGGTGCGCGTGGCGGGGTCCACGTCCACGGTCTCGTGCTGGGGGCGRTAGTCGATCATGCCCCGGTAGCGGGTCTCCCAGACCTGCCGGAACAGCGCGCCCTTGGAGGTGATGTCCGGATTGGCGTCGAAAATCAGCACCTTGCTGCGCGGCTTGTGCGCGCGCAGGTAGTCCGCCACGAGGCAGGCGCGCTCGTACGGGCCGGGCGGGCAGCGGTACGGGGCGAGTGGAATGGTGATGGCGAAGGTGCCGCCGTCGCGCATCGCCGCCAACTGGCGGAACAGCGCGTCGGTCTGCGGGCCGGCCTTCCAGGCGTGCAGGATCTGGTCCCCGCCGGGCTGCGCCAGGCCGGGWATCGCRCYGGACTGCATCTCCACGCCSGGGGACAGCACGAGGCGGTCGTAGCGCAGCGTGGCGCCGCCGGCCAGCCGCACGGTGCGCGTAGCGGGGTCGATCGCAAGCGCCGTATCGCGCACATGTCGCACGCCATGCCGGCGTACCAGCGCGTCATAGGGGAGTGTGATGTCRGCCATGCCGCGCTGGCCGCCGACCACGAGATTCGAGAGTGGGCAGGAGACGAACGCCGCGTCGGGTTCGACCAGCGTCACATCCACGGCGCCCCGGCTCCAGTGGCGCAGGTAGCGCGCGGCCGTTGCCCCGCCAAAGCCGCCGCCGATGACCACCACCCGGGCCGGCGCGGCAGCGCGGGCCTGGCGCGGGGTCAGCATGCCCAGCGCGGCGGCGCCGCCGAGCGATCCCAATATTCCCAAAGCGGCGCGTCGGCGCATGAGGTTCTTCTTATTTTTGATCGGCGAACCAGGACGCGATGCCGAGGATCTCCGTATCGCTATAGCCCTTGGCGATCTGCGGCATCACGGTGCCCGGCAGCTTGCCGTTCTTGTAGTTGAGCATCAGTTCGACGAGTTCCGCGCGGGGCCGGCCGGCGAGTCCCGGGACGGGACTATCGGCCGGCGCGCGACCGTCGGGACCATGGCAGGCCGCGCACGAGGCGGCCTGGTTGCGTGCCTGCTGCATGCGCGCCGACTGCGCCTCCACTGTGGTGCGCGCCTCGCTGGCCGGGCCGGACGTGCCGGTCTGGGCGAACGCCGCCCCAATCGTGGCGATGGCCGCCAGCGCCACCCATCCGCCAATCCAGAAGGCCAGCCGTGCGGTGGACATCTTGTGGCGAGGGAGGGGGCGCATGGTTCAGCTCCTTGGGGAGACCTACGGCAGGTTGCGGCCCGGCGGCAGCGCCGTCGGGGACGATACAGGGGCCGCGACCGGCGCCGTCGTAACGGTGCCAGCCGGCGCATCGGAGGTCACCGGCGCGTTCGGCGCGGTACCGGGCACGGTCTGCACCGGCGCCGGCGTACCCACGGACTGGCTGCCCGAATCCGGATTCTGCGAGCTGGCGGTGGCGTCCAGGCGGGCGCGCTCGGCCTCGCTGACGTAGTCGAATGCCTTGACCACCTTCTGCACGCCGCTGGCGTTACGGGCCACGTCGGTGGCGCGGTCACCCTCGGCGGCAGTGACCACGCCCATCAGGTAGACCACGCTCTTGTCGGTGGTCACCTTGATCGAATTGGCCGGCACGCCATCGGCCGTCACCAGGAAGGTCTTGACCTTGCTGGTCAGGTAGGCGTCGTTGCTACGAGCCATGAAGCCCGGCGTGGAAGCCACTTCGAGTTCGTTGATCACCTCGCGCGCATTCGGCAGGCTCTTCACGTACTGCTCCACCTGCTGCTTGGTATTGGCGTTGTTGGCCTCGCCCACCAGCAGCACCTTGCGGTTGAACACGGCGGCGTCCACGCGGGCCTGGCCGCTGTACTTGGCGTCCAGCGTGTTGTCGATCTCGAGCTGCAGGCCACGGTCGATGGCCTGGGTGCCGGTGGGACGGCGGTCCGTGGCCATGACCACGCCCGTGCCGACCGCGCCGGCCAGCACCGGGAAGCAGCCGGCGAGTTGCGTGGCCGACACCAGCAGTGCGGCCACGGTGATGGCCGTGCGCGCCACGCGCGCCGGAGTGGTCTTCTGGGTCATTGCGGTGGTTGCGGTCGTTACGTTAGTCATGCGGTCCTTGGCTGGATACGGAATGATGCGGAAATATGACGAAACCGGCGCGGCGCTGTGGATGACTCTGTGGATGACGCCGCAATTCCTGTGAATATCTTGGGCAAATCCTGTGGATAACGCGGGATAACCTCCCCGCTCCCTATCCGCCAGGCCCTATGCCTCGCCCAGCAGCGCCTCGTCGATCCCGTCGCAAAGGCAATGCAGCGTCAGCAGGTGCACTTCCTGGATGCGCGGGGTGCGGTCGCTCGGCACGCACAGGTGGATGTCGAACTCGTCCAGCAGCGTGGCGATCTTGCCGCCGCCCTTGCCGGTCAGCGCCACCACGCTCATGTCGCGCTGGCGCGCCGCCTGGATGGCCGCGATCACATTCGCCGAATTGCCGGAGGTGGAGAGCGCCAGCAGGATATCGCCGGGCTGGCCCAGCGCCTCCACCTGCTTGGAGAACACCACCGTGAAATCGTAGTCGTTGCCGATGGCGGTCAGGATGGAGCTGTCCGTGGTCAGGGCAATCGCCGCCAGCCCGGGCCGCTCCCGCTCGAAGCGGCCGATCAGTTCGGCGGCGAAGTGCTGGGCGTCGGCGGCCGACCCGCCATTGCCGCAGACGAGGATCTTGTTCCCACTGGTCAGCGCGGCCACCATGCGCTCCACCGCCGCGTCGATATGCGGCGCCATCAGCGTGGCGGCCTGCCGCTTGGTGTCCGCGCTGTCCAGGAAATGCTGTTCGATACTTTCAATACTCATGGCTCTTTGACTTCTGCCCAATCCCGCGCATTATGACGCAGCCCAAGACGCGCCATCGTCACTCCCGGTGTTTTGATCGAATGCGTTCGGCAGCCAGGCCAGGTGCCCCGGCTCCAGCGCCACCACGTCGAAGCGGCACGGCGGCGTGTGGTCCAGCGTGCCAAGGTAGTGTTCGGCCGCCCGCAGCACGCGGCGCTGCTTGGCCGGCGTGACGCTGGCCGCCGCACCGCCGAAGGCACGMCCGCTGCGCTGCCTGACCTCGACGAACGCCAGCGTGCCATCGGCGGCGCGCATCACGAGGTCGATCTCGCCGCCTTTGCAGCGATAATTGCGCACCACCAGCGCCAGCCCCTGCCTGAGCAGATAGGCCAGCGCGCGATCCTCGGCCGCCGCGCCGCGCGCGGTCGTGGTGGTTTTGAATGAGCGAATCAACGGAAGTTCTCAAGCATGAGTGACTGGACCTCGCTGGCCGCCGGCCAGACCTACCCGCCCGGCACGCTGTACGTGGTGGCCACGCCCATCGGCAACGTGGCCGACCTGTCCCTGCGYGCGCTGCATGTGCTCGGGCTGGCCGACGCCATCGCCTGCGAAGACACCCGCAACACCGGCCAACTGCTCTCGCGCGTGGGCCTGCAGCGGCCGCTGGTGGCCGTGCACGAGCACAACGAGCGCGARGCGGCGGTGAAGATCGTCGCCCGGCTGGCCGCCGGGGAGCGCATTGCCTATGTGTCCGATGCGGGCACGCCCGGCATCTCCGACCCTGGCGCCCGGCTGGTGGAAGCGGTGCGGGCGGCCGGCCTGCGCGTGGTGCCGCTGCCGGGGCCGAGCGCCGCCGTGACCGCGCTGTCCGTGGCCGGCGACATGCTCGAAGCCGGCGAAGGCCGCTTCACGTTCATCGGCTTCCTGCCCGGCAAACCCAAGGCCCGCGCTGACGCCATWGCGCAACTGGCCGCCCTGGACCACGCCTGGGTGGTCTACGAGGCGCCGCACCGCATCGCCGACACGCTGGCGGCACTGGCCGCCGCCCTGCCCGGCACGCGCCGGCTGCTGGTGGGCCGCGAGCTGACCAAGCTGTTCGAGGAGACGCCGGTGCTGACCGTGGCCGAGGCGCCGGCGTGGCTGGCCGCCGAGGCATCGCGCGGCAAGGGGGAGTTCGTGCTGGTGGTGGAAGGCGCGGGGCGCGCCGAAGATGCCGATGCCGATGCGCCCGATGCCGAGGCCCAGCGCGTGCTGAAGTTGCTGGTGGCCGAGCTGCCGGCCAAGCGCGCCGCCAAGCTGGCGGCGGCGATCACCGGTGCGAAGACCGATGCGCTCTACCGGCTGGCGCTGGCGCAACGCGCCGCCGAGACTGACGCGGGTGACGACAGCGACAGCGAGGAATGAGAAAAGTCTGAAAGGGAGAGGGGGGAGCGGGCTGGCGGTGGAACGGGAGTCGATCACGCCAGGCCGCATCRGGGTGCCTACCGGGGCTTGCGCTTGGTGGTCGTCTTGACCATCCGCGCTTTGGCCTTGGACTTGGCCGGGACCAGCGTGTTGGCGGTCTCGGGCAGGTCGTCGGCGCCGCTGCCGTCACCGGCTTCGTTGCCGCCCGCCTCAAGCTGCGGACCCAGCGCCGCGACTTCCGTGCGCGACAGCCGGCGGATTTCCACCTGCGTGGCGCCACGTTCGACGAAACTCAGCCGCTTGGCCGCCGCATAGGACAGATCGAGCACCCGCCCGCCGTGGTAAGGGCCGCGGTCATTGATCCGCACCACTGCCACCTTGTCGTTGCGCAGATTGCGCACCAGTACCCAGCTATCGAGCGGGAGCGACGGGTGCGCGGCAGTCATCGCGCGCATGTCGAAGCGTTCGCCATTGGCGGTCTTGCGGCCATGGAAGCCCTTGCCGTACCAGGACGCCGTACCGCGCTGCTCGAAAGTGCCCAGATCCGGGCGCAGGCCGTCCAGCGACGATTGCGACGGCGCGTTGTCATCCTTGCCCCAGCCAAACAAATCCCAGTTGCCGCGCTCATCGGGGCGAGCGCCGGACTTGTCGAGCTTCGCCTTGGCGGCGCGCGTGGGCACCGCGCCATTGGCGTCGGCGTTTTGTTGGGAGTCGCTCTCCGGCGGCGTCGCGCAGGCGGCCATCACCARCGCCGATACGAGGATCGCGCAGCGACGCARCAAGCGGTTAGTTTCCGGTTTGGCGGGGGTCGCGCGTTGCGTCGCGCGTGCGAGGCCAAACCCCGGACGAGATACGGGCAAATTGAACATGGGCGCAGTCTAACATCGGTGTCCGAGCGCTACATCCTTGATTTTGTTACGAAATTTAATCAAGTGGCTTTGAAGATCGGCACGAATCCCCGCAATGCAAAGCCTGACAAGGGATTGCGCCGAATATGACAAGCGCATTTATGAGTGTCTTGAAATTCACTTTCAGAATCGTCTCAACCCGTCTGACACCCGTTTGAGACGGGGGGCCATGGGGCGACGTTACAATGACCGCCTCGGCCAGACCGTGCCGTGGCGCACACGACAAAGCGCCCGCATCGACCCATGAAAGTCCTCCTGATTCCCGTCACCCCGTTCCAACAAAACTGCTCGCTGTGGATCGACGAGACCACCGGCCGTGCCGCCGTGTGCGACCCCGGCGGCGACCTCGACCGCATCCTGGCCGCCGTCACGGAGCAAGGCGTGACGCTGGAAAAGATCTTCCTGACGCACGGTCACGTCGACCATTGCGCCGGCGCRGCGGCGCTTTCGCGCCAGCTCGACATCCCGATCGAGGGGCCGCACGAGGMCGAGCGGTTCTGGATCGATCAACTGCCCGACCAGACGCGCCGCTTCGGCTTCGGCCATGCGGAGGCGTTCGAGCCGGATCGCTGGCTGGACAACGGCGACACCGTGACGTTCGGCGGCGAGACGCTCGAGGTCTACCACTGCCCCGGCCACACACCGGGCCACGTGGTGTTCTTCTCGCGCGCCAACCAGTTGGCGATCGTCGGCGATGTGCTGTTCGCGGGCTCAATCGGCCGGACCGATTTCCCGCGCGGCAACCACGCCGACCTGATCCGCTCGATCCGCACGCGGCTGTGGCCGCTGGGCGGGGACGTGACCTTCGTGCCCGGGCACGGCCCGGTGTCTACCTTCGGCGAGGAACGCCGCAACAACCCCTACGTGGCCGATCACCTGATCGACGCGGCCTGAAATCATCCCGATGGCGAAGAAGCAGGCACCCGATACCCGTCCCGAGATCTACGTCAGCACCGACGTGGAGGCCGACGGCCCGATCCCGGGCCCGCATTCGATGCTCTCGTTCGCCTCGGCGGCGATGCTGGCCGACAAGACCGTGCTCGGCACCTTCTCCGCCAACCTCGAAACCCTGCCCGGCGCCGCCGGCCATCCGGTGCAGATGCAGTGGTGGAAGACCCAGCCTGAGGCCTGGGCGGCGTGCCGGCGCGACCTCGAACGCCCCGAGGATGTGATGCCGCGCTACGTGGAATGGGTGGAAAGCCTGCCGGGCAAGCCGGTGTTCATCGCCTTTCCGGCCGGTTTCGATTTCACCTGGGTGTTCTGGTACATGATGCGGTACGCCGGCCGCTCGCCCTTCGGCTGGGCGGCGCTGGACATCAAGACGCTCGGCTTCGCGCTGACCGGGCGGCCGTACCGGAAGTCGGTCAAGCCGGCCTTCCCGGCCCACTGGCACGACCCATTGCCACACACCCACATCGCCCTGGACGACGCCCTCGAGCAGGGCGCCCTGTTCTGCAACATGCTGGCCGAGCTGCGCGCGCGGGAAGCGACGCTGGCGACGGTCGCTTCGGCAAATTCTGCTGCTGGCGCGGATTCCAACGATAGCGATAGCTCACATCCAACCGTCGAACGCTGAACTGGGTACGCCCCGGCGGTCGCAGGAAACGGCGCGTTTCCCGTGGCGTTTGCCTATAGTAGAAGTGGCTGTTGAAGCGGCTACCGACGCCCGAGGAGGTGTGCCATGCGATTCCATCCCGATCTCCATTTCAAGGACCTGAGCGGCAGACTGCACTGGCCACACCGCACCCACGCGCGCACTTCCGCCATCACCCGGATGCATTCTCCGAGCGAGGATGCGGAAATCGCCAAGGCTACGGTCTATGTCAGCACGGTCACGCTGGTGACGCTGCTGGTGGTGCTCGCCGCCATCGCTTTCGGTCAGGAGGCCCTGCACTGGCTGGGTGTTTGATTACGACGACTCGCCTGACGCGAATCGCCTGTCTGACCGGCCGGCCTCCCCTTGCGGGAGGCCGGTTCTATTTCGGGCCCCGAATTGGTGCAGCCGGTCAGTCCAGCAGGGCCGACACGGCTTCGGGCGGGCGGCCGATGGCGGCCTGGCGGTTGCGGACCACCACCGGGCGTTGCAGCAGGATCGGGTTGTCGGCTACGGCGGCCAGCAGTTCSCCGTCGGTCAGGCCGGGGTCGGCCAGATCGAGCTCCTTGTAGACATCCTCGTTGCTGCGCAGCATCTCGCGCACCGGCAGGCCCAGCATCGTATGGAGCTGGCGCAGCGTGGCCAGCGTGGGCGGCTGCTTCAGGTACTCCACCACCTCAACCGGCTCGCCCAGACGCKSCGCCGCCGACTCGACCAGCGCGAGCGTCTCGCGCGACTTCGAGCAACGGGGGTTGTGGTAGATCGTGATCATGGTGGCGTTCTCCGGATAAATATCACCGCACTATATACAAGCGCCTGCGCGCGCGACGCGGTAAGGTACGGAATGTGCTTCGCACAAGATTTCCCTGACTGGTCTGACTGCCTCCGAAACACCGTGTCCGAATCATCCGCCCCCCGCAAGCCCTTCCACCTCCGCGATGCCACGCCCGACGACGTGCCGGCCATCCATGCCATCTACGCCCATCATGTCGAGCACGGGCGCGCCTCGTTCGAGGAAGTGATCCCGTCCGTGGACGACATGCGCCTGCGGTATGGCGAGSTACTCAAGAAGCACCTGCCGTACATCGTCGCCGAGCGGGATGGCGAGGTGCTGGGCTACGCCTACGCGTCGTCCTACCGCGCGCGCAGCGCCTACCGCTTCGCTATCGAGGATTCGATCTATATCGGTCATCGCCATACCGGCGAGGGCCTGGGCCGCGCGCTGCTGGCCGAACTGATTGCCCGCTGCGAGGCCGGGCCGTGGCGCCAGATGGTGGCTGTGGTGGCCATCACCGCCAGCGGCGAGGGTGCCGGGTCCGTGGCCGTGCACGAGCGGCTGGGCTTCCGGACGGTGGGCCGGCTCGAATCGGTCGGACTCAAGCACGGCCAGTGGATCGACACGGTGCTGATGCAGCGCCCGCTGGGGGTGGGCGACGCCTCGGTGCCCGGCTGATCAGGCGGCAGCCACCGCCAACCCCGGCAGCGTGGCATCGGCCCAGGTCTGCAGGTGCTCCAGCCCGTGGGCGATGTACTCCGGACCTCGGGCGGTGTTGTCCATGCGCAGCACTTCCACACTGGTGAGGCCGATCGTGCCGAGCACGTACTTCAGGTAAGGCGTCAGGAAGTCCTGCTGGCTGCCGGGGCCCTCGCGGACCGGGCCGCCGCAGGCCACCACGGCCAGCACGGGCCGGTCGCGCAGCAGTCCGATCTTGCCCTGCCGCGAGCTGCGGAAGGTGCGCTCGGGCCGCACGACGAGGTCGATCCAGGTCTTCAGCGTGGCCGGCACCGTGAAGTTGTGCATCGGCGTGGCCAGCAGCACCATGTCGGCCGCCTCGAGTTCCGCGATCAGCGTCTCGGACAGCGCGAGCGCCGGCGGCACCTCCCCTTCCTTCAGCAGCCCGGCCGCGCCGGCCATGTTGGCTTCCGTGAACGCCGCGCCGATGGGTGGCAGCGGGTCGGCGGCGAGGTCCCGTTCGAGCACGGTCAGCGGCGCGTGTTGCGCGGCCAGCTTCTGGCGAATCCAGTCGGCCGCGCGGCGGCTGTGCGACGTCTCGCCCCGGGGGCTGACGTTCAGGTGGAGCAATGTCGTCATGTCTCAGTCCAATTGATATTTGAAGCGCAGCGTCTGGGCCAGCAGACCGTTACGGTAATAGAAACGATGGCCCAGCACGTTGGTGAGTGGCGTATCCAGCACCAGCAGGCGGGCATTGAGCGCGCGGGACTCTTCCTTGAGCCAGTCCATCAGCATCCGGCCGTACCCGGCGCTGCGTATGTTGGCGTCSGTAACCAGGTCGTCCACATACAGGAAATCGCCGTAGACGAGATTCTCCTGCATCCGGTACCCGGCCAGCGCCACGAGCTGGCCGTCATCCCACAGGCCGACCAGGCGGTAGCCCACGTCGGCCTGCCGCCGCCAGCGCGCCACGAGTTCATCGGCATCGGCCAGATGCGGCCGGAGCTGGTGCATCAGCGGGAAACAGGCCGCCACTTCGCCGCCGGTGTCGATGCGACGAATCTGAATCAGGTCGATTTCTTTGACGACGGTGCTCATGCGCGGCTCCCGGTGGCGGGCGTGGCGGCCGGCGGCGGGAAGTGCAGCCCCACGGCGATGCGGTTCCACGCGTTGATGGCGGCAATGGCGGTGGCCAGGAACACGCGTTCCTCCTTCGTGAAGACCGCCTTGACCTGCGCCTGCGCGGCGTCCAGCGCGGCGTGGTCGGTCATGCGGACGAGCGCTTCGGCCAAGGCCAGGGCCGCCTGCTCGCGCACGGTGTAGATGCCGGCGTCGCGCCATCCGGCCAGCAGATCGAACTTGCGCGGGTCGATGTCGAGCTTGCGCGCGATGTTCAGATGGAATTGCAGGCAGAACGCGCAGCCGTTGAGCTGGGAGACCCGCAGCTTCACCAGTTCGGTCAGCGCCTTGTCCAGGCCGGACGCGTCCACCGCGCGTCCCACGCCGCCCAGTGCGGCGTAGACATCGGGGGCTGTCGCCGTAAATTGTTGGAAATCCATCGTCATGTCGTGCTCCTTGGTCCGGTTGGCCCGGTCGGTCGGTTGAGGTAAGATGTAAGAGTTCGAACATGATATAAGAGCTTTGACATTATGGCTAAGACCACAGCGCAGGTAGGGGCATCAGCGGCGGAGGCGTCACGCCTTCCGGCGCCCGGCGAAGGCAAGCGCGGCGAGAGCGGCTATCTGGCCTACCTGCTGCGGCAGGCCAGCGCCGCCAACCGGCTGCGCATGGAACGCGCGCTCGACGACCTCGGCGTGACCGTGCCGCAGTTCTTCGTGCTGACGATGCTAGGCGCCTACCCGGGCATCTCGGGCGCGGACGTGGCGCGGCTGGCGCTGCTGACGCCGCAGACCGTGAGCGTGATCATGAACAACCTGGAAAAGGTGGGCGCCATCGCCCGCACGCCGCATCCGGTGCACGGGCGCATCCAGACCATCGCCCTGACCGAGGCCGGCCGCACCTTGCTGGCGGGCTGCAAGGCGCGTGCGACAAAGGTCGACGAGGATCTGCGCGCTGGGCTGACGTACGAGGAAGAACAGGTGGTGCGGCGCTGGCTGGTCAGCCTGGCATCGCCCGAAGAGGGCCTGACCGCCTAGCCGGGCCATGAAAAAAGCCCGCGAGACGGAAGTCGCGCGGGCCGCAAGTCACAACAAAGGGTTCTTTACAGGCGCTCAGGCCATCGGAATCAGGCCATCAGGTCCGAGAGCGCCAGCGCCACCACCTTGGTCGCGCGGTTCAGGTCGTTCAGGCGCAGGTTCTCGTCCGAGTTGTGGCCGCGCGCCTCCATCAGCGTTCGCGGGCCGGCGCCGTACAGCACCGTGGGAATGCCGTGGCTGGTGTAGTGGCGGGCGTCGGTGTAGAGCGGCACGCCCTGCACCGGGATCTCCACGCCGAACACGGCCTCGGCACGGCTCTTGAGCGCGCCGATCAGCTTCTCCACGCCGGGCAGCTCGGACAGCGGCTCGGCCAGGATGATGCGTTCCACCTTGACCTCGATACCCGGGCGGTCCTTGGCGGCACGCTCCACCACGGCGCGCAGTTCGCCTTCGGCATCGAAGCCGATCTCTTCCGGAATCATGCGGCGGTCCACGCGGAAGGTGACCAGGTCCGGCACCACGTTGGTGTTGATGCCGCCCTTGATCAGGCCGACGTTCAGCGTGGCCGTGTCGATGCCCGGCACCTTGCTCTTGCGCGTGGCCAGCTCCGYGCGCAGGCCGTAGATCGCCTGCAGGATGTGGGTGGCGGCCTCGATGGCGTCCACCCCGGTGTGCGGCATGGCCGCGTGGCCCTGCTTGCCCTTGACGGTCACTTCCACGTGCAGGCAGCCGTTGTGGGCCGAGGTGATGCCGTACGAGAAGCCGGCCGAAATCGCGTAGTCAGGCTTGGTCAGCCCTTCTTCGAGCAGGAACTTCGGGCCGATGTCGCCGCCGGTTTCCTCGTCGTACGTGAACTGGAGTTCCACCGTGCCGTTGAGCTTGGCGCCCTGCTTCTCGGCTTCCTGAAGCGCCAGCACCGCATAGGCGTAGGTGGCGAAGTCCGACTTGGACACCGCCACGCCACGGCCATACATCACCGGGCCGTGCTCGCTGTCGGCAATCTCGCCGCCGTACGGGTCCTTGGTCCAGCCCAGGCCCGGGGGCACCACATCGCCGTGGGCGTTCATGGCGATGGTCGGGCCGCCCTTGCCGAAGGTCTTGCGCACCAGCAGGTTGGTGGCGCTGATCATGCCCGCCGCGCGGACCTTGTCCTCGGGCACCTTGTGCGCTTCCACCTGGAAACCCAGCCCTTCGAGCAGCGTCCTGGCGCGCTTGCCGTGGGCGTCGCAGTCGCCGGGCGGGTTGTCGGACGGCACCTTGACCAGCTCGGCCAGGAAGGCCTCCTGCTGCGGACGCAGCGCGTCGATGGTCTGCGTGAGCGTGGTCTCGATGGGGTTCATGTTGTCTCGTGCGGTCATGTTCTGGCTCTGGATTCGGATTTGTTCGATAAATGGCTTGGGCGCGCTGCGTGGTACCGCCGGGGCTTACTGCTGCCGCTGGAAGTGCTCGACAAAATCGGCGAACACCCGCGCGGCGGTCTGCGCGTCTTCGGGGGTCATGGTCTCGGTGGGGTGATGGCTGATGCCGCCGTTGCCGCAGCGCACGAACAGCATCGCCACATCGGCAATCGCGGAAATCGCCATGGCGTCGTGGCCGGCGCCCGAGGGCAGGTGCCGCACCGGCACGCCCTGGCGCTCGACGGCGGCGGCCCATTGCGATTGCAGCCACGGCGCGCACGGCACGCTCTTGGCTTCGTGGGTCTTGCGTACCTGCACGCGCACGTTGCGGCGCGCGCCGATGCGTTCGATCTCGGCCAGCACATCGTTGACGGCGGCCTCGCGCTCGGCGTCCTGCCCGGCGCGGATGTCGATGGAGAACACGGCGCGGCCCGGCACCACGTTGGTCGCCCCATTGGGCACGTTGAACTGGCCGACGGTGCCGACCAGGCCCGGCTTGCCGCTGCAACGCTTCTCTATATAGAGGCCGATCTCCGCGCCGGCCATCGCGGCGTCGCGGCGCATGTCCATCGGCACGGTGCCGGCGTGGCCGGCCAGCCCTTCCAGTTCGACGATAAAGCGCGTGGCGCCCGAGATGGCGGTGACCACGCCCACGGCCAGGCCCTCGTTCAGCAGCACCGGGCCCTGCTCGATATGCACCTCGACGAAGCCCAGCACGCGCTGGCGGTCATGGGCGGCGGCGGGTAGCTCGGCAGCGTCGAAGCCGGCCGCGCGCATTACCTCGCGCATGGTCTTGCCGGAGTCATCGACGTTGTCGAGCACATTGGTGTCGAAGGTGCCGGCAATCGCACGGCTGCCCAGCAGCGTCGCCTTGAAGCGCACGCCCTCCTCCTCGGCAAAGCCGACCACCTCGATGGCGAACGGGAAGCGCTTGCCCTGGCGGTGCCACTCGGCCACGCAGGCAATCGGCAGGATCACGCCGAGGTTGCCGTCATAGCGGCCAGCATCGCGCACAGTGTCGAAGTGGGAGCCGGTGAGCAGCGCGGGAGCGTCGGGCGAGGTGCCTTCGTAGCGGCCGATGACGTTGCCGGCGGCGTCGCGGCGCACGGTCATGCCGGCTTCGCGCATCCATTCGGCTAGTTGTGCGGCGGCGCCGTGGTGGGCGTCGGTCAGGTAGGTGCGGGTCAGCAGCCCGGGCTGCTCGGTGTGGACGGCCAGGGCGTCGGCCCAGGCCATGATGCGGGCGCCGGCCTCCGGGGCCAAAGTCGTCGGGGTTGCTGCCGGGGTTACTGCCATAGCGGGTCTCCTGCGATCTACATGTAGCCCGGCGCTGAGGGTCCTGGCGGGGGCGCCAGTCCGGGCGGGCGCCCGGTGCCGAAGCTCTATTCTCTGCGATTCATGTTAGCACAGTGAATTCAAAAATTGCATACAAAAATGATATGCACTATATTGGCCTGCACGCACCGACAATCCCGCCCGGACAATCGTTTATCGACAATCCTGTCGAGCCCGGCCGAGGGTGGCGTGGCGTTCCCAAACCCAGATCAGGGCAGGCCATTCCGGACCCGCCCGGCACGGAGACAACGATGCAGCAATCCCTTCCCGCGCAGCGCCCCCCTCGCCTGCATGCCCGCAGTTTTAGCCGCTTGACTCGCTCGCTATTCGGCCARGTATTGATCGCCCTGGTGCTCGGCACCCTGCTCGGGCTCTGCTTTCCCGAGTTCGCCGCCAAGCTCAAGCCCCTTGGCGATGCCTTCATCAAGCTGATCAAGATGCTGATCGGCCCCATCGTGTTCTGCGTGGTCGTGGCCGGTATCTGYGGCGCCGGCGAGCTGAAGAAGGTGGGCCGGGTCGGCATCAAGGCGGTGATCTACTTCGAGATCGTCACGACCATCGCGCTGGCGCTGGGCATCGTGCTGGCCTACGTGTTCCAACCCGGCACGGGCATGAACGTGAACCCGCGCACGCTCGATATCTCGGCCATGGCCGCCTATATCGACAACGCCGAGAAGGTGAAAAGCGCCGGCACGGTCGATTTCCTGCTCAAGCTGATCCCGAACACGGTGATGGGCGCCTTCACCAACGGCGACGTGCTCCAGGTGCTGCTGGTCTCCGTGCTGTTCGGCTGCGCGCTGTCGCTGGTGGGCGAGTCGGGCAAGCCGCTGGTGCGCCTGATCGACACCTTTTCCCACACGCTGTTCAAGATGATGGGCTTCATCATCAAGCTGGCCCCGCTGGGCGTGCTCGGCGCGGTGGCGTTCACGGTGGGCAAGTACGGCATCGGCTCGCTCAAGCAGCTCGGCTTCCTGGTGATCCTGTTCTACGGCGCGGTGGCGATCTTCGTGCTCGTGGTGCTCGGCACCATCATGCGGATCTGCGGGTTCTCGGTAATCAAGCTGATCCGCTATCTGAAGGCTGAACTGCTGGTGGTGCTGGGTACGGCGTCCTCGGACAGCGTGCTCCCGCAGGTCATGAAGAAGCTCGAATTCATGGGCGTGCGCAAGTCGGTGGTCGGGCTGGTGATTCCTACCGGCTACTCGTTCAACCTCGATGCGTTCTCGATCTACCTGACGCTCGCGGCGGTCTTCATCGCCCAAGCCACGAATACGCCGCTTGCGCTGGGCGACCTGCTCGGCATYCTGGCCGTGGCGCTGGTCACCTCGAAGGGCGCGCACGGCATTCCGGGCTCGGCCATCGTGATCCTGGCGGCGACGCTGTCGGCCCATCCGGCGATTCCCGCCATCGGCCTGGTGCTGGTGCTGTCCGTCGACTGGTTCATCGGCATCGCGCGCGCCGTGGGCAACCTGATCGGCAACTGCGTGGCGACGGTGGTGGTGGCGGCCTGGGAGAAGGATATCGACCGGGAGCGTGCCCACGCGGTGCTCAACGGCACGATTCCGGCGGGTGATCTCGACGCGGGCCTGGAGGCGCTGGGCGACGGCCTCGGCGCGGACACCGGGAAAGTCCCCGTGGGTGCGCCGCTGCCTGGCACGGTCGCGGGGCGCTAGAATCACGCATTCCCAATCCCGCACCGCGCCGGTCCGCCCCCAGAGGCGAGAGGCGCGACACCATGCCCGAGCACATCGATCCAGACATGACCGCCGAGGCGATTGCCGACGACATCGTCGCCGCCATCGTCTCGCACCGCCTGCCCCCCGGCACCAAGCTGCGGGAGGAGGCGCTGGCCAGCGTCTATCGCGTCAGCCGCACCAAGGTGCGGGCCGCGCTGCTGATGCTGTCCAAGGACAAGGTCATCCAGATCGTGCCGGACAAGGGCGCCTTCGTYGCCAAGCCGAGTGCCGAGGAGGCGCGTGAAGTCTTCGCGGTGCGGCGCATCCTGGAGGCCGCGCTGGCGCGCGAGTTCGTGGCCAAGGCCACGGCGGCGGACTACAAGCGCATCGACAAGCATCTGGCCGCCGAGCGCAAGTCCCTGGGCGGCAACGACGCGCAGGTGCGCACCCGGCTGCTGGGCGACTTCCACATCGTGCTGGCGGAGGTGGTYGGCAACAACGTGCTGACCGAGATCATGCGCGAGCTGTCCATGCGCAGCGCGGTCATCACCATGCTGTACCARAGCCGGCGCGATGCCACRTGTTCCTCCGACGAGCATCGCGAGTTCATCGACGCCGCGCGCGCGGGCGATGCGGAGCGGGCAGTCACGCTGATGGTCGATCACCTCGCGCATGTGGAGGCGGCGTTGCACTTTGAGGAGGTGCCGGGCGCATCGCGCGGCAAGGATCTGGTGACGGCGTTGCTGGCCTGATCGCTGCATCGTCAGGGAATGCCTGGCGCTTGACGGCGATCAAGTCCAAAACGCGGCGGGAGGCGCATCATTCCTCTCGCCATGAAGTTGCGGGGGCGCACTTCATGAGCTCTCCCCGCCCTTCGCAAGAAGGGCTGCCCGCAGACCGCAACGGCTGCGGGCTTTTTCGTTTACGGCCCCGWTTTACGCTTCGGCGCGCCCGGTCCAGTAGCCGGGCTTTGCGAACGCYGTCTTCAGGTGTTCGATGAAGAAGCGGATCTTGGCCGGCACCGGCCGCTGCTGCGGGTAYACCGCGAGGATGTCGTAGTCCGGCAGCGCGTATTCGTCGAGCACCGTGATCAACTCGCCGCTCTCCAGCTGCGGCAGGATCTCCCAGGTGGAGCGCCAGCCCAGTCCCAGACTCTCGCCGGTCCAGCGGTGCAGCAATTCCCCGTCGTTGCAATCGAGGTTGCCACGCGCGCGCACCGTCACCGTCTTGCCGTTCTGCTGGAAATACCAGCCGCGCTGCTGCCCGCCTTGCAGGTTGAAGGCCAGGCAGTTATGCCGCTCCAGATCCTCGAGCGTGTGCGGCACCCCATGCTTGGCGAAGTAGGCCGGCGTGCCGCAGACCACSCGCTTGTTCGTCGCGAGCTTGATCGCCACGAAATTCGGGTCGATGGCGCCGCCGATGCGGATGCCGACGTCGTAGCCCTCGCGCACGAGRTCCACCACGCGGTCCGTCAGGTTGAACGAGATCTGCACTTCGGGATTGGCACGCAGAAACGCCGGCGCGTGCGGCGCCACATGCTTGCGGCCGAACGCGGCCGGGGCGGACACGATCAGGTGGCCGGTGGCCTTGTGCTTGCCTTCGGCAATCAGCATCTCGGCGCGGTCCAGGTCGGACAGCGCCTTCTTGCACTGCTCCATGAACGCCGCGCCCTGCTCCGTCACGACGATGCGGCGTGTGGAGCGGTGCAGCAGCTTCACGCCGATGCGCGCCTCGAGCGCGTTGATGCGGCGGCCGATCATCACCGGCGTCACGTTCTGCGTGAGCGCGGCGGCGGCCATGCTGCCATGTTCCACCACGGCGATGAAGGCTTCGATTTGTTTGAGTTTATCCATATGGGCCAGTCAAGCCGGTTGTCTCCTGCTGGCACATTGTGAGGCATTCGCAGCCCCGGCGGGTCAGCTGGGGCGGCTGCGCAACAGCGCGTCGCTGATCTCGGCGGCCTCGCCCAGCACGTGGGCCAGCCGCCGCAGCGGCGCGCAGCACTGCAACTGGGCGAACAGGGCGAACGCCGCGCCGGCCACCAGCACGGCGCCGTACACGGCCACCAGCGCGGGCCCCTTGTCGGGCGCCGCCACGACCAGCCCATCGGCCAGCACGGCCGCCGCTGGGCCGAGCGCCAGCACCAGCGCTACCGTGCGGGCGGCGCCTTCCCAGAGCCGCGCCTGCAGCACGATGCGCCGCTGGCGCGCGCGCAACTGGAGCGCGGGAACCCGCCCGAGCCGAAGCACCAGCGCGTCCTCGGCATCGCTCTCCACATCCACCCGGCGCGACAGCCAGCGCAGCGGATGCCGCAGCGCATCGCGCCGCACCAGCAGGCGCACCAGCCACGCGCCCACGTAGAACACGCCGCACACCGCCAGCAGCCCGTGGAACACCTGCGGCAGCCACACGGGCGGCGCCTGGCCGAGGATCTCGTGCCACCAGACCAGCCCGCCCCCGGCCACCAGCGCCGGCACCAGCGCGAGCACGAAGCCGGCCCAGAGCACGCCCGCGAGCCGGCTGTCCGGCGCGCGCTCGGYGGGTCCGGCCTGGAGCGCTTCGATCAATTCATAGGTGGACGGCAGCCGCGTGTACATGGCAAGGCGATGGCGAGAACAGAGCCCGCTATTTTGGCTGGGGCGGCCTGCTACCGAAAGCCCGAATTGCACCCAATCCACCCCAAATCGACCCAACCCCCACGCTTGTGGGGGACGCGGATTCCGCACTGCAACGTATTGAATTCGTCACTTCATAGCGGCGCCGGCGAGGTCATTGCATACCCCAGGTATCGAATCAACTGATCGCCCTTCTGTTTATCCGCGCCCCGCTGCGGGCATAGGATCGACGCCAGCGGACATTTCACCCATTTCAATTCGATCCCTGGAGACAGACATGCCGAAGATGAGAGCAGTTGACGCGGCCATCGCCGTGCTGGAGAAGGAAGGCATCACCACCGCGTTCGGCGTGCCCGGCGCCGCGATCAACCCGTTCTACTCGGCCATGCGCAAGGCCGGTTCGATCAAGCACCTGCTGGCCCGCCACGTGGAAGGCGCCTCGCATATGGCCGAAGGCTATACGCGTGCCGAGCCGGGCAATATCGGCCTGTGCGTGGGCACCTCGGGCCCCGCCGGCACGGACATGATCACGGGCCTGTACTCGGCCTGGGCGGATTCCATCCCCATCCTCTGCGTGACCGGCCAGGCGCCGCGCGCCCGGCTGTACAAGGARGATTTCCAGGCCGTCGATATCGAATCGATCGCCAAGCCGGTGACCAAGTGGGCCGTGACCGTGCGCGAGCCGGCGCTGGTGCCGCAGGTSTTCCAGCAGGCGTTCCACCTGATGCGCTCGGGCCGCCCGGGTCCGGTGCTGATCGACCTGCCGTTCGACGTGCAAGTGGCCGAGATCGAATTCGACCCGGAGACCTACCAGCCGCTCCAGCCGTACAAGCCGGCCGCCTCGCGCGCGCAGATCGAAAAGGCCATCGCCATGCTCAACGCGGCCGAGCGCCCGCTGATCGTCTGCGGCGGCGGCGTGATCAACGCCGATGCGGCCGACCTGATGGTGCAGTTCGCCGAACTGGTCAACGTGCCGGTGGTGCCGACGCTGATGGGCTGGGGCGTGCTCGCCGACGACCATCCGCTCCAGGCCGGCATGGTCGGCCTGCAGACCTCGCACCGCTACGGCAATGCCACGCTGCTGGCGTCCGACTTCGTGATGGGCATCGGCAACCGCTGGGCCAACCGCCACACGGGGAGCGTCGATGTCTATACGAAGGGTCGGAAATTCGTTCACGTCGATATCGAACCGACGCAGATCGGCCGCGTGTTCGGCCCGGACCTCGGCATCGTCTCGGACGCCAAGGCCGCGCTGGAGCTGTTCGTGGAAGTGGCGCGCGAGATGAAGATGGCCGGCCGCCTGCCGTGCCGCAAGGCCTGGGTGGCCGATGTGCAGAAGCGCCGCCGCACCATGAAGCGCAAGAGCGACTTCGACAACGTGCCCATCAAGCCGCARCGCGTGTACCGCGAGATGAACCAGTACTTCCCGCGCGACGTGCGCTACGTCAGCACTATCGGCCTGTCGCAGATCGCCGCTGCGCAGTTCCTGTCGGTGAACCAGCCGCGCCACTGGATCAACTGCGGTCAGGCCGGCCCGCTCGGCTGGACGATCCCCGCCGCCATCGGCGTGAAGACSGCCTCGCCGGAATCGGACGTGGTGGCCATCTCGGGCGACTACGACTTCCAGTTCATGATCGAGGAACTGGCCGTCGCCGCGCAGTTCAAGGTGCCGTACATCCACCTCGTGGTGAACAACTCCTACCTCGGCCTGATCCGTCAGGCGCAGCGCAACTTCGAGATGGATTACTGCGTGCAGCTGGCGTTCGACAACGTGAACGCGCCGGAGCTGGACGGCTATGGCGTGGATCACGTCAAGGTGGTGGAAGGGCTCGGCTGCAAGGCGATCCGCGTGCACAAGCCCGAGGACATCGCGCCGGCCTTCGCCGAGGCGCGTGACCTGATGGCCGAGTTCTCGGTGCCGGTGGTGGTGGAAGTGATCCTGGAGCGCGTGACCAATATCGCGATGGGTACCGAGATCGACAACATCAACGAGTTCGAGCCGATCGAGGACATCGAGGACGCCGACGAGGCCATCCTGTCCGAAGAAGTGGCCACYGCCTGACCGGGAGAGAGACACACATGCCAAAGCTCGCCGCCAACCTGACCATGCTGTTCAACGAAGYGGCCTTCCTGGACCGCTTCGAGGCCGCCGCCCGCRCCGGATTCCGGGGCGTGGAGTTCCTGTTCCCGTACGCGTTCCATGCGGACCAGATTGCCGACCGGCTGAGCCGGTTCCAGCTGGACCTCGTGCTGCACAACCTGCCCGCCGGCAACTGGGAGGCCGGCGAGCGTGGCATCGCCTGCCACCCGGACCGCGTGGGCGAGTTCCAGGAAGGCGTGGGCGAGGCGATCAAGTACGCGAAGGTGCTCGGCGTGCGCCAGCTGAACTGCCTGGTCGGCAAGCTGCCGCAGGACGTCAAGCGTGAGCAGGCCAACGAGACGCTGGTGGAGAACCTGCGCTTCGCGGCYGCCGCGCTGGCGAAGGAGCAGATCGACCTGTTGATCGAGCCGATCAACACCTTCGACATCCCCGGCTTCTTCCTCTCGCGCACCCAGCAGGCGGTGGACCTGATCGGGCAAGTCAATGCGACGAATCTGTATGTGCAGTACGACATCTATCACATGCAGCGCATGGAGGGCGAGATCGCCGCGACGCTCAAGGCCAACCTGCCGAAGATCCGCCACGTGCAGCTGGCGGACAACCCGGGCCGCAACGAGCCGGGCACGGGCGAGYTGAATTACCCGTTCCTGTTCGGCTACCTGGACGAGATTGGCTACACCGGCTGGATCGGCTGCGAGTACAAGCCGAAGACCACCACCGAGGCCGGCCTGGGCTGGCGCGCCGCGATGGGCGTGCAGTAAGCCGCGCGCCCCGCAGACATTCAAGAATTTTTCGATAGATTAGAGAGGAGACATTSCATGGCAGATCAACGAAACGTCGGCTTTATCGGCCTYGGCATCATGGGCGCGCCGATGGCGGGCCACCTGCGCGCCGCCGGGCACACGCTGTTCGTGCACGAYGTCAATCCGGCGCCGCAGGCGCTGGTCGATGCCGGCGTGACCGTGTGCACCAGCGCCGAGGAAGTCGCCAAGCGCGCGGACATCATCGTCATCATGGTGCCGGACACCCCGCACGTGGAGGCGGTGCTGTTCGCCGACAAGGGCGTGGCGGCGGCGCTCAAGACGGCCGGCAAGGAAGCCAGCTACAGCAAGATCGTGGTGGACATGAGCTCGATCTCGCCGATCGCCACCAAGGACTTCGCGGCGCGCATCAACAAGCTCGGCGCCTCCTACCTCGACGCGCCGGTCTCCGGCGGCGAGGTGGGCGCCAAGGCGGCCTCGCTGACCATCATGGTGGGCGGCCCGGCCGAAGCGTTCGATCAGGTCAAGCCGCTGTTCGAGCTGATGGGCAAGAACATCACGCTGGTCGGCGGCAACGGCGACGGCCAGACCACCAAGGTGGCCAACCAGATCATCGTGGCGCTGAACATCCAGGCGGTGTCCGAGGCGCTGCTGTTCGCGTCGAAGGCTGGCGCCGACCCGGCCAAGGTGCGTCAGGCGCTGATGGGCGGCTTCGCGGCGTCGCGCATTCTGGAAGTGCACGGCGAGCGGATGGTCAAGCGCACGTTCGACCCCGGCTTCCGCATCGAACTCCATCAGAAAGATCTGAATCTGGCGCTGCAAGGGGCCAAGACGCTGGGCGTGTCGCTGCCGAACACGGCCACCGCGCAGGAGCTGTTCAACGCATGCGCAGCCAACGGCTTCGGCAAGCTCGACCACTCGGCGCTGTGCCGGGCGATCGAGATCATGTCGAACCATGAGATCGCAAAAAGCGCGAAGTAATAGCGCGATGTAATAGCGCGAAGTAAGCGTACCTAGCCTCACCCGCCCGGGCCCCGTGCCCGGGTCTTGCCTTGCCTTCCGGACCCCACATGCTTGCCACCGACGCCACCGCCGCCCTGCTGTCGCCCCAGCGACCRGGCAGCCTCCCTGACTTCCGCGATCCCCGCCACGCGCGCGCGCTGCTGAGCGGCCTGTTCGACACGGCCGTGGCGTCCGTCAGCGCCGCCCACTGCCTGCCGCCGCACCTGCCATCGCCCCCCAAGGGCCGCACCGTGGTGATCGGCGCAGGCAAGGCTGCCGCCGCGATGGCGCAGGCCGTGGAGGCGCACTGGCAAGGCGAGCTGTCGGGGCTGGTGGTCACGCGCTACGGCCATGGCGCCGACTGCCGGCGCATCGAGGTCGTGGAAGCCGCCCACCCGGTACCCGACGCCGCAGGCCAGCGCGCCGCCCAACGCATGGTGGAAGCCGTGCGGGGACTGACCGCCGATGACCTCGTGCTTTGCTTGATTTCCGGCGGCGGCTCCGCGCTGCTGGCGGCACCGGCCCCGGGCCTGACACTGGAAGACAAGCAGGCGGTCAACAAGGCGCTGCTGCGCAGCGGCGCGAACATCGGCGAGATGAACTGCGTGCGCAAGCATCTCTCCGCGCTCAAGGGCGGCCGGCTGGCGCTGGCCTGCGCGCCGGCACGCGTCGAGACCCTGCTGATTTCCGATATCCCCGGCGATGACCCGACCCTGATCGCCAGCGGCCCCACGCTGCCGGACGCCACCACCTGCGCCGACGCGCTCGCAGTCATCGCCAAATACCAGATCGAGGTGCCCGCCAACGTGCGCCGGCACCTGGAGAGCGGCGCCGGCGAAACCCCCAAGCCCGGCGACGCGCGCTTTGCCGGCCACCGCAGCGTCACGCTGGCCAGCGCCCAGCAGTCGCTCGAAGCCGCCGCGGCCCGCGCGCACGAGCTGGGCCTGACCGCGCACATCCTGTCCGATTGCATCGAGGGCGAAGCGCGCGATGTGGCCGAAGTGCACGCCGCCATCGCCCGGCAGGTCGCCACGCGCGGCCAGCCATTCCAGAAGCCGTGCGTGATCCTGTCCGGCGGCGAAACCACCGTCACCGTGCGCGGCGACGGGCGCGGCGGGCGCAATGCCGAATTCCTGCTGGCGCTGGCCGTGGCGCTCGACGGCCTGCCCGGCGTGCACGCCATCGCCGGGGACACGGACGGCATCGACGGCTCCGAAGACAACGCCGGCGCCCTGCTCGGCCCGGACACGCTGACGCGGGCCGGCGCCCGTGGGCTGTCCGCCCGCGCCCACCTCGACAACAACGACGGCTACGGGTTCTTCGCCGGCCTCGACGATCTCGTCGTGACCGGCCCCACCCGTACCAACGTCAACGATTTCCGCGCGATCCTGATCGTCTGATCCCGGATCGCGYCGCCCCACAAGTCGCACAAGAGCCCCACGGAAACAGGAAGGAGACATCATGAGACGCCAGCGCAAAGCCAAGATCGTTGCYACGCTCGGACCCGCCAGCTCGGACATCGCGGTCATCCGCCAATTGTTCGATGCCGGCGCAGACGTGTTCCGGCTGAACTTCAGCCACGGCACGCACGAGGACCATCGCGCGCGCTACGACGCCGTGCGCCAGGTGGAGGCCGAGACCGGCCGCCCCATCGCCATCCTGGCCGACCTGCAGGGCCCGAAGCTGCGCATCGGCCCCTTCGCGGTGGGCAAGGTGGCGGTCAAGGCCGGCGACACCTTCGTGCTGGACAGCGACCCCACGCCCGGCGATGCCACGCGCGTCTACCTGCCGCACCCGGAGCTGTTCCGCGCGGCCAGTGCCGGGCAGTCCCTGCTGATCGATGACGGCAAGGTGCGCCTGAACATCGTGGCCGTGGCGAGCGGCAGCATCACCACGCGCGTGGCCAACAACGGCACGCTGTCTGACCGCAAGGGCGTAAACGTGCCGGACGCGGTGATCCCCATCCCCGCGCTGACCGAGAAGGACCGCCGCGACCTGGCCTTCGCGCTGGAGCTGGGCGCGGACTGGATCGCGCTGTCCTTCGTGCAGCGGCCCTCGGACATCGCCGAGGCGCGCGAGATCATCGGCACGCGCGCAGGCGTGCTGTCGAAGATCGAGAAGCCGGCGGCTTTGCAGCAGCTGGAAGAGATCGTGCGCGTGTCCGACGCGGTGATGGTGGCGCGCGGCGACCTCGGCGTGGAACTGCCGCCCGAGCGCGTGCCCGGCGTGCAGAAGCGCATCCTGCGCATCTGCCGCCAGCTCGGCAAACCCATCGTCATCGCCACGCAGATGCTGGAATCGATGATCGACTCGCCGGTGCCCACGCGCGCCGAGGCCTCCGACGTGGCCAGCGCCATCTACGACGGCGCCGATGCCGTGATGCTGTCCGCCGAATCGGCCAACGGCCGGCATCCGGTACCGGCGGTATCGATGATGGACCGCATCATCACCGAGGTGGAGCAGGACCCGCTGTACCGCAATATGATCGATGCGCAGCACGAGGCGCCGCTCTCCACGCGCCAGGATGCGATCTGCGCGGCGCTGCGCGAGGTCACGCAGATCATCGGCGCGGTGGCCACGGTGACGTACACGTCGTCCGGCGCCACAGCGCTGCGTGCCGCGCGCGAGCGGCCGTGCGCGCCCATCGTCAGCATCACGCCGAATCTTGAGATTGCGCGGCGGCTGGCCATGGCCTGGGGGATCCATTCGACGGTCAGCCCGGATGTGCAGAGCGTGGACGAGATGGTGGAAGCCGCCTCCCGCGCGGCCCTGGTGGAAGGCTACGCGGCGCCGGGCGACCAGATCACCATTGCGGCCGGCATGCCGTTCGGCCAGGGCGGCACGACCAACCTGCTGCGCGTGGCCGAAGTCGGCACCGAAGTGGCGGGCAGCCTGGACGCGGACCTCGGCATCGGCGGCGCGCTGCGCCAGCCGGCGGCGGTCTGAGGGCCCGCTGAGGGCCACTAAGGGATGTACCTGACGGTGGATGGCTGACATCTACCGTCGGGCGCCATTGCTATACTGCTCCGACATATGGCGGCCCCACGTGGCCGCCGATCTACAAGCTATGACGGAGCCCTCATGCGTCTCGACGACGAAGCCGAAAGCCAGAATGTGGAAGACCGCCGTGGCGGCGGATTTGGCGGCGGCGGCTTCCCCATCGGCGGCAAATCGATCGGTATCGGCACCATCGTTATCGCGCTGGCCGCCTCGTATTTCTTTGGGGTCGATCCGTCGGTGATTTTCCAGGGCGCCTCGGTCATCCAGGGCCAGCCGCAGCAGGCGCCGCAGTCCCAGGCGCACCGCCCGCCGGCCACCGACCAGCTCACCGTGTTCACGCGCAAGGTGCTCGGCAATACCGAGCGGACATGGGAGCACATCTTCGAAACCGACCTGAACCGCCGCTACGCGCCGCCCACGCTGGTGCTGTTCTCGGGCGCCACGCCCACGGCGTGCGGCACCGGTCAGTCGGCGATGGGGCCGTTCTACTGCCCGGGTGACCAGAAGGTCTATATCGACCTGGCCTTCTATGACGAGCTGCGCAAGCGCTTCGGCGCCAGCGGCGACTTCGCCCAGGCGTACGTGATTGCCCACGAGATTGGCCACCATGTGCAGAACCTGCTCGGGGTGTCCGCCAAGGTGGACGCCGCGCGCCGCCGCATGGGCGAGGCGCAGGCGAACCAGCTATCCGTGCGTCTGGAGCTACAGGCCGACTGCCTGGCCGGCGTCTGGGCCGCGACGGCGCAAAAGGCCAATCAGGCACTGCTGGAACCGGGCGATGTGGAGGAAGGACTGAAAGCCGCCGCCGCGATTGGTGACGACCGGCTGCAACGGCAAGCGCAGGGCTACGTGGTGCCGGAGGCGTTCACCCACGGCACGAGCGAACAACGTGTGCGCTGGCTCAGGCAGGGGCTGACCACGGGGGATATCCGCAAATGCGATACGTTTGCGGCGAAGAAGCTGTAAGCGGGGAAGCGGGAACGGCGGGAGCAAAAATCACCTGCCCAGGCGGAGAGAGAGAAGGAGGAGGTCGGCCGGGCAGGTGGGAGAGAAAACTGTCGCGGCCACCTAAGTGGCCGCGTTGTCCGTCAGGACGAGCTAGGTTCAGACGCGATAGTTGTAGCCGTACAAGTCGCCATTGCGCGAGTTGTCGACCGGCGTCGCGGAGATCTCTCCACTGAACGTGCGGCTGCCTTCGCTGAAGCTGTCGAACTTGCCTTGCCGGGTGCCTTCGCCGAACGGGTTGAACGGGCCTTGGCGGGCGCCATCCGTATAGGTGTCGAACGGGCCGGTTTTTGCACCGTCCGTGTAGACATCGAACCTGCCGGTGCGCAAGGCATCGGCATAGACGTCGAACTTACCAGCCTTGCTGGTGGCGGCCGGCGCGGCCATGGCCGCGGCTGACGCTGCGAATGCGGCGAACACAAGGGCGCCGCCAAGGATACGTTTGGCGTTCATCTGGGACTCCTTCAACTGATTCACTGCTTTTTTATGTAGACAGCTGAACTGCTGCCCGGATGAACAATCTGCGTTGCCATCTGAGCACGGAGTGAAGGTTAGTGGGTCGGCCGCCAACGAGAAATACCGCTGCGACGAATGGTGCGTTGCACGCCGTGAAACGCTGGACCTGCCGATGAACGGTGGCCGCGGGGGCGCGACTGGCGGGGTGCCAGCCGCGTTGACCGGTCAATCCAGGCGGATGACCGGGGGAATCAGCGCGAGATCAGAGCGTGAACTGGCCGCTGGCTTCGGGCTGGAAGGCCACTTCCAGCACGGTCACGCGTTGCTGGCGGCCGTCCGGCAGGCGGTAGTCCACGGTCTGGCCGGCGCGGGCGCCGAGCAGCGCCTGCCCCACCGGGGAGAGCACCGAGAGGCGGCCGCCGGCCAGGTCGGCATCGTCCGGATAGACCAGCGTCCAGTCGCGCGGCGCCGGCTCCCCTTCCAGTGCGCAGACCACGCGCGAGTTCATCGTCACCACGTCCTTGGGGATCGCGTCCGGCGGCACGATGGCCGCGCGGGTGAGCAGCGCGTCCAGCATTTCGTCGAGTTCGGCGGTGGCGGCGCGGCTGGCGATACCTTCCAGGCGCGTCACGTCCAGTTCGGTCAGGTACAGGGTGGGGGCGTTGCTGGAAACGCCGTTGGACTTGGCCATGGCAAAGGTCTCTCTCGCAAGGCGGCAGCCGAGCSCAGATTCAGGCGCGCGGCGGCCAGGGTGTCAGGAATTCAATGGCCGGCGCAATGGGGCGACGCCGGCAGGATGGAAACTGCGGTGACTCGGGCCCGGTTCGGCGCCGGGCCCGCTTGGTGGGGATCGGTCAGGCCGGGAACCGGGCGGGATCAAGCGGGGCGTTGATCCGGCGGTCGATGCTGCGCATGGCGATGCGCGTCACCCGCACGCACGCGCCCGCCGGCCGCTGGAAGCGGACCATGGCGAATGCGGTGAACGGCAGATGACGGGACATCGTGAGAATGATCTGAGATGCAGGGAAAACGAACGGCCATGCTAGCACAGCCGTCCGATGGCGCGGGCTGAGGGTGTACCCTATGCGCCGCATTGATACGCTCTTATGCAATGGAGCCCATCACATCAATGCCGTGGATGACATTCGCAGGCCGCCCCTTCGGCTGCCTGCTGGAGGTTCTGGAGAATGCCGCACTCGCTGGCCGGATGCGGGTTCGGGTTCTCGCAGGTATGCCGCAGCGCACGCAACTGCCCTTCCAGCGCTTCCAGCGCCACACGCTGGGCGTGAATCTGGTCGATCTGGCGGTCGAGCAGCGTGTCGATATCGCCACACGCCAGCGACGGATTGCGCTGGAAATCCCGCAGCCGGCGCACATCGGACAGGCTCATCCCCAGCGAACGGCAATGGCGCACGAAGTTGAGCTGCACGAGATGCGGGTCGCCGTAACGGCGATAGCCGTTGTCTTCCCGCTGCGGGGCATCGAGCAACCCCTCGCGCTCGTAATAGCGGATGGTCTCGACGTCGCAACCGCTGTGGCGGGACAGTTCGCCGATACGCATGGTCTGGTTCTCCGGGTTCGGAAATCCCYGTAGCRATTACAGGGTTACGGAGGGAGTGTAGGCGATTTGCCGTCAGCTTGCTGCGGGGCAACGGCCGCCAGCCCCCTGCGGTAGAATCGACGCCAATGTCGTCCCCCTCGTCACACCGCTCCGTGCAACCTCTTCGGCTCCTGCTGATGATCGTGCTGCTTGCCTTCCTGCCGTTGCAGGCCTGGGCAGGCGTCAGCACGCCGGTGGCCCAGGTGGAGACGTCGATGCAGGCGGTGATGATTGCCGCCGACCCGGTGCTGGCCGATCAGGCCGACTTCGCCGCGCCGGCGGAGCCAGGCCTGCCGATGCCGGCCGATAGCGCCGAGCCCTCGCCGCCGGGCGCCGACTTCGCCGAACAGCTGTTGCCCGCGCCGATGCCGCGTGTGGCCGCCCCCTCTGTGCGCGGCGCCTTGCCGCGCTATGCCGGCATCACGCTGCCGGACCCCCACCTTCCCCGCTTGCCGCGCCCGCCGCGCGGCTGATCCCCATTGCGCGCGTGGCCGCCACTGGCCGGCCGTGCGCGTTCCGTTTGTCGTGCGGCGCCCAGTCAGCGCCGTGCGCGCCTGCGGCTCGTCCGCGTCTTTATCCTTGCCCCACACACCATGAAACGTATTTTCCTGTTCCTGGCGACCAACATCGCCGTCATGCTCGTCCTCAGCGTCGCGGCCAGCCTGCTGGGCGTGAACCGCTACCTGACATCCAACGGCCTCAACCTCGGCATGCTGCTGGCGTTCGCCGCGCTGATGGGCTTCGGCGGCTCGTTCATCTCGCTGCTGATGTCCAAGACCATCGCCAAGTGGTCGGTCGGTGCCCAGRTCATCACCCATCCGAGCACCAGCACCGAGCTGTGGCTGATGCAGACCGTCGAGAAACTCGCCACCCGGGCCGGCCTGCCGATGCCCGAAGTGGCGATCTATGACGGCGAGCCGAATGCCTTCGCCACGGGCGCGTCGAAAAAAAGCTCGCTGGTGGCGGTGTCCACCGGCCTGCTCCAGTCGATGTCCCACGACGAAGTGGAAGCCGTGCTGGCGCACGAGGTGGCCCACATCGCCAATGGCGACATGGTCACCCTGACGCTGATCCAGGGCGTGGTGAACACCTTCGTGATCTTCATGGCACGCGTGGTCGGCTACTTCGTGGATTCGTGGCTGCGCCGCAACGACGAGGAGTCGAGCGGCCCCGGCATCGGCTACATGATCACYGTGGTGGTCTGCGAGCTGCTCTTCGGCATCCTGGCCAGCGTGATCGTGGCGTGGTTCTCGCGCCAGCGCGAGTTCCGTGCGGACGCAGGCGCGGCCGGCCTGATGGGCACGCCCACCCCGATGGTCTCGGCGCTGCGCCGCCTGGGCGGCCTCGATGCCGATGGCCTGCCGCAGAACATGCAGGCGATGGGGATCTCGGGCGGCCGCAAGTGGCTGGCGATGTTCTCGAGCCATCCGCCGATCGAACAGCGCATCGCGGCGCTGCAATCCAGCCGTTAATGGGATAAGGGCGCGGGTCGGCGGTCGCTAGGCCGCCGCGCCCCGTTCCGCCCGGAAGGCCGCCCGGTAGCGTTCGGGCGTGGTCTGCACATGCCGCAGGAAGGCCTGCCGCATGACGTCCGCGTTGGCGAAGCCGGTGGCGTGGGCGATGCTCTCCAGCCGGCGGTCGCTGGCCTCCAGCATCCGCCGCACCGCCTCCACCCGCAGCCGCTCCACGTAGCGCGCCGGAGTCTCCCCCACCTGCTTGGCGAACACGCGCGCGAAGTTGCGCGGGCTCATCGCCACCCGCTCGGCCAGTACGGCTACCGAGAGGTCGCGGTCGAGGTGATCCGCCATCCATCCCTGCAAGGCCCGCAACTCCACGCTCTCGGCCGCCTGCGCGCGCAGCGAGGTGGAGAACTGCGCCTGGTTGCCCGGTCGACGCAGGAACAGGACGAGTTCGCGCGCCACTTCGAGCGACACCGCGTACCCGAGGTCTTCCTCCACCAGCGCCAGCGACAGGTCCATGCCCGCCGTCACGCCGGCCGAGGTGTAGTAGCGGCCCGCGCGAATCCAGATCGGGTCCGCATCGACGGTCAGCCGGGGGTAGCGCGTGGCCAGGCGGTCCGCGTGGCGCCAGTGCGTGGTCACGCGCGCTTCGTCCAGCAGCCCGGTGCGGGCGAGCACGAAGGCGCCGGTGCAGACCGCGCCGAGCCGCCGCACCCGGGGCGCCTGCTCGCGGATCCAGCCGATCAACCGCGCGTCGTCAGACGCCGCCGCGTGGCCGGAGCCGCCCGAGATCAGCAGGGTGTCGATGGGCTGGCCGATGGCGTCGGCGATCTGGTGGTACGGCGCGTCGGCCAGCATCCGCACGCCGCTTTCGGTGCGCACGATGGCGTCGTCGCTGACGCTGACCACGCGCACGTCGTAGAACGGCTCGGCCCGCCCGCACAGCTTGTTGGCCGCGCCGAACACGGCGGTCGGCCCGGTGACGTCAAGCTCCTGCGCCGGGTCCGGCGCCACGATCACCACCACGCGGGGCGATGCGGCGATGAGATGGAGGTCGGTGGGCATGGGAATCGAGCGGTTTGAGCGAAGGGAGTGGCCCCGATCATACGCCGGCCGATCATGCGGGTGCCGCCATCGCCCCCACCCGCCGCGCATGCCGCTGCCAGCGCAGCGTGATGACCAGCGCAAGCGCCAGCGCCGGCAGTACGGCCAGGTTCACGGCCTGCCAGCCCCAGTGATAGAGCACCTGCCCCGCCGCCAGCGTGGCCAGCGCGGTCAGCACGGCGGCGGAAAACTCGGCCGTCGCCTGGGTGCGCGCGCGCTCGGCGGTGCGGTAGCTGCCCGCCAGCAGTGTGGTGCCGCCCACGAACATGAAATTCCAGCCGATGCCGAGGCACAGCAGCGCGAGGTAGAAGGCCGGCAGCGCGGTCGAGCACAGTGCCACCACCGCCGCGAGCGCCGACAGCGCAATGCCGCTGGCCAGCATCGCCGGATTGCCGAAGCGTTGCAGCAGCCAGCCCGAGAAGAACGACGGCGCGTACATGCCGACCAGGTGCCATTCGATGATCTGCGCGCCCTGCGTGATCGTGTGCTGGCACGCCACGGCGGCAATCGGCGTGGCCGTCATCACGAACATCATCACCGCGTTGCCGATGCCGTTGTTGGCGAACGCGGCGAGGAAGATCGGCTGGCGCACGATCTCGCCGAGCGGGCGCGCGGGCAGGCCATCGCTGGCGGCGCTGCCGGCGGCCAGCGAGGCCGGCTCGCGGTAGGCGAAGGCCAGCACCAGCATGGTCAGCACGCCGAACACGGCGACCACCGCGTACGAGCCCGCGAACGGCAGCGGCTGCATCATGTCCGCGCTCCACGCGGCGATGGCCGGCCCGCAGACGGCGGCGACCACGCCACCGGTGAGCACGGCCGAGATGGCGCGCGGCTTGTCCGGCGCGGGCGCGGCATCGGCGGCGGCGAGCCGGTAGAAGCGCGCAAACGCCTGGAACACGCCGACCAGCGCCGTGCCGACGCAGAACAACACGAAGTGATGGGTATAGATCGCCCAGACCGAGACCACGCCGCCCAGCGCGCAGGCCAGCCCCCCGAGCGAGAACGCCAGCCGGCGGCCAAAGCGCTCGATCAGGAATGCGGCGGCGATGGCGGTCAGCGCCGAGGCCACGGTAATCAGCGCGAACGGCAAGGTGGCCAGCGCCTTGTCCGGCGCGAGCGTGTAGCCGACCAGCCCGGTCAGCGTCAGGTCAACGGACAGCGCGGCGGTGTAAAGCGCCTGGCACAGCGCCAGCACGCGCGCCTGCCGCATGGCGGAGGTAGCCATCGGATTCTCCGGATAAGAGGGGGATGGCTACCAGCGTACGGGCGACGCGGGGCGGCTGACGGACAATGATCCGTCGAATTCTGCCAGGAAGCGGTGGGGCTCCGGCAGGCGCCTGCCCTCTCCCCCGGCCCCTCTCCCAGAGGGAGAGGGGAGCAAACCGAAGGGTCGTCTCCCTCGCCGATTGGCAAACCGAGCGGGGTCTCCATCGCCAACGGCCGGTTGGCAAACCGAGTGGGGTCTCCCCTCGCCCGCTTGCGGGAGAGGGGCCGGGGGAGAGGGACAGCGCCTCAATACGCGCCGTCAGTTGAACACGTCCTGCCGGTACCGCCCCTGCGCCACCAGCCCGGCGAACCAGTCGGACGCCTGCGTGGCGTCCATCCCGCCTACCTGCGTGCCGATGTCGATCAGCGTYTGGCGTACCGCCGGCGCCATGCGTCGGCCGTCGCCGCAGACGTAGACCGTGGYGCCGGCTTCGATCTGCGCCCAGACGGCGKCGCGCCGTTGCCAGAGCAGATCCTGCACATAGCGCGGCGCCTCCGGTACCACCGAATAGGCGACATGAACCTCGGCCACGCCCTGCCCGGCCCAGGCGGCGATCTCGTCGCCGTAGAGCCAGTCGTGCGAAGGATGGCGGCAGCCGAAGTAGAGTTGCACCGGCGCCACGGCCTGCCCCGCCGCGCGCTGCGCCGCCCGTTCCTCGATAAAGCCCCGGAACGGCGCGATGCCGGTGCCCGGGCCGATCAGCAGCATCGGCACGCGCGGGTCGGCCTCGGGCGCGAACGGCGGGTTCGGGGTGCGGATGGACGCCGCGACGCGCGCACCCGGCGCCAGCCCCTGCAACCACGTCGAGGCCACGCCCCGGAACTGCCCGCGCCCGGACAGCGCCGGCGCCCAGACCGTGCCGACCAGCAGCGTCGCCACGTCCGGCGACACCAGCGGCGACGAGGCAATCGAATAGAAACGCGGCCGCATCGGCACCACGCAACCGAGCAGGCCCTCCAGCGACAGCGTGATCGCCGGGTGCGCCACCAGCACGTCGAGCAGACCCAGCCGCCGCGCCGCCACCTGCGCCGCGTAGCCGCGCTCGGCATCGTCCGAGGCCAGCATTGCCAGCGCCTGCTGCGTGAACGGGCAGCGCGTGGCGCGCATCAGCCCGCGCAGCGTCTGCCGGGAAACCACGTCCTGCAATTCAACAAAGTGTGTCAGCAACTGCCGCAGCGGGAGCGGCTGGCCAATCGGCAGGCCCCGCCCGGTGCCTTGCGGCGCGGAGAGCGTGACCATGGCGTTCGCGTCGAGGTCGAGCCGTTCGCACAGCGCCTCCACCAGCGCGGCGTCGTTTTGCGGCCAGACGGCGAGGTGATCGCCGGTCTGGTAGGTCACGCCGGGCGGTAGTTGCAGGCGGATGTCGCGCGTGGAGGTGCGCGGCGCCTCAAGAGAGAAATCCCACAGGCCGCTCGGATCGTTCACAAGTTCGGTATTCGACAAGACCGTGCAGCCCAGCGTCCCGGCCGGCAGCGTCTCGGCGCGGATCGCCGCCAGACTGCGGACCTCCGCGACGATGCCGCCCGTGCCCGCCCCGCCCGGGTCCACGCCATCGGCCTGCAAGGCCTGCCAGAGCTGGCCCAGCCAGCGTTCGGCGGACTGGTCGAAGTCGCCGTTGCCATCGGCTTCGCCGCGTTCCAGCAGCGGCACGGCGCCCGCCGACGTGAAGAAGTCGAACACGCGGCGCGGGAACGCCTGATACGTCGCCCATTGGGAATTGCCACAGCCGAGCAGCGCCAGCCGGAGGCCATCGGCGCGATAGCCGGCCGCCGCGTGCGCGTCCAGCATCGCCTCGAAGCGGCGGCCCGAGTCCGGCGCGCGGCCGTTGTAGGTAGCGGCGACGATCACCACGATGCCCGACGCCGGCAGCGCGCCGACGACGTCGTCGAGATCCTGCAGCTTCGCCGCGAAACCGGCGCTCACCGCCCCGGCGTGGATCTGCTCGGCCAGCTCGCGCGCGGTGCCCAGGCTCGACGCGCACAGCACGGTCAGCGCCTGCCCGTGGCCGCGTACCTCGGCCTGCGCGGCGGGCGTGGCCTCCGCCGCCACGGGCTGGGCCGCGATGCGCTCGTGCGGGCGGCGCCGCCGCGCGCGCAGCACGAGGTTGTCGGGCTTGATCGTCAGCGTTTCCTTGAGCTTGAACTGGTAGTCGTACGGATCGTGGAAGGCGAAGTGGCGCAGCATCAGCGCCAGCGCCAGCTTGGCCTCGGTCAGCGCGAACTGCCGGCCGATGCACGCGCGCTCGCCCTGCCCGAACGGCATGTAGGCGTGCGCCGGCAGCCGCGCCTCGTGCTCGGGCAGGAAACGGTCGATATCGAACCGCTCCGGGTGGGCCCACACCTGTGGGTCCCGGTGCAGCGCGGTCAGCACCACCGAAATGCGCCGATCCTTGCGCAGGTGGTAGCGCCCGCCGATCACCACATCGTCGAACGGCGCCACGGCGAACGCCGGCGCGGTCGGCCAGAGCCGCAGCGTCTCCTTGAGCACGCGGTCCAGCACGGGCATCCGGGCGAGATCGGCGTACACCGGCGCGGCGTCGCCGGGCAGCACGGCGTCCACCTCCGCATAGGCCTGCGCCAGCACGCCGGGGTTGCGCAGCAGTTCGTAGAGCGCGAAGGTCAGCAGGCCGCTGGTGGTCTCGTGCCCGGCAATCAGGAAGGTGATGACCTGATTGCGGATGTTCGCGTCGTCCAGGCGTTGGTCGGTCTCGGGGTCGCGCGCCTCCAGCATCAGGTTCAGCAGGTCCATGCCGGCGGTGGGCGCGGCACGGCGCTGGCGGATCACATCGTCCACCAGGTTGCGCATATAGGCGATGTCCGCGGCGCACTGGCGGTGGGCGCGGCCCATGAAGCGGTCCTGGATCGGCAGCCGCGTGAGCTTGTTCATCGCCTCCTGCAGCGCGCCGACCATCGCCACGATGAACGGGTCTAGCCGTTCGCTGGAAAACGAGTCGAAGTCGTAGCCGAAACCGGACAGCGCGATGGTGTCCAGCGTGAGCCGGGTCATGTCGTCGGCCACGGCGATATCGGCGTCCGGGCCCTGACGGTCCCATTTGTCCACGAGGCGATTGGCCACGCGCAGCATCACATTGAAATAGCCCTTCATCGCGCGCTGGCTGAACGCCGGCATCAGGATGCGGTGGGCGCAGCCCCAGTTCGGCTCGTCGCTGTGCGCGGTGAACAGGCCGTCGCCGGCCATGTCGCGCAGGTAGGAAAGCGGCGGGCCGATGATCTTGCGGAAGCGCGTGGCGTCGCACAGCTCGCTGGCCAGCGCCACGGACGACACGAACGGCACGCGCCGCCCGGCGAAGTCCAGCTCGAAGATGCCGTCATGGTGCCGGCTGCGCGCCAGCAGATGCTGCCCGACCTCGCCCGGCGTGATCTGGAACAGATTGCCGACGATGGGCCAGCCCGGGTCGCGCGGAATGGGCTGGAGGGCAACGGCGGGCTGGACGATGGACATGGGGGCGGCTGTGGGGGCTGATCGTGGCTGCCGTAGACAATCGCCGAGTTTCGGGGGCGAAGTCAACGCGCGGACACCGAGCATGCCCTCCAATTCCCGCCGCCGCGAGGCATCCGCCGTGCGTTTGAAATAAACGTTCGAATAAAGTGACCGATCGGTGACTGGCGTTGACTGGGTGACTAACGACTAATCGACCACCCGCCCGCGCAGCGCCTTGATCTGGCCGCGCTGGGTCTTGGCCTCGATGCGCCGCTTGCGCGATGCCAGCGTGGGCCGCGTGGCGCGCCGGGTGCGCGGCGGCGTGGCCACGCTCTCCACCAGCTCGTGCAGGCGCCGAACCGCTTCCTCGCGGTTCATCTCCAGGCTGCGGTGCTGCTGCGCCTTGATGACGATCACGCCGTCGCGGGTGATGCGGTGGTCGTGCAGGGCCAGCAGCCGCTCCTTGTGGTCGGCCGCCAGCGACGCCGTGCGTACGTCGTAGCGCAGGTGCACCGCGTTGGACACCTTGTTGATGTTCTGCCCGCCCGCGCCCTGGGCGCGGATCGCGGTGATCTCGTATTCGTGATGAGGGATGAGGAAGTCGCCGGCCATGGCCGCCATCATAGCAACGCATGCGCCGGCGATGTGTGGCGGAACGTGTCCGCCACAGTCGGGCAATGCCGCTACGGCGCCGGGGCGATGTTCTGGTTCGTGCAGAACAGGTTGTGCGGATCGTATTGACGCTTGATGCGCGCCAGCCGGTCGTAGTTCGGCCCATAGGCGGCGCCCACGCGCGCGGTTTCCTCCTCGGTCAGGAAGTTCACGTAGACGCTGCCCGTGGCGTACGGCTCGGTCGCGCGGAAGAAGTCGCGCGCCCAGGCGATGCAGGCGTTGTCCTCGTCATTGCGCTCCCAGCGCGCGTGCACGTTCATCACGTAGCGGGCGTCGCGGTGCGCGTAGGCGGTGGCATCGGGCGCCACGCGGTTGGCCACCCCGCCCACCTGGCCGATGAAGATGTCGGCCAGCGGCGACGGCAGGCGCAGCGCGAAGTCCGTCATCGCGTCGATGGCGGCGTCGTCCAGGCGCGAGAAATTGTGCGATTTCCAATAGTTGCGCGCGCCCGGGCCGAGCAGCGGATCGAACGCCTGCTGCCACGCTGCGTACGGCGCCGGCCCCACGTGCTCGCCCACGGTCTGGCCGAACTGGCGCAGCGGGGCGATGGCCGCGTCGGCCTTGTCGGGATCGCCGTTGTAGAACACGGCCAGGATCACCACGTCGCTGCCATGCGCGGAGGAAGGCAGGAACGGCAGCGGCGGCGCCTTGCGCAGCACGACCCACACGTTCAGGTCGTCCGGCATCGTGTTTTCCGCGAAGGTGCGGTACTGGCGCAGCACCGACTTGCCCTCGGCGGCCGGGAAGACGAGCAGCCCGGTGGTGACCATCGGCCCGACATCGTGCAGCTTGAACTGGAACAGCGTGACCACGCCGAAGTTGCCGCCGCCACCGCGCAAGGCCCAGAACAGGTCGGGCTCCTCGGTGGCGCTGGCCCAGCGGCGCTGGCCATCGGCGGTGACGACCTCGCAGCCGAGCAGGTTATCCACAGTCATGCCGTACTGGCGCGTCAGCCAGCCGAACCCGCCGCCGAGCGTCAGCCCGGCCACGCCGGTGGTGGAGTTGATGCCGAGCGGCGTGGCCAGCCCGAGCGCCTGCGCCTCGTGGTCGAAATCGGCCAGCAAGGCGCCGCCGCTGACCCAGGCCACTTTTTCCTTGGGATCGATCTGGACGCTGCGGTGCGCGGAGAGGTCGATGACCAGCCCGTCGGCGCAGATCGCACTGCCTGCGATATTGTGTCCGCCGCCGCGCACGGCCAGCACCAGGCCCCGGTCCCGCGCGAAGTTGACGGCCTGGATCACGTCGGCGGTGCCCGTGCACTGCACGATCACGGCCGGCCGCTTGTCCACGGTGGCGTTCCAGACGGTGCGGGCCGTGTCGTAGCCGGGGTCGGCGGGCAGCAGGACCTTGCCGCGCACGGACTGGCGCAGCATGTCGAGATGGGCAGGGGTCAGGGTTGGCATGGCGGTTTCCTCCACGGTGTGCGCGATGCGGGCGACGGAACCTCTTCTCCTTGCAAGGCGCGCGCCACAATCGCGGAGGGGGCATCCACGCTGGCCTGCCGGCTACCGCCGGGCCGCGCCGCGTGCGCCGGGGGCCGGAAATCGACCGATCGGTTACAGCGGTGAGGCGGCGCCGGAGACGCCTCGCGCGCGGCGGCGTACCTTGCGGCACGCGCGCCCGTTGCCTAGCATCGTTCCCATGACTGCTCCGCTCAGAGACCGCGTCGCGCTGGTGGCCGGTGCCACCCGTGGCGCYGGACGCGGCATCGCCGTGCAACTGGGGGCGGCCGGGGCCACGGTCTACGTGACCGGGCGTTCCACGCGCGCACAGCGCTCCGAGATGGATCGCCCGGAGACCATCGAGGAAACTGCCGAATTGGTGTCGGCGGCAGGCGGCCGGGGCATCGCCGTGCGGGTGGATCACACGGTGCCATCCCAGGTCAGCGCGCTGGTGRACCGCATCCGCGCCGACCACGGCGCGCTGCACATCCTCGTCAACGACATTTGGGGCGCCACGGTCATGGAGTGGAATAAGACCGTGTGGGAATCGTCGCTCGACATTGGCCTGCGCACGCTCGAACTGGGCGTGCATACCCATGCGATTACCAGCCATTTTGCGATCCCGCTACTGATCGAATCGCCGGGTGGGCTGGTGGTGGAAGTGACCGACGGCACCGCGGCCTACAACGCCACCAACTACCGCGTGTCGTTCTTCTACGATCTGGCGAAGGCCAGCGTGCTGCGCATGGCCTTCGCCCTCGCGCATGAACTGGGGCCGTACGGCGCCACCGCCGTGGCACTGACGCCGGGCTGGCTGCGCGCCGAGGCCATGCTGGACGCCTACGGCGTCACCGAGGCCAACTGGCGCGACGCCACCGCACGGCAACCCCATTTCGCAATCTCCGAAACCCCCGCCTACGTAGGCCGCGCCGTGGCAGCCCTCGCCGCCGACCCCGAGCTGGCCCGCTGGAACGGCCAGACGCTATCCAGCGGCCAACTGGCGCAGGTCTACGGCTTCACCGACCTCGACGGCAGCCAGCCCGACGCCTGGCGCTACATGACCGAAGTGGTCGATGCGGGCAAGCCGGCGGATATCACGGGGTATCGGTGAGACGGGCGCAAGCGTCCGCTGCTCGGAAGTCGACCTGGCTTCGGACCACAAACTGTTGGAAATTCGCGTGTGCGGGATTGACTAGCGTGGACTGACTGCAAGCCAGTCTATTGGTGCGCCCGGCTGGGATCGAACCAGCAACCCCTGCCTTCGGAGGGCAGTACTCTATCCATTGAGCTACGGGCGCGATGTGAGCTGCGATTGACGTCGGACGAGGGCCGGCGTCGGAAAGTCGCATAGGATACCTCGTTTGTCGGGCGGCGTCCATGCGGGTTGCGCCGGGAAGGGTTCCGGCAGGTCTCGCAGCCGCCGCTTTTGGCCCCGGACGCCACGGCTTGGGTCTATAATCGCCAGCTATTTGCGTCGAAACGAGACGTACCCGGGACACGAGACATGGCCCGGACGCAGATAGCCGAAAGGCGAAAACAGACCCATCCCCGACAAGGGCCAACAAAGCAAGCCGCCCCCAACGCGCTGCACTAGGTTTCCCTGCAAAATCGAGAGTTCTGTATGAGTGACGTCCACCAAGAAAACGACCACCACGAGTCTCCCATCAAGACCCCGAAACAACTGATCGCTGTCGTGATCGCCGCCTTCGTGGTGCCGATTCTCGTGATCGTCCTGTTGGTTAGTTTTGTTGGTCACGGCACCCACGAGGGCGCCGGCTCCACCCAGACGGCCGAAGCCGTCAACCATCGCATCCAACCCGTCGCTTCCCTGGAAATCAAGGACCCGAACGCGCCGCGCGTCTTCAAGACCGGCGAGCAGGTCTACAAGGAAGTCTGCGCCGCCTGCCACGCCACCGGTGCGGCCGGAGCGCCCAAGCACGGCACACCCGGCGACTGGACCGCGCGGATCGGCCAGGGCTTTGACGGCCTGCTGAAGTCCGTGATGAACGGCAAGGGCGCGATGCCCCCCCGCGCCGGCACCTCGCCGGACGACTACACCGACTACGAACTGGCCCGTGCCGTGGTGCACCTGGCCGACGCCGGCGGCGCCAAGTTCCCGGAACCGCCCGCGCCTGCCCAGGCGGCACCGGCCCAGGCTGCGGCTTCGGCGCCTGACGCACAGGCCGCGGCCCCGGCGGTTCCTGCCGCGCCAGCTGCCCCGGCGGCGGCTGCACCGGCACCCGCTGCCGCCGCACCCGTTGCTGCGGCGGCTGCCGCCCCGGCCGCTGCATCGGCCGARACCGGCAAGAAGGTCTATGACCAGGTTTGCGCCGCCTGCCACGCCGCCGGTGTGGCTGGTGCGCCGAAGTTCGGCGACAAGGCCGCCTGGGCACCGCGCATCAAGGAAGGCATGGACGCCGTCCACAACTTCGCGCTCAAGGGCAAGGGCGTGATGCCGCCCAAGGGTGGCTATGCCGGCGCCGACGCCGACGTGATCGCCGCCGCCGACTACATGGTCAACGCTGCGAAGTAACGCCAAGCGCACCTTTYAGTCCRCGCAAAAAAGCCCGCGACGATCCTCGCGGGCTTTTTTGTTTCGATGGGGTCGATSGGGTCGATGGGGCCGGCGCCCCACTAGATATATATATAGGCAGCGGGTCAGACCACGCGTGAATAGCGCACCAGCGGCACCTCGCGCGCGCCGTCCTGGCGCAGGTAGCGGTCGAACACCATCGCCACGCGGCGCACCAGCAGCCGGCCCAGCGGGGTGATGTCGATCCGCGACGCGTCGCGCCGCAGCAACCCCTCTGCCGCCAGCGCGTCCAGCCCGGCGAATTCCGGCGCGAAGGTTCGGGCGAAGTCGATGCCGTGCGCCGCCTCCACCGCCGCAATGTCCAAAGTGCCGTGACACATCAGCGCGCCGATGATCGCCTTGCGCAGATGGTCATCGGCGGACATGCCGAAGCCGCGCGCCACCGGCAGCCGGCCGGCGTCCAGCGCGTCGTAGTACTCGTCCGTGGTGCGCGCGTTCTGCGCGTAGTGGCCGGCCACCGCGCCAATCGCCGAGACGCCGAAGCCCAGTTGATCGTGCCCCGCGTGGGTGGCGTAGCCCTGGAAGTTGCGTTGCAGCCGCCCGGCCTGCTGGGCGATGGCGAGGTCGTCGTCCGGCAGCGCGAAATGATCCATGCCGATATAGACATAGCCGGCGSCGGTCAGGCGCTCGATCGTGGACACCAGGATGTCGAGCTTCTCGCCGGCGGGCGGCAGCGCCGCCTCGTCGATGCGCCGCTGCGGCTTGAACACATGCGGCAGGTGCGCGTAGCTGTAGACCGAGAGCCGRTCCGGCCGCAGCGTCAGCACGCGGTCGATGGTYGCTGCGAAGCGTTCGGTGGTCTGGTGCGGCAGCCCGTAGATGAGGTCCATGCTGACCGAGCGGAAGCCGAGCCGGCGCGCCGCCAGCACCACATCGCGCGTTTCCTCATAGGACTGCACGCGATGGATCGCCGCCTGCACCTCCGGGTCGAAGTCCTGCACGCCGAGGCTGATCCGGTTGAAGCCGAGTTCCGCCAGCAGCGCCATGCGCGCATCGGTCACGCGGCGCGGATCGATCTCGATGGCGTGCTCGCCCTCGGGCAGCAGGTGGAAGTGTTGCGTCAGCGCCGCCATTACGCGACGCATTTCGTCGGGGTCGAGGAAGGTCGGCGTGCCGCCGCCCCAGTGCGATTGCATGACCGCGCGGCGCTCGCCGAGCCGGCCGGCAACCATTGCCATTTCCCGGGCGAGATAGTCAACGTAGCGCGCGCTGCGGGCGTGGTCCTTGGTGATGATCTTGTTGCAGCCGCAGTAGTAGCAGATGTTCTCGCAGAACGGGATGTGCAGGTAGAGCGAGAGCGGCGCGGGGGAGTCGGCGCGGCAGGCGTCGAGCGCGGCGAGGTAGCGGGCGTCGTCCACTTCGGCGTCGAAGCGGTCGGCGGTGGGGTAGGAGGTGTAGCGGGGGCCGTTGCCGTCGATGCGGCCGGCCAGGCTGCGGAAGTCGGCCAGTGCGCGGCGGTCGAACGCCGTGGCGGCAGGCATGCTGGGGAGGGTGGGGGCGGACATGGTGCGCTCTTTTTGCGGGCGAAGATGGTCACGATGCTATGCCCCTGCGCCGTCGCTCACCTTGACGCGCATCAAGCGCACGCCGCGCTTGCGCCCGCAGCCCCGCCACCGTGGGGCGTTGGCGTCATCCGAGCGTCACGAACGGCCGATAGGCTCTGCCCGCCGTCCCCTCCTCCACCCGATTCCAACGCCCGCCGACCATGCGCCCAGCCTCGCCCAGAACGATGTCGCCCGCCGCGCCGGCGCGCCGCCGCATGCTCCGGTCGTTCGGCACGCTGGCCGCGATGCTCGCGGCGCCGGCCGCCTTCGCCCAGCCGCAACCACAGCCCGCCACACAGCGCCGCACGCTGGTGGTCGGCCATCTGCTGGACCGCGTGGGGCCGCAAGCGGATCTGGCGCGCGACTACCTGGCCGGCGCCAAGGTGCTGTTCGAWGCGGCGAACGCCTCGGKTCAGGGGCCGCGCATCGTACACGTGGTGCGGGATGCCGATGCCAGCCCGCGCATCGSCACCTCGCAGGCCATCGGCATGGCCGAGTCGGACCATATCGACGTGCTGTTCGGCCCCGGCGACACCCTGCTGCCCGCGCTGGCCACGTCGTCCGAACTGAGCCGGCGCGGCGTGCAGATCGTCGCCCCGCTCTCCGGGCTTTCGCTTGCCGCCGACAACATCTGGTTCACGCGCGCCGACTATCAGGCCGAGCTGGACGCCGCCGTGCGGCAGCTGCGCAGCTACGGCCTCAAGAACATCGTCCTGGCCGTGTCGCCCGACTTCGCCGCCGGCACGCTCGCGGCGGGCTCGCCGTGGCTCGATCGGATGGAGCGCGACCTCGGTACGCGCGCCGTGACGCTGACCGGCAGTGTCGATGACGGCGCGCGCCGCATCGCCGCGACGCGGCCCGGCGCGGTCATCGTGGCCGGCGACACGCTTGCCTACGGCGGCCTTGGCCGCGCGCTGGCCTCGCAGGGTTGGTACGGTTTTCTGGTGGGATTGTCGGCCGTGAGCCCGGCCTCGGCGCGCGAGATTCTCGGCGGCAACTACGCGGGGGGCGTGGTGGTCACGCAGGTGGCGCCCGGCCCGCAGGAATCCACGCTGCGCGTGGTCAAGGAACACGTGGCGCGGATGAAGCAGTACCTCGACGAACCGCCCTCCCCGGCCACGCTGGCCGGCTACATTGGCGCCGCCTGGCTGGTGCGCGCTGCCGGCGCGGCCAAGGCGCCGGGTGCGCTGGAATTGCGCCGCGCGCTGCAGTCGCGCATCGATGTGGGCGATTTCACGCTCGACTTCACGCGCGGGCTGCGCGGCTCTCAGTACGTGCAACTGGCGCCGATCGGCAAGTCGGGCGTGCCGCAGCGCGCCTGACCCGCGCGCCGCTATATCTATTAGTTAGTCGCGCGGCAGCGTGATGCGCACGCGCAGGCCGCCTTCGACACGGTTGTCCAGCGTCAGCTCGCCGCCATGGCGATTGACGATATCGGCGGCAATCGACAGCCCCATCCCCACGCCGCCGGTAGCCCGGCTGCGCGACGACTCCACGCGATAGAACGGCTCCAGCACGCGCTGCAGCTCGGCCGGCGGAATGCCGGGGCCGTTGTCGCAGACGTCGATCTGCACGCGCTCGGGGCTGTCCGTCAGCACGATATGCGCGGCGCCGCCGTAGCGGTGCGCGTTCTCGACGAGGTTGACCACGGCGCGGCGCAACTCCGCCGGGTAGGCCAGCAGCGGCGCGGCGGTGCCGGAGAGCCGCACGTCCTGCCCCAGTTCCTCGGCATCGTCGACGATGGCCTGGAGCAGCGCCTGCACGTCCACGCGCTGGCGCGGGCCGGTGCCGTCGTCGCGGTCACGCAGGTAATAGAGCGTGGCGTCGATCAGCCCGTTCATCTCGGCCAGATCCTGCCGCAGGCGGTAGCGCACGTCGTTGTCCTCGATGCGCTCGATGCGCAGGCTCATGCGCGTGAGCGGCGTGCGCAGGTCGTGCGAGACCGCCGCCAGGAAGCGCGACTGCTGCGCCAGCTGCGTGCGGATGCGTTGCTGCATCAGGTTCAGCGCCTTGGTGGCGGCGCGCGCTTCGGCCGGACCCGCATCATCGTCGAGTGGCGGGGCGTGCACATCCTGGGCCAGCCGGTTCGCACCGGTGGCCAGCCGCTGCACCGGCCGCGCGAGCAATCGCGCGCCCACCCACGACGAAATCACGATGGCGATGAACTGGAAGATCAGGCCAGGATGCAGGGGCCAGAGTCCGTGCCAGGGGGGGAAGTGGCGCTGCGGTCCGGGCGGCTCCCCGCGCCGGTCGGGATGGCCGGGACGGAACATGCCGCGCTCCCCGGCCGGGCCGCCCTCGCCCGCCTCCTCGTCTTCCTCGAAACGCGGGCCGCGCTGCGACGGCTCGGGGCGGTGGAATGGCTTGCCGGCGGCGGCGGCCTCCGAGGCCGCCTCGCGCATGCGTTCCTCCCAGCGCGGCGAGCCGGGGCGCGGGAACAGGCCCTCGATGACGGTCACGCCAAGCACGTGCACGGCCACCATGATCGCGGCCATGACCAGGAACAGCCGCAGGAACATCGAATCGAAAAGGTGGCGCCGCATGGTGGGGTCTGTCCGGACGCCGGCGGTGGCGTTCGGCGGCGGGGGGGACGCGGCCATGCGTCAGGAATCCACGTTGACCGTGAAGACGTAGCCCTCGCCCCGCACCGTGCGGATCAGCGCCGAGTCGCGCGGATCGTCGCGCAGTTTCTGGCGCAGGCGCGAGACCAGCAGGTCGATGCTGCGATCGAACACGTCGAGGTCGCGACCGCGTGCCTGGTTGATGAGCAGTTCGCGATCCAGCACGCGGTTCGGGTGCTCGATGAAGGTCAGCAACAGGCGGAACTCGGCGTTCGACAGCGGCACGACCGTGTCTTCCTCGTCGAGCAACTGGCGCAGCGTGGTGTTGAGCCGCCACGCGCCAAACTTGACCTCGTGCCCCGCCGGGGTAGGTGCTGAACGACGCACATCGGCCCGGCTGCGCCGCAGCACCGTGTGGATGCGCGCCACCAGTTCACGCATCTCGAACGGCTTGGTCACGTAGTCGTCCGCCCCCACCTCGAGTCCGACCACACGGTCGGCCAGTTCGGCGCGGGCGGTCAGCATGATTACGGGGATGTCCGTGCGCTCGCGGATCTCGCGACACAGCGTCAGGCCGTTCTCGCCGGGCAGCGAGAGGTCCAGGATGACCAGGTCATAGTGATGCTGCGCCATGGCCGTGCGCATCGACGCCCCGCCTTCGGCCCCATCGGCCGCCATGCCGAACGTGGCCAGGTATTCGGCCAGCATGGCGCGGATCTGGGGATCGTCGTCGACGATCAGCAGGCGGGTAGGCAAGGCGGGAGTGAGGTCCATGGCAAAGCGGGAGGGATGGGAAACGCCGGCGGGCGAGGGCCTGCGCAACGACCGGCGGTCAACTGTACCAGTTTGCAATATTCGCGCTGTGGCGGCTTTGTATCAGGTTCGATACGTGCGCTGTGGATAACTTCGCCTGACAAAACGACGCCCCCGGCACTGCCGCGCCGGGAGCGTTCAACAGGGAAGAGCCAGGCACGCAAGCGTACCCAGCCGCACCGCTAACCGAAGGGCAGGCGCGGCACGGCGCCAGTCGCCGAGGCGTCTGACGCGTCGCCATATTAGAAAGCGCGAGGCGCGCGGTCTTGTCTGCCTTGTATCGGCSGTGATGCTTGGTAGGGGATGCGRCTCAACCCGTCACCGGCTTGCCGGGTGCGCCCGGCGTACCCAGCAGCGCCTTGAGATTGGCCAGCCGGTCCTTGGGGCTCATGGCCGGGGTCTCGTCGACGGGAGCCGGCGCTTCTTCGAGTTTCATTTCGGCGATGAAGCGCGAGGGTTCGCAGGAGTAGGTGTCCCGGGCGCGTTTGCGCTTCTTGCACCAGCTGATCTGGAGGCTGCGCTGGGCGCGGGTGATGCCAACGTACATCAGCCGGCGCTCTTCCTCGATCTTCTCGTCGCTCATGTCTTCGTCCTCGCGCGCGTGGGGCAGGATGCCCTCCTCCACGCCCACCAGGAACACGTGCGGATATTCGAGGCCCTTGGACGCGTGGAGCGTGGAGAGCCGCACCGCGTCCGGGTCTTCCTCGCGGCCTTCGAGCATGCTCATCAGCGCCACGGTCTGTGTCAGTTCGAGCAGGTTCTTGCCTTCGTCGCCAAAGCCGTCGGCGTTGTCGAAGCCGGTGGCCTCGCCCTCCCCGGCCTCGGGTTCCGGGCGCGTGCCCTTGCGCTTGAGCCAGTCGAGGAATTCAAGCGTATTGGTCCAGCGCGACTGGGCCTGGCGCTCGTCGAAGGTATCGTACAAGTACGATTCATAGTGGATGCCGGCCATCATGTCGTCGAGCAGCACGGTGGCCGGATCGGTCTTGGCGCGGTCCGCCAGGCGCACCATCGACTCGCAGAACACGCGCARCGGCTCCAGCTGGCGCGGCTGGAGCTTGCCTTCGATGCCGCCCATCATGGCGGCCTCGAACAGCGACACCTTGGCCTGCCCCGCGAACGTGCCGAGCGCCTCCAGCGTGGTGTTGCCCACGCCGCGCTTGGGCGTGGTGATGGCGCGGATGAACGCGGGATCGTCGTCCGGATTGGCGATCAGCCGCAGGTAGGCGCAGATGTCCTTGATCTCCGCCTTGTCGAAGAAGCTCTGGCCGCCGGACAGCACGTACGGAATCCGCTCGCGCCGCAGGATCTGCTCGAACAGCCGCGCCTGATGGTTACCGCGATACAGGATGGCGTAGTCGCGGAACTGCGCGCGGCGCTCGAACTTGTGGGCGGACAGGCGGAACACCACGGACTCGGCCTCGTGCTCCTCGTCGTTCATCGGATGGATGGCGATGGGGTCGCCCATGCCGTGCTCCGACCACAGCTTCTTGTCGAACAGCTTGGGATTGTTGGCGATGACCGCGTTGGCCGCCTCCAGGATGCGCACCGTCGAGCGGTAGTTCTGTTCGAGCTTGACGACCTTGAGGTCCGGGAAATCGGTCTGCAGGCCGCGCAGGTTGTCCAGCGTGGCGCCGCGCCAGCCGTAGATGGCCTGGTCGTCGTCGCCCACGGCCGTGAACGCCGGCGCGCGCAGGTGCGAGCCGCCGGCCAGCAGCTTGAGCAGCGCGTACTGGCAGGCGTTGGTGTCCTGGTATTCGTCGACGAGGAAGTAGCGCAGGCGGTTCTGCCATTTCAGGCGCACGGCCTCGTCGCGCGCGAACAGCTCGGCGGGCAGGCGGATCAGGTCGTCGAAATCCACCGCCTGGTAGGCGTGCAGCGTGGCCACGTAATTGCGGTAGACCATGGCGGCCTGGTGCTCGTCGGCATTGGCGGCCTGGGCCAGCGCGGTCTCCGGATCGATCATGCCGTTCTTCCACAGCGAGATCGTGCCCTGCACGCTACGGATCAGCTTCTTGTCCGTGGTGGCGAGCTGCTCCTGCACCAGTCCGAAGCAGTCGTCCGAATCCATGATCGAGAACTGCGGCTTCAGGCCGACGTGCTCCGCCTCCATCCGCAAAATCTGCACGCCGAGCGAGTGGAAGGTACAGACGGTGAGCTGCTTGAGCGGAATCCGCTTGCCCTCGCGCGTGGTCTTGCCCTCCATCAGCTTGCCGATGCGCTCCTGCATCTCTTTCGCCGCCTTGTTCGTGAAGGTGACGGCGGCGATGTGACGCGGCTCGAAGCCCTTGTCCTCGATCAGGTGGGCGATCTTTTGCGTGATGACGCGCGTCTTGCCGGACCCGGCGCCCGCGAGGACGAGGCAGGGCCCGTCCAGATAGCGAACGGCTTCGGATTGGGCGGCGTTGAGTCCGTGGGTCATAGGTGGGCGGGTGCCGGATGGCGCACGCTTGGCGGGCGCGCGAAAGGCGTCGATGTTAACACGCAGGGTGGCCTGCGCCGGTGCCTGATGACGGACATCAAGGACGCGAGTGCTACCAGTGTTTCATCGCGGTAACACTTCGTAAAAGTGACGTCCGAGGGGACAYCSGGGGCATGGAGATTGCCTCATACGGTYATGCGGGACCGGCGGCGACGCCGTCCTGATGACAAATTCGGCAYATTCGGAGGCGATCATGAAAACAATGCGAACCCTGGCGAAAATCACGCTGATCGGTGTCACGCTGGCGGCCTTTGGCGGCTGCGCGGACATGAGCCCCAAGACCCGCAACACCGCCATTGGCGCGGGCGTTGGCGCGCTCGGCGGCGCTGCGCTGACCAACGGCAGCGCGCTCGGCACGGTGGGTGGCGCGGCGGTGGGTGGCGTGGTGGGTAACGTCGTCACGAAGGATCGTTGATCCGGCGCGGGTAGTCCTTACCTCAGGCGGCAGGAATTACAGCCAGCCCCCTCCCCGGCGCCTAGCAAGGTGGCGTCGGCGCCGCGTTGACAAAGGTCAACCCGTCCCGTACATTCACGCGCATCCAACCGGGAGAGCGCGCAGCCATTGCGCCGCCGAAGGGGTATCACCCGAAAACTCTCAGGCACCACGGACCGGTCGGATCGGCATGCAACATGCACACGATGCATGCCGCACTCTGGAGAGCGACACCCGCCCGTGCCAACGCATGGCGAGCGTGTCCACCGAAGGGGCGCGCGATGCGGCAAGCTGCATCGTAATCTCTCAGGTATCGAGGACAGAGGGGTCATCCGCCGCGGCGGATTGGTGGCATTGCCATCGATCCCCACGGCGGATGACCCTTTTTTCGTTTTCGCTGCCGTATTCGCTCCAGAGGATTTCCCATGACGCTCCAGGCCACGCCCCTTAACGCCATCCACCGCTCGCTCGGTGCCCGCATGGTCGATTTCGGCGGCTGGGACATGCCGGTCAACTACGGCTCCCAGATCGAGGAACACAACGCGGTGCGCGGCGATGCCGGCATGTTCGATGTCTCGCACATGTGCGTGGTGGACCTGTCCGGCCCCAACACGCGCGCCTTCCTGCGCGGCCTGCTGGCCAACAATGTCGACAAGCTCCAGACCCCGGGCAAGGCCCTCTACGCGTGCATGCTCGACGAAAAGGGCGGCGTCATCGACGACCTGATCGTCTATTTCTTCGCCGAAGACCGCTTCCGCCTGGTGGTGAACGCCAGCACGGCGCTGGGCGACATCGAATGGATCACGGCCCGCAACGCGGCCACCGGCAGCGGCGTGACGATCACCCCGCGCCGGGGCGACGTGGCGCCGGCCGGCGTGGGCAAGCTGGCGATCATCGCCGTGCAGGGCCCGAACGCGCGCGCCAAGGTGCATGAGGCCTTCCCGTCGACCCAGCCGGCCGACGCACTCAAGCCGTTCAACGCRGTGGTGGTGCGGGACCCGATGGTCGGCGAGCTGATGGTGGCCCGCACCGGCTACACCGGCGAGGACGGCTTCGAGCTGGTGGTGGAGGCCGAGAACGTGGCCGGCATCTGGGAAAAGCTGCAGTCCGTAGGCGTGCGCCCGGCCGGACTGGGCGCGCGTGACACGCTGCGCCTGGAAGCCGGCATGAACCTGTACGGCCAGGACATGGACATCCACACCTCGCCGCTCGACGCCGGCCTGGCCTGGACCGTCGACCTGCAGAGCGAGCGCGATTTCATCGGCAAGTCGGCGCTGCTGGCAGCCGGACAACATAAGACATTTGCCGGCCTGATCCTGCGCGACAAGGGCGGTGTGCTGCGTGCGCACCAGAAGGTGATCACCCCCGCCGGCGACGGCGAGATCACGAGCGGCACCTTCAGCCCGTCCCTCTCCCAATCCATTGCCTTTGCCCGGCTGCCGCAGGGCGTTGTGCCCGGCACCGAGGTCCAGGTCGAGATTCGTGACCGCAAACTGACCGCGACTGTGGTTAAACTGCCGTTTGTGCGCAATGGCAAGGCACTCGTGAGCTGAGGCATCCGCCCGGCTGACACCAACGGTCGCCATCACGCCTGCCCGGCTGGCCCCGGCAGGCGAACCGAAACAAGACAAACACTGCATTCCCGGAGAATCCGTCATGAATTTCCCTGCTGACCTGAAGTACACCGAATCGCACGAATGGGTGCGCGTTGAAGCCGACGGCACGCTGACGATCGGCATTACCGACCACGCGCAGGACGCGCTGGGCGACATCGTCTTCCTGGAACTGCCCGAAGTGGGCAAGTCGGTCGGCGCCGGCGACGCGCTGGCCGTGGTGGAGTCCGTGAAGGCCGCTTCCGACATCTACGCCCCGGTGGCCGGCGAAGTCATCGCCGTGAACGAGGCCGCCAGCGCCGCGCCGGAATCCGTCAACGCCAACGCCTTCGACGCGTGGCTGTTCAAGCTGAAGCCGGCCAATGGCGACGATGTGAACGGCCTGATGAACGTCGACGCCTACAAGGCCAGCGTCGGCGCCTGACGCGCTGCACCAGCCGTCTCCCGAGCCAGGAGACGGCGCCCGAGATGCCCGCGCGGCGGCCAGGCTGACCACCTGCCGCCCCGCCCCACGAGACACTTGCCATGAACGCCCCTCTTCCCATGAACGCCGCCCAAGGTAGCCGGCCCACGCTGGCCGAACTGGAGGCGCGCGACGCCTTCGCCGCCCGTCATATCGGCCCGGATGCCGCCGAACAGCAACACATGCTCAAGGTGCTCGGCTACGAGACGCGCGCCGCGCTGATCGACGCCGTGGTGCCCGCCGCCATCCGCCGCCGCGACGGCATGCCGCTCGGCGAATTCACCGAGCCGCTGACCGAGGAAGCCGCGCTGGCCAAGCTGCGCGGGCTGGCGAACCAGAACCGCGTGCTCAAGAGCTTCATCGGGCAGGGTTACTACAACACGCTCACGCCGGGCGTCATCCTTCGCAATATCTTCGAGAATCCGGCCTGGTACACGGCCTACACGCCGTACCAGCCCGAGATCTCGCAGGGCCGCCTGGAGGCGATGCTGAACTTCCAGCAGATGGTCACGGACCTGACCGGGCTGGACATCGCCAATGCGTCGATGCTGGACGAAGGCACCGCTGCCGCCGAGGCGATGACGCTGCTCCAGCGCGTGAACAAGCACGCCTCGAACACGTTCTACGTGGCGGACGACGTGCTGCCGCAGACGCTGGAAGTGGTACGCACGCGCGCGCTGCCGCTGGGCATCGAGGTCAAGGTCGGCCCCGCCGCCGAGGCCGCCGGCGCCCATGCCTTCGGCGTGCTGCTGCAATACCCGGGCGTGAACGGCGATGTGGCCGACTACCGTGCCATCGCCGATGCCGTGCACGCCGCTGGCGGGCTGGTGGTGGCGGCGGCGGACCTGCTGGCGCTGACGCTGATCGTCGCGCCGGGCGAATGGGGCGCCGACGTGGCCGTGGGCAACTCGCAGCGCTTTGGCGTGCCGCTCGGCTTCGGCGGCCCGCACGCCGGCTACATGGCCGTGAAGGACGAATTCAAGCGCTCGATGCCGGGCCGTCTGGTGGGCGTGACCATCGACGCGCAGGGCAACAAGGCGTACCGGTTGGCGCTGCAGACGCGCGAGCAGCACATCCGCCGCGAGAAGGCCACGTCGAACATCTGTACCGCGCAGGTGCTGCTGGCCGTGATGGCGTCGATGTACGCCGTGTACCACGGGCCGCAGGGCCTCCAGCGCATTGCCCAGCGCGTGCACCGCCTGACCGCCACGCTGGCTGCCGGCCTGAAGGCGATGGGCGTGACCCCGGTCAACGCCACGTTCTTCGACACCCTGACGCTGGACACCGGCTTCAACACCGAGGCGATCCACGCCGCCGCCACCGCGCGCGGCATCAACCTGCGCCATATCGGCGCCACCCGCGTGGGCATCTCGCTGGACGAGACCGCCTCGCGCGAGGACGTGGTCGCGCTGTGGGAGATCTTCGCGCACGGCAAGCCGGTGCCGGCCTTCGATGCGACCGAGGCCGCCGTCGGCGATGGTTTCCCGGCCGCGCTGGCCCGCCAGAGCGCCTACCTGACGCACCCGGTCTTCAACACGCACCACGCCGAGCACGAGATGCTGCGCTACCTGCGCTCGCTGGCGGACAAGGACCTCGCGCTGGATCGCACCATGATCCCGCTCGGCTCCTGCACCATGAAGCTCAACGCCACCAGCGAGATGATTCCGGTGACGTGGCCCGAGTTCAGCAAGGTCCACCCGTTCGCCCCGCTCGACCAGACCGTGGGCTATCGCGAGATGATCGACCAGCTCGAAGCCATGCTCTGCGCCGCCACCGGCTACGCCGCGGTGAGCCTGCAGCCGAACGCGGGCTCGCAGGGCGAGTACGCCGGCCTGCTGATCATCCAGAAGTACCACGCCAGCCGCGGCGAAGCCCATCGCGACATCTGCCTGATTCCCTCGTCCGCGCACGGCACCAACCCGGCGTCGGCCCAGATGGCCGGCATGAAGGTGGTGGTGGTGGCGTGTGACGCCGACGGCAACGTCGACCTGCAGGATCTGGCGAAGAAGGCCGAGCAGCACAGCCAGAACCTCGCCGCAATCATGATCACCTACCCGTCCACGCACGGCGTGTTCGAGCAGGGCGTGCAGCAGATCTGCGAGATCGTGCACCAGCACGGCGGCCAGGTGTACGTGGATGGCGCCAACATGAACGCGATGGTCGGCACCGCCGCGCCGGGCCAGTTCGGCGGCGATGTCTCGCACCTGAACCTGCACAAGACCTTCTGCATTCCGCACGGCGGTGGCGGCCCCGGCGTGGGCCCCGTGGCCGTGGGCGCACACCTGGCGGACTTCCTGCCGAACCAGGACAGCGTGGGCTATCGCCGCGACGACAACGGCATCGGCGGCGTCTCGGCCGCGCCGTTCGGCTCGGCCAGCATCCTGCCGATTTCGTGGATGTACGTCGCGATGATGGGCTCGGCCGGCCTGACCGCCGCCACCGAGAACGCCATCCTGGCCGCCAACTATGTGGCGCGCCGGCTCTCGCCGCACTTCCCGGTGCTCTACGCCGGCCAGCACGGTCTGGTGGCGCACGAGTGCATCCTGGACCTGCGCCCGCTGCAGAAGGCCACCGGCATCAGCAACGAGGACGTGGCCAAGCGCCTGATGGACTACGGCTTCCACGCCCCGACCATGAGCTTCCCGGTGCCGGGCACRCTGATGATCGAGCCGACCGAGAGCGAGGCGCTGCACGAGCTGGACCGCTTCATCGACGCCATGATCGCCATCCGTGGCGAGATCGCGCGCGTGGAGGACGGCAGCTTTGACCGCGACGACAACCCGCTGCGCCACGCGCCGCACACCGCCGCCGTGATCACCGCCAATGAGTGGACCCACGCGTACACGCGTGAGGAAGCGGCCTACCCCATTGCCTCGCTGCGCACGCAGAAGTACTGGCCGCCGGTGGGCCGGGCGGACAACGTGTACGGCGACCGCAACCTGTTCTGCGCCTGCGTACCGATGAGCGAGTACGCGCAGGACTAAGGCGCCGTGTCTGGCGGCGTCCGGCCTGCCCGGACGCCGCTGGCGCGCTTTGCGCCTCCCGCCCCGGCCCCCCGGGCCGGCGTGCAGCACACCATCCCTAGCGGAGGTCTAGTCCATGTGGAATCTGAGCGCCCCCTGGTGGGAATTCGTGCTGCGCGGGCTGATCGTCTACGCCGCGCTGCTGTTCCTGATGCGCGTGTCGGGCAAGCGCCAGATCGGCCAGTTGTCGCCGTTGGATCTGGTGCTGCTACTGATCATCTCGAACGCGGTGCAGAACGCCATGAACGGCGGCGACAACTCCGTCACCGCCGGGCTGATCCTGGCCGCCACGCTGTTCGGCGCCGACGTGCTGGTGGGCTACGGCACCTGGCGCAGCCGCCGCCTGGAGGCGCTGGTGGAAGGCCGGCCCGAGATCATCATTCACCAGGGCGAGATCTTCCAGGATGTGATGCGCCGGGAGCGCATCACACCGCGCGAGCTGCAGAAGGCGCTACGCCGCAACGGTTGCGCGCGTGTGGAAGACGTGCATTTCGCTATTCTTGAGACAGACGGCACGATTAGCGTGATCCAGAAGGAAAAGTCCGAGGACGGGCACGCAAGGCCCGCCATCGACGCCATGTGGCGCGAGCCCGGCCGGCCCGATGCCGATATGTCGCTCTGACCCGACACCCGACCACTTTCCCGACGGCCTCCCCGCCCCTGCGCCCTGCGCGCCGCCCCCTACCGGAGTTCCCCGTGGCTGTCAGCGTTTTCGATCTGTTCAAGGTAGGTATCGGGCCGTCCAGCTCGCATACCGTGGGGCCGATGCGTGCGGCCCTGATGTTYGCGCACGGGCTCGAGCGGGACGGCCTGCTGCCCCAGGTGGGCAGCGTGCGCGTGGAGCTATACGGCTCGCTCGGCGCCACCGGCAAGGGCCACGGCACCGACAAGGGCGTGATSCTGGGGCTGATGGGCGATGCGCCCGACACCGTCGACCCCGAAACCATCGAGTCCCGCCTCGCCACGCTACGCGCCCAGCGCAAACTGGCCCTGCTCGGCACGCACGAGGTGCCGTTCGTCGAGCGCGAGCACATCGTGTTCTACCGGCGCGAGGCCATGGCCGAGCATCCCAACGGCATGAARTTCCACGCCTTCGACGCGGAGGGCACGCCGCTGCGCGAGGCRCGCTACCTGTCCGTGGGCGGCGGCTTCGTSGTCACSGCCGGCGCGCCGAACACCCAGATCCTGGCGGCCGAGCGGCAGTTGCCGCACCCGTTCCGGAGCGGCCGGGCGATGCTGGAGATGGCGCACGCGAGCGGCAAGTCCATCGCCCGGCTCATGATGGAGAACGAACTGACCTGGCGGCCCGAGCAGGAAGTGACCGATGGCCTGCTTCATATCTGGGACGTGATGCAGCAATCCGTGGCGCGCGGCTGCCGCACCGATGGCGAGCTGCCGGGGCCGTTCAAGGTACGGCGGCGCGCGCCCGAGTTGTACCGGGGACTGACGCTGCACGCGGAGCGGGCGCTGTCCGATCCGCTCTCCGTGATGGACTGGGTCAACCTCTACGCCATCGCCGTCAACGAGGAAAACGCCGCCGGCGGGCGCGTCGTCACGGCGCCGACCAACGGCGCGGCCGGCATCATCCCGTCCGTGCTGCACTACTACGACCGCTTCATCCCCGGCGCCAACCGCGCSGGCGTGGTCGATTTCCTGCTCACGGCGGGCGCCATCGGCCTGCTCTACAAGCTCAACGCCTCGATCTCGGGCGCCGAAGTCGGCTGCCAGGGCGAAGTCGGCGTGGCCTGCTCGATGGCCGCCGGCGCGCTGGCGGCGGTGCTCGGGGGCACGCCGGAGCAGGTCGAGAACGCGGCCGAGATCGGCATGGAGCACAACCTCGGCCTGACCTGCGACCCGGTCGGCGGCCTGGTCCAGATCCCGTGCATCGAACGCAACGCCATGGCATCCGTCAAGGCGGTGAACGCCGCCCGCATGGCCCTGCGCGGCGATGGCACCCACTATGTTTCGCTCGATTCGGTCATCAAGACCATGCGCGAAACCGGCGCCGACATGAAGACCAAGTACAAGGAGACGGCGCGCGGCGGGTTGGCGGTGAATATCGTGGAATGTTGAGCAGGCGCCGGCGTATCATGGCGGCACCCCCGGTTTGCCAAGAAGAAAACGGCCATGCAGACCTTCCATCAGCTGTTCGACGAGACTTCGTCCACCTTCACCTACCTGCTGATCGACGCCGAGACGCGTGAGGCGTTGCTGATCGATCCGGTGGACCGGCAGTACGCGCGTGACCTGGCGCTGCTGGGCGAGACTGGCGCGCGGCTGGTCTGGATTGTCGAGACCCACGCGCACGCCGACCACATCACCTCCGCCGGGCAACTCGCCCTGCAGACTGGCGCCAACACCGCCGCGCCGTCCGGCTGCGACATCAAGCCTGCGCTGAAACAACTGATCGACGGTGACACCGTCAGCTTCGGCAAGCAGGTGCTTCGCGCGATCCACACCCCCGGCCACACCGCCGGCAGCATGAGCTACCTCTGGGAGGAAGCCACGCCGGACGGCGTGGTGCGCCGCATCTTCACCGGCGATGCGCTGCTGATCGACGGCTGCGGSCGCACCGATTTCCAGTCCGGCGACGCCGGCACGCTGTTCGACAGCCTCACCGAGAAGCTCTTCCGCCTGCCCGACGACACGCTGGTCTACCCCGCCCACGACTACAAGGGCCACACCCAGTCGACCATCGGCCATGAGCGCGCCCACAACAGCCGCGTGGCGGGGCGCTCGCGCGACGAGTTCATCGTCATGATGCGCAACCTCAACCTGCCCCGCCCCAAGCTGATCGATATCGCCGTGCCGGCGAACCAGCGCCTGGGGCTCGTGACCGGGCGAGATGGGGAAAGCGTGCCGCACGGCATCTGATTTTTCGTTCTTCTACTACCCGGAGTGACCAGCATGGCCGAGCACAGTGCCGAGATCGCGTGGGAGCGCGGCGATCAGGATTTCGTGAGCAACCGCTACAGCCGCAAGCATGTGCTGCGGTTCGACGGCGGCGCGGAAGTGCCGGGCTCGGCGTCGCCACACGTGGTGCCGCCGCCGATGTCCGATGCCAGCGCGGTGGATCCCGAGGAAATGCTGATCGCGTCGATTTCGGCCTGCCACATGCTGTGGTTCCTGGCGCTGGCCGCCAAGCAGCGCTTYGTGGTCGATCGCTATGTGGACAAGTCCGTGGGCACGCTGGCCAAGACCGCCGAAGGCCGCATGGCGGTGACCGTGGTGACGCTGCGTCCCGACGTTACGTTCTCGGGCGAGCGCCTGCCGACCCGCGCCGACATCGATCAGCTGCACCACGCCGCGCACGACGCCTGCTTCATCGCCAATTCGGTGAAATCCGAGATCCGATGCGAGCCGGTGTATCCGACCTGACCCCTGCAAACGCCTAATACGCGGCACGAAGGAATTCATTTGACTTCGCCCCCTGCGCTGCAATACTGAGACCGCACACGCGGGCACATGGCCCCGCCGGAGGAGGTACATCATGCATCACAGCAAGCGATGGGGGATGGTGCTCGGCGCGGCAATCGCGTTGGCCGCAGCCGGCGTGCAGGCACAGTCGAAACCGGTGGCTTATCCGGCCAAGGGCCAGTCCGCGCAGCAGCAATCCAAGGATGACGGGGAGTGCTACAGCTGGGCCAAACAACAAACCGGCATAGACCCCGCAGTGGTGGCCCAGGCCCCGCCGCCCCAGCAGGCCCAGGGCGGCCAGCGCGTGCAAGGCGCGGCGCGCGGGGCAGCGGGCGGCGCCGTGATTGGCGCAGTTGCGGGCGATGCCGGCAAGGGTGCGGCGGCCGGAGCCGCCGTCGGGACCATGGCGGGCGGCTCGCGGAACCGGCAGGAACGCCGTAACGTGCAGGCGGCGAACGAACAGAACGCCGCGAGCCAGCAACAGGCGATGGGCAGCTACTACCAGGCGTGGAAGGCTTGCATGGGWGGCAAGGGCTATACCGTTCAATAAGCGGTGCAGTCACCCCGGCCCGCCGTCGGCGTCAGGCCTCCCACCGCTCGCAGGTACGCCGCACCGTCTCGCGCAGGCTGTGCGCATCGGCATCGACGGTGCGCACCCAGTGCGCGTCGTTGTCACGGCTCGAAGCCAGCGCGCGGATATTYTCKAGCGCCTTSAGCGASCCSAGCGCCTCCGCGTGCGGCACCAGCGCGTCGCAAATCGACAAAATATGATCCGAGATCGGCATCCGCGTCAGTTCGTTCGGATGCACGTACTCGCCCTCCAGCCCGAAGCGGCACGCCTGGAAGCGGTTGAAGGTGTACACCAGGTAGTCGTCTTCCTGCGGCATGAACGGCCGTGACAGCAGCAGGTAGCGCGCCAGCGCCTGGATGTACGCCGCGATGTCGCAGGCGCGCTCCACGGTCAGCGGGGTGTCCATCACGCGCACCTCGATCGTGCCGAACTCCGGCTTGGGACGGATATCCCAATAGAAGTCCTTCATGCTCTCGATCACGCCCGTGTTGCGCATCTTGTTGAAGTAGGCGGTGAAGGCGTCCCACGTCAGCACATGCGGTGCGCGGCCGCTCATCGGGAAGGCCGCCACCGAGTTCAGGCGCGCCGAGGCAAAGCCGGTATCCACCCCCTGCACGTACGGCGACGACGCCGCCAGCGCGATGAAGTGCGGCACGTAGCGGCCGATGGCGTGGAGCAGGAACAGCGACTCGTCCGCGCTCGGGCAGCCGATATGGACGTGCTGGCCGAACACCGTGAACTGCTTGGCGAGATAGCCATACAGCTCGGAAATGTACTGGTAGCGCGGCGAATCGGAGATGGTCCGGTCCGACCACTGCTGGAACGGATGGGTGCCGCCGCCGCAGATGCCCAGGTTCAGCGAGCGGGAGGCGCGCGTCATCAGGTCGCGCATGACCGTCAGCTCCTCCAGCGCCTGCGCGTAGTCGCGGCAGATGCCGGTGCTGATCTCGATCATCGACGGACTGATCTCGGGCTTGATGTCGCCCGCGTGCTGGGCGCCCTTGACCGCACGCAGCAGGTCCGGCGCGAAGGGCGCGAGGTCGTAGTCATGACGGTTCACAAGCTGGAGTTCCAGCTCCACGCCGAACGTCAGCGCCTCGGAATGCTTGAACGGTTCGAGCGACATCAGCGCCCTCCTCCATTGTCACGCGCCTCGCCAGCATAGCGCAGCGCCCAGGACGCGATGACCGGCCCCAGCAGCTGTTCGATGGCCAGCGCACACAGGATGATCGATGCCAGCGGTCCGCCGGTGCTCGGGTACAGGCGCGCCACGTCGTTCATCAGCAGGTAGGCCAGCCCCGACATCGGCGCCAGCGCCAGCCCCAGCGCCATGCACTGGCGCAGGCTCAACCCCGAGAACGAACCGAGCGACACCACGCCGGCCAGCTTCGCCACATGGCGCATCACCACCAGGGCCACGGCCAGCGTGCCGCCGACTACCCAGTCGTGCGCCGTCAGCGGCAGGCCCAGCGACACTACCATCACGATGATCAGCAGGCTCCCGGCGCTGCCGAAGTGCGCTGGCCACACGTGCGGCTGGCGGTCCTGGTGCTTGAAGACCACGCCGGCCAGCATCAGCGTCAGCGGCATGGACAATTTTAGGACGCGCGTCAGCGCCAGCGTGAACAGGACCAGCCCCACCAGCACCAGGAAGCTGTAGTGATCGTCCGCGGACATGCGCGCGTACAGCGCGTGCCCGAGCTTGCCGACCACCCACGCCAGCAGGCACGAGCCCACCAGCAGGTAGAGCGGATGCAGCAGCGCCGCGCCAATATTGCCGTATTCGGAATGGAGCCAACCCGTGGCCACCTGGACGATGGCCGCCGCGTAGATGCTGTTCAGCGCCGCCATGGCCATCAGCCGTTCCGTGACCTGCCCCTCGGCGCGCAACTCGTTCTTGAGCTGGAGCACGATGGTGGGCGAGGTGCTGACCGCGATGCCGCCGGCCAGGATCGCCACGCCCGGCGACGCCCCGAGCCACTGGAGCACCGTGGAGACCAGCCCCCAGGTCAGCAGGCTCTCGGCCGCGCTGGTAAACAATAGCCAGCGGTTGGCGCGCAGCCACGACAGCGACAGCCGGTGCCCGAGTTCGAACAGGGCCAGGGCCAGCGCCATGTCGATCAGCACCCGCGTCTGCAGGATCATGTTGTCGTCGACGATGCTGCGGCCGAGCATGCCGGCGAACAGCCCCACCACCGCGTAGCCGACGATGCGCGGCAGGCCCAGCCAGCGGCGGCAAACCTCTCCGGCCAGGCCCGCGCCYACCAGCGCGAGACCCACCCAGAACAGGCCGCCCGGTGCCAGCGGCAGGGTCGGGAAAAGTTGGCTCAATCCGTTCATGGCCGACATGGTAACGGAAGCACTTGGGTTGCAGTGTCGGGCTTTGTCCGACCCTACGTGGAAGACGCCGGCAACTTACAGCAAATTCCAATAAAAAACGCCATCGTCGTCGATGGCGTTTTGTAGGTCTTTCAAGAATCAGAATCGGGGACGGTTTTCCGGACCTGTTTCAGCGCCCGGCGCCCCCGCGAGCCGTTCCGAAGTTACACGCCCCACACCTTCCACTTCGGACGGGTGGCCTTCAGGCCGGCCTCGGCCTTGGCGTACAGCGGACGGGTGCGGCCCTTGTCCGCGCCGAGCGTGCGGGCGCGCTCGAACCAGCCCAGCGCCGTCTCGCGCTGGCCCATGCCCAGCGCCGCCAGCACGGCGTGCAGCCACGTTTCGGCGTCCCAGTCGGCACGGGCGGCAAAGGCGAGCTGGAAGTCGGTCAGCGCTTCCGGAAACTGCTCCATCTCCGTCAGCAGCCGGGCTCGCTGGGCGCGGGGCGCGGCCTGGTCGGCCGGATCGCCCTCGGTCAGCGACACCGCCCGCTCGAACAACGGCAGCGCGCGGGCCGGCTCGGCCAGTTCGTGCCAGATCTGGCCGAAGTGATTGAACAGCCACGCGTCCTCCACCAGCAAGGAGCGGCGTTGCAGGGCTTCGAGCTCSCCCAGGGCGTCGATCTTGTCGTGCTCGTCCATCGCTGCCATGCCCGCCTGCAGCAACGCCGCATAGTGGGCGCGCGCGTGCGCCATGGCGTGGGCGCCGGCGGTGCGGGCCTCCACGGGCAGCGCGTCCAGCCGGGCGTCCATATGGGTGATGGCAGCGCGGGCGGACTCGGTGGCATCGCGCCCGCCCAGCGCGCGCCAGGCGGCCACGAGCCGGCTGAACGCCCACGTGACATCGGCCGGATTGCGCTCCACCGGGTAGCGGTTCAGCACCTCGCCGGCCAGCTCCACCACCTGCTTGTGCTGGCCCGCCGACGCGTGAGCGTCGAGCAGGTCGATCCAATGGTCGATGAAATCGCTCGCGGCCATGCCCTTGCGGTGCAGCGCCACCTTTTCCTCGACATGGACGGCATCGGCCGGCAGCAGGCGCGCCGTCAGCCGGCACAGCAGCGAGTACAGGTGCGGRTCGGCGTTGCCGCCGTGGCCGTCGGCATCGCCCTCGCCTGTGGAAAAGTAGGCTTCGAAGCGCTCCAGCCCCTTGCGGCAGGTGGCCTCGAGCATCGGCTTCAGGGTCGCCTCGGACGCCGGCACCTCGTCGATGAAGGCCCCCAGCGCCGTGGCGGCGTGGAAGTAGGCGGCGCCGTCGTCGGCATCGGCGGTCATCGCGAAACCCTGCCACGCCGGSGGCGTACCCGGCGCTGCGTCGGCAGATTGATAGCGCCAGGTCAGGTCGCGTACCTGCGCCTGCGGGTCGGGCCGCTGGCGCAGGTAGGTGGCCAGGTCGTCCAGCGCACCGGCGCGGTCGCTGCCCAGCCGCAGCGGGGCGCGCAGGCGGCGCGCCTCGGGGTGATCGGGGTGCTCGGCCAGCACGCGCTCGGCCTCCATGCCCGCCATGGCGTCGCCGGCTTCCGGCGTCAGGTCGAGCAATTCGGGGGAATCGAGCGCGATGCGGGCCAGGCAGATGCGCATCAGCGGCTCGCCAAGCTGGCTGGCGGCGTCGGCGCGGTCTACGTAGTCCTGCACTAGCGGCAGGATGTCGGCGGCGCCCAGGTCCGGCGCGCGATACAGCAGATCGTGCCAGTAGCGGCCCGCGCGGGCGAAATCGTTGAGCCGGAAGGCGACAAAGCCGGCGTAGAAATGCGCGGCCCACTCGCCCGAGGCCAGCCCGTTGCGGCGCGCGGCCTCGTGTAGCCAGGGCAGCGCCTCGGCGTCCTGTCCCTGGCGCATCAGCAGCGTGCCGTAGAGATGGGCGAGCGCGCCGCGCGACGCCCAGCGGTGCACCGGTGCCAGCGACAGCTCGGGCAGACGGGCCATGGCGGCTTCCAGCGCAGCCAGCGCGCCGGGCACATCGTCCTGGTCCGCATGCAGTTGCGCCTGCAGCGCGGCRTAGTCGACCACCTCGGGATGGGCCTCGCAAAGCTGGTCGGCGATCTGTAGCGCCTCGGCGTGGCGCCCGGCGTTGGCTAGCGCAATCGCGTGCTCATAACTGACTTCCTGCACGGACGGCTCCTATGGAAAAAGTATGCAAAAGCGCGATTATGCGCCAACGCCGAGAAAGACCATGGGAAGAACAGCGTGGGAAACCCATCCGCTTTGGCATAAAAAACGCCACCCCGGGGGGGTGGCGTCAGTCCGGCAGACGCGCCGGCCGGAGGAAAGCCAGCCGGCGGCCTTGTGTCTTGCGCAGTCAGGGCTTACTTGCCGCCGACCGTTTCCAGCACGGTCCACTTGCCGTCCGCGACCTTGTAGACGGTGATGCCGCCGTCCTTCAGGTCACCGCGGGCGTCATAGGCCAGCGTCTTGGTGGTCACGCCCTGCATGTTGGTGGCGGCCAGCACTGGAAGGTAACGCGCCGGGTCGGCCGAGCCGGCCTTGATCATCGCCGTCATCATGGCGGTGGCGCCGTCATAGGCGTACGGCGAGTAGGTCTGCACCTTGCTGCCGAAGCGCTTTTCGTACTTCTTCTCGTACGCGGAGCCGCCGGGCATCTGGTCCAGCGGCAGGCCGGCCAGCGACACCACCGTGCCATCGGCAGCCGGGCCAGCCAGCTTCAGGAAGTTGTCGGTCTTCGACATTTCGCCCGACACCAGGGGTGCCTTCAGGCCCAGTTCCTTGACCTGCTTGGCCATCGGGGCCGATTGGGTCTCGGCGCCGCCGTAGAAGATCACGTCCGGGTTGCTGCGCTTCAGGTTGGTCAGCACGGCCTTGAAGTCCACCGCCTTGTCGTTGGTGAACTCGCGGCGCACGATCTTGCCGCCAGCGGCCTTGGCGGCCTTCTCGAACTCGTCAGCCAGACCCTGGCCGTAGGCGGTGCGGTCATCGACGATGGCGATGTTCTTGGCCCCCAGCTTCTTCACCACGAAGGCGCCGATCACCGAACCCTGCTGGGTGTCGGACGTCATCATGCGGAACGTGGTCTTGAAGCCCTGGCGCGTGTACTCCGGAGCCGTGGCCATGGCGATCTGGGGAATACCGGCGCGGTTGTAGACCATCGACGCCGGGATGCTGGTGCCCGAGTTGAAGTGGCCGAGCATGCCCTGGATGCCGGAGTCCACCAGCTTCTGGGCGACCACGGAACCCGTCTTGGGATCTGCCTGGTCATCTTCGGAGACCAGCACGAACTTGACATCCTTGCCGCCGATCTTCGGCTTGGTGGCGTTCATGTCCTCGATGGCGAGGACYACGCCGTTCTGCATGTCCTTGCCGTACTGCGCCTGGCCGCCGGTCATCGGGGCGGCGAAGCCCAGCTTGATTTCCTGCGCCTGTGCGAAGGCAGCCTGCGCGGCGGTCAGGCCTGCAACGGCCATGGCAACGGTCATGGCCGTTTTTTGGAATGTCGAGCTCATCAGTTCTCCTTGGGTCCCATTGGGTGCTTAGGGTGCCGTGTTGTAGCTGCGCGGCCGGCCTCCGGCGCGCATCACGGACCGGCGTTGGCAGCACCGCTCCGTTCCTCGGTTGCGCGGCGGGGTCGGGATCGCCGGCCCCCACCGCACGCATCGACAACCGATCAACTAAGGACTTGCTTAATACTTAGCCGATCGTCATCAGACTTGCATTGCCGCCCGCAGCCGCCGTGTTGACGGACAGCGAACGCTCGATCAACAAACGCTCCAGCGCGACATTCGGTTCACCGTGAGCCAACCCCTGCACGCCGACGATGGGACCGTGCCGCTGGGCCACCTGTTCGCAGACGGTACGCAGCTGGTCGGAATCGCCGTGGTGCAGCACCGCGTCGAAAGCGGCGTCCGCGGCCTGCGCATCTTGCCAGTTGGCGGCCAGGCGGACGCGCGATTGTACTGCCTGGGGCAGGCGCGACAGCAAGCCCTTGTTTGCAGTGGTGTCTGGCCACAACGCCTGGGCGCCCACGGCCAGGACGGCRGCCAGTTGGGTGAGCAGGTCGGCCTCTTGCTGGGCCAGGCACAGYACCCGCTCGCGCGGCAGCAGCGAGTAGGTATTGCGCTCGCCGGTGGGGCCGGGCAGCGTCACGGCCAGGCCGGACGGGCTCGCCTCGGCAAAGCGGTCGCAGGCGGCGGCCAGTTCGGGTTGCGAGCCYTGCGCCCACGCCTTCAGCGCGGCCAGGCCGGACGAGACCCGCGCGACCTGTGCCCCGCCATTGGTATCGGCGCCGCGCACGGTACGCGCCACGGCGTCCTGCGGGCACACCGACAGCAGCCGGTGCAGGTAGAGCGGGCCGCCCGCCTTGGGGCCGGTGCCGGACAGGCCCTCGCCACCAAACGGCTGCACGCCGACCACTGCACCCACAATGTTGCGATTCACGTACAGGTTGCCCACATGGGCACGATCCACGATGCGGGCGATGGTTTCGTCGATCCGCGTATGGATGCCCAGCGTCAGGCCGTAGCCGGTGCCGTTGATCTGGTCGATCATCGTGTCGAGCGCGGCGCGCGGGTAGCGCACCACGTGCAGCACCGGGCCGAAGACCTCGCGTTGCAGTTCTTCAAGGCTTTCCAGCTCGATCAGCGTGGGCGGCACGAAGGTGCCGTGGCGGCAGGCGGCGGACTGCGCGGCGCCCGGATCGGCCTGGTGCACGCGGCGGCCCTTGGCGCGCATCGCCTCGATATGGCGGACGATGCCGGTACGCGCTTCGTCGTCGATCACCGGGCCGACGTCGGTCGAGAGGCGGTCCGGGTTGGCCAGCGTCAGCTCGCCCATCGCGCCCTTGAGCATTTCCAGGATGCGGTCGGCCACGTCTTCCTGCAGGCACAGCACGCGCAGCGCGGAGCAGCGCTGGCCCGCCGAGTCGAAGGCGGAGGACACCACGTCCGCCACCACCTGCTCGGCCAGCGCGGACGAATCCACGATCATCGCGTTCTGGCCGCCGGTCTCTGCGATCAGCGGAATCGGACGGCCGGCGGCGTCCAGGCGGCCGGCGACGTTGCGTTGCAGCAGGCGCGCCACCTCGGTGGAGCCGGTGAACATCACGCCCTTGACGCGGGCATCGCCCACCAGCATGGCGCCTACGGTCTCGCCGCGGCCCGGCAGCAGTTGCACGGCACCAGCCGGCACGCCGGCCTCGCGCAGCAGGCGCACGGCCTGGGCGGCGATCAGCGGGGTCTGCTCGGCCGGCTTGGCCAGCACCGGGTTGCCGGCGGCCAGCGCGGCGGCCACCTGGCCGGTGAAGATCGCCAGCGGGAAGTTCCACGGGCTGATACAGACCACCGGGCCTAGCGGGCGATGGGTATCGTTCGAGAAGCCGTCCCGCACCTGCACCGCGTAGTAGCGCAGGAAGTCGACGGCCTCGCGCACTTCGGCAATCGCGTTCGAGAAGGTCTTGCCGGCCTCGCGCATGATGGTGCCCATCAGCGACTGCATCTGCGCTTCCATCAGATCGGCGGCACGCTCCAGGGCGGCGGCGCGCACCTCGGGCGGCGTGGCCTGCCAGATCGGTGCCACGTTGACGGCGGCGGCCAGCGCGGCCTCGATCTCATCGGGCGTGGCTTCGCTGACGTGGCCCACCACGTCGCGGTGGTCGGCCGGGTTCAGCACCGGGGCGAACACGGCGTCGGCGCGCGACACATCGCCGCCCAGCAGCGGCTCGGCACGCACGGTGTCGCTGGTGCCGGCCAGCAGCGCCGACGACAACGACGCCAGCCGGTGCTCGTTCGACAGATCGATACCGATCGAATTGGCGCGCGACTTGCCATACAGCGCGCGCGGATGCGGGATGCGGGGGTGGGGCAGGCCGAGCGTGCCTTCGGTCTTGTGCATCTGCTCGACCACGGCGACCGGGTCGGCCACCAGTTCGTCGAGGGCGATGGTGTCGTCGGCAATGCGGTTCACGAACGACGTATTTGCGCCATTTTCGAGCAGGCGGCGCACCAGATAGGCCAGCAGCGTCTCATGCGTGCCCACCGGCGCGTAGATCCGGCAAGGCCGGTTGAACTTGCCCTCGGCGAGGGGGCCCACCACCTGGTCGTACAGCGGCTCGCCCATGCCGTGCAGGCACTGGAACTCGTACTGGCCGGGGTAGTAGTTCTGGCCGGCAATCTGGTAGATCGCCGAAAGCGTGTGCGCGTTGTGCGTGGCGAACTGGGGATAGATCGCATCGGGCACGGACAGCAGCTTGCGCGCGCACGCGATGTACGACACATCGGTATAAACCTTGCGCGTATAGACCGGGTAGCCCTCCAGGCCATCGACCTGCCCGCGCTTGATCTCGCTATCCCAATAGGCGCCCTTGACCAGGCGGATCATCAGGCGGTGCCGGCTGCGCCGCGCGAGGTCGATCACATAGTCGATCACGAACGGGCAGCGCTTCTGGTAGCCCTGCACCACGAAGCCGATGCCGTTCCAGCCGGCCAGATCGGGTTCGAAGCAGAGGCGTTCGAGCAGGTCGAGCGAGATTTCGAGGCGGTCGGCCTCCTCCGCATCGATATTGATGCCGATGTCGTACTGGCGCGCCAGCATCGTCAGGGACTTCAGGCGGCCGTAGAGTTCCGAGATCRCGCGCTCGTGCTGGGCGCGGCTATAGCGCGGATGCAGCGCGGACAGCTTGATCGAGATGCCCGGGCCCTCGTAGATGCCCCGGCCGCGCGAGGCCTGGCCGATGGCGTGGATGGCCTGCTCGTAGGAGGCCAGGTAGCGCTGGGCATCGGCCTCGGTCATGGCGGCTTCGCCGAGCATGTCGTACGAGTAGCGGAAGCCTTCGGCCTCGTATTTCCGGGCGTTGGCGAGCGCCTCGGAGATGGTCTCCCCGGTCACGAACTGCTCGCCCATCAGGCGCATGGCCATGTCCACGCCCTTGCGGATCAGTGGCTCGCCGCCCTTGCCGATGATGCGCGTCAGCGCCTTCGACAGCCCTGACTCCGTATGCGTGGCCACCAGCTTGCCGGTCAGCAGCAGGCCCCAGGTGGCGGCGTTGACGAACAGGGACGGGCTCTGGCCCAGGTGCGACTGCCAGTTGGCGCCGCTGATCTTGTCGCGGATCAGCGCATCACGCGTGGCCTTGTCGGGAATGCGCAGCAGCGCTTCGGCCAGGCACATCAGCGCCACGCCTTCCTGTGACGACAGCGAGAATTCCTGAATCAGGCCCTGCACCAAGCCTTCGCGGCCGGTGCCCACCTTCTGCTCGCGCAGGCGCTGGGCCAGCGTCTTGGCCATCTTGATCGCGGCGTCGGCCTGTTGCTGCGGCAGGCGGGCCTGTTCCAGCAGCACCGGTACGCAATCGGTTTCCGGGCGACGATAGGCCGAGGTAATCGCGGCGCGCAGCACGGACTGCGGCTGGATGCTCTGGGCGAATTCGAGGAACGGCTGCGGGGCGGCATCGCCCGGTTGCACCTCGGTGTCACCGCCCTCGGCGTCTGCGCCGGCGCTGAACCCGCCTTCGTGCGGCAGATGGCCGCGTTCGACCTGCTCCAGATACGTGAAGATCGCCTGCTTGATCAGCCAGTGCGGGGTACGGTCGATCGATTGGGCAACGCGTTTGAGGCGGTCGCGCGAGGCGTCGTCGAGCTTGACGCCGAGGGTGGTGGTGGCCATGCGAGCAGTTCTCCGAAAAGCGGGGGGAAGCGGCCACGCGGTCCGCGCGCGGTGCGCACGCGAGCCCCGGCCGCTTCAGGGCTGCCGCGATATTACCCTCGGAAAATTGCGAGGTGCAACCTAGTGCAACCCCTTAGCCTGCGAAGGGGTGCGACGGTTGCACCACTACAACACTTTGCACGCCGTCTAGATCCGCAGCGGGTCGATCTCCAGCTGCCAGCGCACCCCCTTCACGGCGCTGCCGACCTCGCCAAATGTTTGCACCCACTCGCTCACAAACCGTTGTAAAACCGGGCGCGCGCTCGCTTCCACCAGCATCTGCGCCCGCTCCTTGTTGAAGATGCGCACCATCGACATCGGCACCGGGTCGTGGAGTTGCACCTCTGGCGCCAGCGCACAGGCATCGGCCCGTTCGCGCGCGGCCTGGAGGAAGGCCAGCGCCCGTTCGAGCTGGCCGTGCTCGGCCGTGACCAGCACCTGGTACGCGAACGGCGGCAGGCCGGCCTGACGGCGCTCGCGCAGTTGGCTGGCGGCAAATCCATCATAGTCATGCCGGACCAGCGCCTGCAACGCCGGGGCGTCCGGGTAACGGGTCTGGATCAGGACTTCGCCCGGCAGCCCGGCCCGGCCCGCGCGGCCGGAGACCTGCATCAGCGACGCGAACAGGTGCTCGGCGGCGCGGAAGTCGTGACTGAACATCGCGGCGTCCGGATGGACGATGCCGACCAGCGTCACGCGCTGGAAGTCGTGGCCCTTGGCCACCATCTGTGTGCCAACCAGGATGTCGACCTCGCCCGCGTGGACTTCGTCGAACATCGCCTGCGCGGTGCCCTTGCGGCGCGTGGAATCGGCGTCGATCCGGGCGATGCGGGCGTCCGGGAAGCGCGTGGCGAGGGCCTCCTCGATGCGCTGGGTTCCGCGCCCAAGTGGCGCAATGTCGACATTCCCGCAGTCGGGGCAGTGATGCGGCACCGGCGATTCCAGCCCGCAGTGGTGGCAGCGCAGCCGGCGCTCCGGCCGGTGCAGCACCAGGTACGCCGAGCAACGCGGGCAGCCGGAGAGCCAGCCGCAGCTATCGCAGGCCAGCACCGGCGCATAGCCGCGCCGGTTCAGAAACAGCAGGCTTTGCTGGCCGCGTTCCAGCCGTTGCTGGATGGCGTCCAGCAGCGGCACGGACAGCCCTTCGAACAGATGGCGCTGACGCTGCCGTTCATGGTTCAGGTCGATCAGCCGCACCGTGGGCAGCGCGGCGTCTGCCTGGGCGCGCTCGCGCAGCACGAGCTTGCGGTAGGCGCCCTGCCCCGCCCGATGCCAGGTCTCCATCGACGGCGTGGCGGAGCCCAGCACGATGCCGATCTTCAACTGGTTGGCGCGCCAGACGGCCAGATCGCGCGCCGAGTAGCGTAACCCTTCCTGCTGTTTGTATGACGTATCGTGCTCTTCATCGACCACGATCAGCCGCAGGTGCGGCATCGACGCCAGCACCGCCATCCGCGTACCCAGAACGATGCGCGCCTCGCCGCGATGGGCGGCCAGCCATTGCAGGCTGCGCTCCTGATCCGCCAGCCCGCTATGGAGCACGGCCAGCGGCTCGTGCGGGAAGCGGGCGGCGATGCGCGCCTGGAGCTGCGGCGTGAGATTAATCTCAGGCACGAGCATCAGGATCTGTGCGGCGGGGTCGGCGGCCAGCAGGCTCGCCATGGCGTGCAGGTAGACCTCGGTCTTGCCACTGCCGGTCACGCCGTGCAGCAGGAACGGCGCAAAGCCTTCGGCGCTGGCGATGGCGTCCACGGCCTGCCGCTGCTCGTCGTGAAGGGGGGGGGCGACGGAGGGCGGCTGGTCTGGCGCAATATCGAGCAGCCTGCGGGCCGCAATGGACGATTCGATCCAGCCGGCGGCCTCCCATTCGGCCAGCCGGGCCGGGGCGGCGGTGCAGAGCGCGCGGGCGTCGGTCAGGCCGATCCAGTCCGGCGTTGCGGCCAGGGCGGCAGCCAGCGCGTGGGCGGTGCGGGCGCGCGTGGGCACGGCGGCGAGCAAGGCGTCGCCCTGCCCGTCGCGTACCCGGTACTGCGTGCTTTGGGCGCGCTGGCCGAGGCGGTCCCACGTCTCGGCCTCGCGCAGGGAAGGCGGCAGCGCGGGCAGCATGACCTCGCCCAGCCGCCGGTGGTAATAGCGCGCCGCGAAACGCGCCAGCGCCATCCATTCGGCATTCACCGGGGGCATCCAGCCGATATGGCGCTCCACCGGGCGCAGGCGGTCTGCAGGCACATCGCTGCTGTCGGCCATCTCCACGGCCACGCCGACCATGCTGCGGCGGCCGAATGGCACCACGACAAGGTCACCCGGCGCCACATCGTGCGCGGCGACGTAGTCGAAGCAATCGTCAGCGGGCGTATCGAGCGCAACGCGCACGATCGGCGCTGGTGCAGGGGCGGGATCGGCTTCCAATGTCTGTGATGTTTGCGCGACGTGGAGCGCCGGGGCGGTCATCGACGGACCCCCGACTGGTGCAGTCCAGATGCGCAATCGTTGTGCATGCGACGCATGGTCGACACCATGAGAAAAGTCTGTGTGCGGCGCAACATCAACTTAAAGTAAAACTTCAAATGTGACCCTAAGTCGATGATCCATGGATGGTTTTCCACTTCCCCCGAAGTGCCTGTGGATAACTTTGTTGAAAAGTCGCTCCATCTTCCCCGGAAGGCGCTTGAATCCAAGGTTCCATCGCTGTCGCGGGCTCGCTTGAAGAAGATTCAAAGTCTTATGAATCAAGGACTTGCGAAGACCCCCCAACTGAGTTAAGGGGTAACCCGCTCGTGCACTGCCGCAAACCTATCAGTGTGCATAAGTCAAGCCTTGACAACGACCCATCGGCACCTTTTTGGAGACAAATCAAAAAATAGTTTACTTGACAGCCCTTGCCGTGAGCCTCCCCGTGCACAAGGCCGGCGCACGGGCCCGCGTCGCTGCGACGCGGGGTATTTCAAACGGCCGGGAGCCTGTGTTAGCGCGCGCCGCGCAGGGTGCGACTGTAACGATGCACTTCGTCCACCAGCACGGAAACACTCTCGGGCGGCGTGAACTGCGAGATGCCGTGGCCGAGGTTGAACACGTGGCCGTCGCTGCCACCGCCTGCCCCGTAGGTGTCGAGTACGCCACGCACCTGCTCACGAATGGCGGCTTCGGGCGCGAACAGCACCGTCGGATCGATATTGCCCTGCAACGCCACCTGGCCGCCCGTGCGGCGACGGGCCTGGGCGAGGTTCACGGTCCAATCGAGGCCGATGGCATCCGGGCCGATCTCGGCGATCTGCTCGAGCCAGTGGCCGCCGCCCTTCGTGAAGACAATCGCCGGGATTTGCTGGCCCTCGTGCTCGCGCTTGAGGCCGGCCAGCACGCGGCGCATGTATTCGAGCGAGAAGCGCTGGTACATGCCGTCGGCCAGCGCGCCGCCCCAGGTATCGAACACCATGACGGCCTGGGCGCCTGCTTCGATCTGGGCGTTCAGGTAGGCGGACACCGCCTGGGCGTTGATGTCGAGGATGCGATGCATCAGGTCCGGGCGGCCGTACATCATCGCCTTGACCGTGCGGAAGTCGTCCGAGCCGCCGCCTTCGACCATATAGCAGGCCAGCGTCCACGGGCTGCCCGAGAAGCCGATCAGCGGCACGCGCTGGCGGCCGTCCTGGATCAGCGCGCGGCGGATCTCGCTCACGGCATCGAAAACGTATTGCAGGGAAGCCATGTCCGGCACGGCGAGCTTGGCCACATCCCCTTCCGTGCGCAGCGGGTGCGCGAAACGCGGACCTTCGCCCTGGGCGAACGACAGGCCGAGGCCCATCGCGTCCGGCACGGTGAGGATGTCCGAGAACAGGATCGCGGCGTCGAGCGGGTAGCGATCCAGCGGCTGAAGCGTCACTTCCGTCGCATAGGCGGGATTCTTCGCCAGCCCGAGGAAGCTGCCGGCGCGGGCGCGCGTGGCGTTGTATTCGGGGAGGTAGCGGCCCGCCTGGCGCATCAGCCACAGCGGCGTGTACTCGGTGGGTTGCCGGCGCAGCGCGCGCAGGAAGGTATCGTTCTGCAATGCGGTCATGGTCATCCTCTCAAGACCGCCATTCTAAGGGATGCCCGCCGCCACACGGTGTCCGGGAAAGGTGTCATGCCTCGTCGAAGATGCCGACGAAGGCTTGCGCGGCGCGGCGCATCCACTCGCGGGCGCGCGGCGCGTCCGGCTGCAGGCGCGCGAAGCCGTGGGTCATACCGCTGGCCTCGATCGTGACGACCGGGGCGTCGTGGCGCACGAGAAAATCGGCGTARGCGAGGCCGTCATCGCGCAATACGTCGTTGGCGGCGACCAGCACCACGCTGGCCGGCGGCRGCCGCGAGGGCGCGGTGGCCATCAAATGGATGCGCGGGTCRGTGGYCTCGGGGCCACGCACCAGGGCATCGACGCCGATGAATTGGGTCCAGAACCAGGCCATCTCGTCACGCGTCAGGCCCGGACCGTCGGCGAAGGCGCGGTAGCTCTCCGTGGTCAGCACCGGTGCGGTGACCGGATAGATCAGCAGCTGCGCGTTGACGACCGGGGCGCCGGCGGCGGCATTGACCTCGCGGGCGGCCACGGCGGCGAGGTGCGCGCCCGCGCTGTCGCCGGCCACGGCGAGGAAGGTCGGATCGACGTCGAGCGCCTCGCGCATTGCCGCCAGCGCGCGCACGGCACCGATCGCGTCATCGCACGGCGCAGGAAAAGCGTGTTCCGGCGCGAGCCGGTAATCGACGCTGGCCACCACGCAACCCGTGTCTTCGGCCAGCAAGGCGGCCACCGTGTGGTGGGTGCGCGGCGAGCCAACCACCCAGCCGCCGCCATGGAAATAGACGATCAGGCGTGGGCGTTCCACATCGGCAGGACGGAACAGGCGCACAGGCAGCGACGCCGTGCCGGTCTCGATCGTGATGTCGGTAACGGCCATGCCCGCCGGGTCGTCGATTAACGACTGCGCGGCCACCTCGTCGAAGCGTGCGCGGCGCGCGGACGCATCAACGGGTACGGGCTGGCCGGCGTATTGCTCGGCCATGCGTTGGTAATAGGCGAGAATCTGGGGGTCGATGGCCATGGCGCGTCGTGGAAAATCTGAACTGGCGCCAGTGTAATCGCCCGGCGGAGGGCGACGAAGGAAACAAAGCGGCGAAGGGTGCGCTTGAACCGTATCGAATCGTAACGCTAGAGGCGCTACCGAACACAGTTTTAAAGCGGGAGTTTTCTTTATCCCCCAAAAGTGGGGAGTACGGATTATGCATTCGCAGAAAACCTAATGCATTCAGTAGCCTAGCGCTTAAATGTCTTAACATTGGCTTGCCGGGGCTGCGGCGATCCGTGTGCAGATTGGGCCCCGATCGGCGCATAAAAGCGTCTAAAACGCCGGTTTCTTACTCGCCGGGCTTTCAACTACTTGCAAAACGATACATTTTGTTACTGCCATCCCCAGAAGTTTCCCCCACAATGCATTGACACACCGAAGCGCTGGTGTGAAGTGTCCCCACCCGTAAAGCATTGAAAAATAAGGGGATGCGGAAGAAAGCCTGAAGAGTTTGCTTGGCAGTATCCCGATTTTCCGGACCAGCAAGTCAGAACTTGCCGATCCGGAGCACCAGGAAAGACCGATCGGCGCGTGGCTTGAGTTTCCCCGGACGTGATGTCGGAGACCTCGCCAAGGATGCGGAGAGAAGACTCCGATGCGCTCGTGAGTAAATCCTGGACCGAACCCGTTCCTTCGAATTGACCCCTCGAAGGGATTTTCCCGTCCGCGCGGAGCCTCCCCGGCCCGCGCGCTTTTTTTTGTGGTCCAGGCAGGAAAATATAGCGCCCGTCGAACAAAAAAGGCAGCCACATGGCTGCCTTTTTCCATGGCGCACCGAAAAAACAACAGGTGCGCCAGTCCTACTTAACTGCTTACTTCTTACGACGCAGACGGGCGATGGCAGCCAGCTGCGCAGCGGCCACGGCCAGCTCGCTTTGTGCGCGCGCCAGGTCCAGGTCGCTGCCCTGGTTCTGCATCAGTTCCTCGGCCGCACGCTTGGCGTCCTGCGCCTTGGCTTCGTCCAGATCGCTACCGCGGATGGCAGTATCGGCCAGCACAGTTACGTGCTTCGGCTGGACTTCGAGAATACCGCCGGCAACGAACACGAACTCTTCGCTACCGTCTTCCTTCTCGATGCGCACCGCACCCGGTTGGATGCGGGTGATCAGCGGCGTGTGGCCCGGCAGAATACCCAGTTCACCCGTCTCGCCCGGCAACGCCACGAACTTCGCCTGACCGGAGAAGATCGACGCTTCCGCGCTGACGACGTCTACAAGAATGGTTGCCATATCAGATCCTTTCTCCTGAAAGCGTTAGCTTCCCGATACCAGGAAGCAAGTTTYCGCCTCCACGCGGGCCGCGGCAGTTGCCACGGTGCATGAAGGCGAAACACACCGCTTACTGGAGCTTCTTGGCCTTCTCGAAGGCTTCGTCGATCGAACCGACCATGTAGAACGCCTGTTCCGGCAGGTGATCGCACTCGCCATCCACCAGCATCTTGAAACCACGGATGGTTTCCTTCAGCGGCACGTACTTGCCCGGCGAACCCGTGAACACTTCGGCCACGTGGAACGGCTGCGACAGGAAACGTTGGATCTTACGGGCGCGGGACACAGCCAGCTTGTCTTCCGGCGACAGTTCGTCCATGCCCAGAATCGCGATGATGTCGCGCAGTTCCTTGTAGCGCTGCAGGGTCTGCTGTACGCGGCGGGCCACTTCGTAGTGTTCCGTGCCGACGACTTGCGGATCCAGCTGACGCGACGTGGAGTCGAGCGGGTCAACGGCCGGGTAGATACCCAGCGCTGCGATGTCACGCGACAGCACCACGGTCGAGTCCAAGTGCAGGAACGTCGTGGCGGGCGACGGGTCGGTCAAGTCATCCGCAGGCACGTACACGGCCTGGATCGACGTGATCGAGCCAGTCTTGGTCGACGTGATGCGCTCCTGCAGCTTGCCCATTTCCTCGGCCAGCGTCGGCTGGTAGCCCACGGCGGAAGGCATACGGCCCAGCAGTGCGGACACTTCGGTACCGGCCAGCGTGTAGCGGTAGATGTTGTCCACGAAGAACAGGATGTCGCGGCCTTCGTCACGGAAGCGCTCGGCCATCGTCAGGCCGGTCAGCGCCACGCGCAGACGGTTGCCCGGCGGCTCGTTCATCTGGCCGAACACCATGGCCACCTTGTCGAGCACGTTCGAGTCCTTCATTTCGTGGTAGAAGTCGTTCCCTTCACGGGTACGCTCGCCCACGCCGGCGAACACCGACAAACCGCTGTGCTGCTTGGCGATGTTGTTGATGAGCTCCATCATGTTCACGGTCTTGCCCACACCGGCGCCGCCGAACAGGCCAACCTTACCGCCCTTTGCGAACGGGCAGACCAGGTCGATCACCTTGATGCCGGTTTCCAGCAGGTCCACCGACGGCGACAGTTCGTCGAACTTCGGGGCCTTCTGGTGGATGCCGCGCAGCTCGTCAGCCTGGATCGGGCCGGCTTCGTCGATGGGACGACCCAGCACGTCCATGATGCGGCCCAGCGTACCGTGGCCAACCGGCACGGAGATGGCAGCGCCAGTGCTCTTGACCGGCATGCCGCGGCGCAGGCCGTCGGACGAGCCCAGGGCAATCGTACGCACCACGCCGTCGCCCAGCTGCTGCTGCACTTCGAAGGTCAGGCCCTTCTCGGCAAACGACGAGTCGCCGGATTCTTCCAGCACGAGCGCCTCGTACACCTTCGGCATTGCGTCACGCGGGAACTCGATGTCCACCACGGCGCCAATGCACTGCACAATATTTCCGATACTCATTTCGTATCTCCGATAGCTTGAATACTTGACGCCTTAGACCGCAGCGGCACCGCTGACGATTTCCGACAGTTCCTTGGTGATCGCTGCCTGACGGGTCTTGTTGTAGACCAGTTGCAGTTCGCCGATCACGTTCTTGGCGTTGTCGGAAGCAGCCTTCATGGCCACCATGCGCGCCGATTGCTCGGACGCCATGTTCTCGGCCACGGCCTGGTACACCAGCGCTTCGACGTAGCGGACGAGCAGCTCTTCCACCACGGTCTGGGCGTCAGGCTCGTAGATGTAATCCCACGAGTAGGCACGCTTTTCGTCTTCGGTCTGGCTGAGCTTGTCGGCTGCCAGCGGCAGCAGTTGCTCGACCATCGGCTCCTGCTTCATCGTATTGATGAACTTGGTGTACGCCAGGTACACCACGTCGACCTCGCCATTGGCGAATGCGTCGAGCTGGACCTTGATCGCGCCGATCAGCTTTTCCAGATGCGGGGTGTCACCGAGGTGCACCACATGCGAGACCACCTTGGCGCCAATGCGGCCCAGGAACTGCATGCCCTTGGTACCGATCGCGGTCGCTTGTACGTCCACGTTGCGGCCCTGCAGGGTCTTCAGTTCGTTGGTCACCGCGCGCAGCACGTTCGTGTTCATGCCGCCGCACAGGCCCTTGTCCGTCGTCACCACGATCATGCCAGCGCGCTTTACATCGCGGGCCTGCATGAACGGATGCTTGAACTCGGGGTTGGCCGTAGCCAGGTGCGCCGCGATATTCCGCACTTTCTCGGCGTAGGGGCGGGCATTCCGCATCCGTTCCTGCGCCTTGCGCATCTTGGACGCGGCGACCATCTCCATCGCCTTGGTGATCTTGCGCGTGTTCTGCACGCTCTTGATCTTGGTTCGAATCTCTTTCGTTCCGGCCATATCTTCCTCTCCATTCGTTTCGCGCCGCGCCACCGTTACTCCGGGCGCGCGGCACGATCCGTGGAATTACGCGGTTAGAACGCGGCGGACTTCCTGAAATCCTCGATCGCGGCACGCAGTGCGGCCTCGTCGTCCTTCGACAGATCCTTGGTATCTTCGATGCGGTTGACGAGATCGGCGAACTTGGTCTTCAGGTGGTCGTGGAGGCCCTTCTCGAACGGCAGGATGTCCTTCACGTCCACGTTGTCCAGGAAGCCATTGTTCGCGGCGTACAGCGACGCGGCCAGTTGCCACACTTGCAGCGGCTGGTACTGCGGCTGCTTCAGCAGTTCCGTCACGCGGCGGCCGCGCTCCAGCTGCTTGCGGGTGGCATCGTCCAGGTCCGAGGCGAACTGCGCGAACGCAGCCAGTTCACGGTACTGGGCCAGGTCGGTACGGATACCGCCGGACAGCTTCTTGATGACCTTGGTCTGGGCAGCACCACCGACGCGCGACACCGAGATACCGGCGTTGATAGCGGGGCGGATACCGGCGTTGAACAGGTCGGTTTCCAGGAAGATCTGGCCGTCGGTGATCGAGATCACGTTGGTCGGCACGAAGGCGGACACGTCGCCAGCCTGCGTTTCGATCACGGGCAGCGCGGTCAGCGAGCCGGTCTTGCCGGTCACGGCGCCGTTGGTGAACTTCGACACGTAGTCTTCGTTCACGCGGGCAGCACGCTCRAGCAGACGCGAGTGCAGGTAGAAGACGTCGCCGGGGTAGGCTTCGCGGCCCGGCGGGCGGCGCAGCAGCAGCGACACCTGGCGGTAGGCCCAGGCTTGCTTGGTCAGGTCGTCATAGACGATCAGYGCGTCTTCGCCGCGGTCGCGGAAGTACTCGCCCATCGTGCAGCCGGCGTAGGCGGCCAGGTACTGCATGGCGGCCGAGTCCGAAGCGGCAGCGGCCACGACGACGGTGTATTCCATCGCGCCGTGCTCTTCCAGCTTGCGCACCACGTTGGCGATCGTCGAAGCCTTCTGGCCGATTGCCACGTACACGCAGAAGACGCCCTTGCCCTTCTGGTTGATGATGGCGTCGACAGCCACGGCGGTCTTGCCGGTCTGGCGGTCGCCAATGATCAGCTCGCGCTGGCCACGGCCGATCGGCACCATCGCGTCGATCGACTTCAGGCCGGTCTGCACCGGCTGGCTCACCGACTGACGTGCGATCACGCCCGGGGCCACCTTCTCGATCACGTCCGTTTCCTTGGCGTTGATCGGGCCCTTGCCGTCGATCGGCTGGCCCAGCGTGTTCACCACGCGGCCCAGCAGTTCGCGTCCCACCGGCACTTCCAGAATGCGGCCGGTGCACTTCACCGTGTCGCCTTCGGAAATGTGTTCGTACTCACCCAGCACCACGGCGCCCACGGAGTCACGCTCCAGGTTCAGCGCCAGGCCAAAGGTGTTGCCGGGGAATTCCAGCATCTCGCCCTGCATCACGCCGGACAGGCCGTGCACGCGGCAGATACCATCGGTCACGGAGATCACCGTGCCGGTGTTGCGCACTTCAGCGTCGGCGCCAAGACCCGAGATGCGGGACTTGATCAGCTCGCTGATTTCTGAGGGGTTCAGTTGCATCACAATGCTCCTAATTCTTCAATCCGTCGGCCGTTGCGGTCAGGCGGTCAGCGCGGCTTGCATGGCGGCCAGGCGCGCGCGCACGGAGGTGTCGAGCACTTCGTCGCCGACCTTGACGCTCACGCCGCCGATCAGGGACGGGTCCACCGCCACCTGTGCGTACAGCTTGCGGCCGAACTTGCGTTCGAGTGCGGCGACCAGTTCGTTGACTTGCGAGGTCTCCAGCGGGAAAGCGCTGGTGATCTCGACGTCGGACGACCCCTCGCGGGCGTTCTTGAGCGCATGGAACTGTTCGGCGATTTCCGGCAGCACCGTCAGGCGGTGGTTCTCCGCCAGCAGGTTCACGAAGCGGCGTGCCTCGTCGTTGACCGGGCTCTTCAGCACCGACTGGAACACTTCCGCCAGCTTCTGGGCGGAAACGTTCGGATCGTCGGCAAGCGCCTTCATGTCGGGATTGGCAGCAACCTGCCCCATCTCCGACACCAGTTCGGACCATGCACCCAGGTTGCCTGCACCGGCTTCGCTCGCGACGCGGAACAGCGCCTCGGCGTAGGGACGGGCAATGGTTGCGGTTTCAGCCATGATTAGAGCTCAGCCTTGAGTTGATTGAGCAGGTCGGCGTGCACCTGCGCGTTCACTTCACGCTTGAGGATCTGCTCGGCGCCCTTCACGGCCAGCGTGGCGACCTGGTCGCGCAGCTGTTCGCGAGCGCGGGTCACTTGCTGATCCGCCTCGGCCTTGGCCTGGGCGATGATGCGTGCGGCTTCTGCCTGGGCGTTCTGCTTGATCTCGTCGGCCGTCAGCTGGGCGCGCTTCTCGGCGTCAGCGACGCGTTGAGCACCCTCGGTGCGGGCTTCGGCCATAGCCTGGTCCACACGCTTGTTAGCGAGTTCGAGCTCGGCCTTGCCTTTTTCGGCAGCGGCGAGGCCATCGGCGATCTTCTTTGCGCGTTCGTCGAGCGCCTTCACCAGCGGCGGCCAAATGAATTTGGCAACAACCCACCACAGGATGAAGAACACGACCATCTGCGCAAAAAACGTTGCGTTCAGATTCATGGTGTGTTCCTTTCGGTAATCAAACTACAGATAAATGCACAAGGGCGGCCAGGCCATCGGACTGAGGCCTGCGCCGCCCGTCAGCATCATGCAGACCGAAAAGACTTACTGAATGACAGCCAGCAGCGGGTTGGCGAAGGCGAACAGCATTGCAACACCCACGCCGATCAGGAATGCCGCGTCGATCAGGCCAGCCAGCAGGAACATCTTGGTTTGCAGCGGGTTCATCAGCTCGGGCTGACGTGCGCATGCCTCGATGTACTTACCGCCCATCAGGGCGATACCCAGGCAGGCACCGATGGCGCCCAGACCGATGATGATGCCGATGCCGATAGCGGTCAGACCCTGGATGTTGGCGAGATATGCTTGCATGATGACTCCTTTAAATTGAGAGAGACTTAGAACCAAAAAACCAAAAAACCAAAAACCTTGAAATCAGTGGTGATCGTGAGCCTGGCCGATGTACACCAGCGTCAGCATCATGAAAATGAATGCCTGCAGCAGCACGATCAGGATGTGGAAGATGGCCCAGACGGCGCCAGCAATCACGTGACCGACGAAGCCCAGCGCGGACAGGTCGCCGCTGAACGTCCAGATCGAACCCAGCAGCGCGATCAGCAGGAACACCAGTTCGCCGGCGTACATGTTGCCGAACAACCGCATGCCGAGCGAGACGGCCTTGGCCAGGTATTCGATGACGTTCAGGATCAGGTTGAACGGGGCCAGGTACCACTTGGCGCCGAACGGGGCCGAGAACAGCTCGTGCGTGAAGCCGCCCACGCCCTTGATCTTGAAGCTGTAGTAGATCATCAGCACCAGCACGGCACAGGACATGCCCAGCGTGCCGTTCAGGTCGGCAGTGGCCACGGCGCGGTGGTGCGGCAGGTGGATGTGGAACACGCCCAGCAGGTGGTTCAGGCCGGTGACCCAGTCCACGGGGATCAAGTCGATCGCGTTCATCACGGTGATCCAGCAGAACACCATCAGCGCCAGCGGGGCGATCCAYGAGCGGTCGCCGTGGATGATGCCCTTGGCCTGGTCGTCCACCATCTCGACGATCATTTCCACGAAGGCCTGGAAGCGGCCCGGCACGCCAGGCGTCACGCGGCGCGCGGCGGCGTAGAGGAACGAGAGTGCGAGCACGCCGCACAGGACGGACCAGAACACCGTGTCATAGTTGATGACACTGAAATCGACCACGGAATGCTGCTTCCCGCCGATCGAATTCAAGTTCTGCAAATGTTCGGCGATATAGCCTGAGGGTGTGAGCGTATGCCCTGCGCCTTGCGTAGCTTCTGCTGACATGTCGTTGCGAACCGTATATTGCGAAATGGATAGGTACTGGCCCCCGCTCTGGCGGAAGCCCGGTACGCGTCTTGCATGGCCTTCGGTCACGTGACCGGTCACCGCCAGGCAAGCCGCCTCGTTGTTCTGGGCAAACCTTGCTCACGCGGCACTGGCCCCTTCGTGGGCCCGCCGCGCGTGAAACTGAAACCTCTTGATATTCCGGAGGGGTGCCTCATTTGAATCGGCAGCCGACCCTTGCATCCGGCCACCGCTTCAGGAATCCACTCAGCGAATCGCGAGTGCCACCCAATATGTCTTCAGCGCCAACAGGAACGTGACCAGCATCGGTACCCAGCGCAGATCGCGGTACAGCACCACCACCAGCACGAACAGTGCGACGGTGCCGAAGACCTTGATCGCCTCGCCGGCCACCAGGCCGCCGACCGACGGCTGCCCGCGCGACATCCACAGGCGCAGCGCGAAGAAACCGCTCGGCACGAAACACACCGTGCCGCCAAAGAACGCCGACCAGCCCGACGCCGCCTGCTCCTGCGCGAACACCGCCCAGGCCAAGGCCGACAGCAGCGTCACAACAACCTGCGCCATCACCACCCTGGCTGGTGTCATCCGCGACGGGCGCAGCGCACGCTCGCCCAGCAGCGTCACCGCATCGGCACGCGATAGCGGATCGACAGCCTGTTCTTCATTCGCGCCATCATCGCCCCAGTCATCATCCCGATCGCTCCAGTCGTCGTAACGACGAGCGGTATTCGGTTGATCCGGAGACGCTGCACGGTCCAGCGAAGGGTCTTGCTGTCGGTCTCGTACCACCACCTGCCTAGCCTCGTTCCAGGCCGGAACTTTTCGGGTCCGGCCAGAATTCAAACCGCACGATTCTACGGGGAATCCACGAGACGAGTCAATCTGCTTTCAGTTAGCTTGCAGCATGTTGCGCACAACGGTTGCTATCACGCCTCCATGATGGCTGGCGGGATATTGCGCGGCAATGACGCAAGACGTAATTGGATTGCGCGCGCAACGGGCCGCATGATGGCGATTTGACCTGCGCGCGAGCGGTGCACCCTGCCCTTCGACGGTGCAAGCCGTTCGGTTATCGCGCAGATTGTGGGAAGCGCCGCGACGGACATCGCGGCATTGTCGCAACAGGCCGACAACCGCGTGCCTCCGGGGCACAAAGCGGTTGCCGTAACGCGCGGATGACGCTAGGCCACGCGCTGGCCGTCCGCAGGCTCGCGCAGGCGGGTGAGCACGCCGTCGAGGGCGTCGTTACTGGTGAAGTGGATCGTCAGCTGACCCTTGCCGCGCGCGCCGAGCTTGATCTGCACGGCCAGGCCCAGCGTATCGGACAATTCTTCTTCCAGGCGCGCCACGTCACGCGTGCCGTTGCCGGTCTTCTGCTTGAGCGACTTGAGGTCGAACGGCTTGAGCGTCGACGTGACCAGCTTCTCGGTCTCGCGCACCGACAACCGCTTGTTGACGATCTGGTTGGCGAGCGTGATCTGGTTGGCGCCGTCGACGGCCAGCAGCGCGCGCGCGTGACCCATGTCGAGATCGCCCGCCATCAGCATCGTCTGCACGGGATTGGCCAGGTTCAGCAGGCGCAGCAGGTTCGACACCGCGCTGCGCGAGCGGCCGACCGACTCGGCGGCCTGCTCGTGCGTGAACTGGAATTCGCGGATCAGCCGCATGATGCCCTGCGCTTCCTCGAGCGGGTTCAGGTCTTCACGCTGGATGTTCTCGATCAGCGCCATCGCGGCGGCGGCCTCGTCGGCCACGTCCTTCACGAGCACCGGCACCTTGTCCAGGCCCGCGATCTTCGAGGCGCGGAAGCGGCGTTCACCAGCRATGATCTCGTAGCGGTCCGGCTCGGCCACACGGCGCACGAGGATCGGCTGCATCAGTCCCTGCGCGCGGATGCTCGCGGCCAACTCCTGCAGCGCACCCTCGTCCATGCGCGTGCGCGGCTGGTACTTGCCCGGCTGCAGCTGTTCCAGGCGCAGCACGGTGGGCGCGCCCTCCTGCTTCGCGGTCTCGACGATCTCGGCGGGGCCGCCCAGCAGTGCCTCCAGTCCWCGGCCGAGGCCCTTCTTCTTCGCGGTACTCATGGTCGCCATCCTTCTATCCTAATCCGCGACGCTCAACCGAGCTGCCGCACGCGCGCGATCATCTCCGCGCCGAAATCGAGATACGCCTTGGCGCCCTTCGACGCGGCGTCGAACGCCACGCCCGGCATGCCATAGGACGGAGCCTCGGCCAGCCGCACGTTGCGCGGAATCACGGTCTTGAACACCTTGTCGCCGAAGTGGGCCTCCAGCTGCGCCGACACCTGCTGCTGCAGCGTCACGCGCGGGTCGAACATCACGCGCAGCAGGCCGATCACCTTCAGCTCGCGGTTCAGGTTCGCGTGGACCTGCTTGATCGTGTTGACGAGGTCCGAGAGGCCCTCCAGCGCGAAGTACTCGCACTGCATCGGCACGATCACGCCGTGCGCGGCGCAGAGGCCGTTCAGCGTCAGCAGGGACAGCGACGGCGGGCAGTCGATCAGCACGAAGTCGTACTCGCCATCCACCTCGGCCAGCGCCTGCTTGAGCCGGCGCTCACGCTGGTCCAACTCGACGAGTTCCACCTCGGCACCGGCCAGTTCGCGGTTGGCGGGCACCACGTCGTAGCGGCCGGACTCGGAACGCTGGCGCGCCTGCTGCACCGTCGACAGCCCCACGAGCACCTGGTACACGCTGTGTTCGAGCGACTGCTTGTCGATGCCGGAGCCCATCGAGGCATTGCCCTGCGGATCGAGGTCCACCAGCAACACGCGCTGCCCCTGCGCAGCCAGCCCGGCGGCCAGATTCACCGTGGTGGTGGTCTTGCCCACACCGCCCTTCTGGTTGGCGATCACGAATACCTTGGCCATAGGCGCTTGCTGCTCCTCAGTGCTTACCGCCGGCGCGAGGCCGGTTTGTGCTGAATTGTTCACATTATCGTTCATGACCGGCGCGACAGCACCACGAGGTGCCGTTCCGCATCCAGTTCCGGCACCGTCAGCTTCGGTACCGCCTCCACCTGCCACGTCGCCATCAGTCCAGCAGCTTCCATGCGATCGATCTCCGCCTGTGGATAAATACCCTTCATCGCGATCAGCTTCCCGCCCGGCGCCAGCAATTGGCCAGACAGGCTCACGAAATCGCTCAACTCCGCGAACGCCCGCGACGTGATCACGGCATAGCCGCTGGCGTCCTCGAGCTTCTCCACCGGGCCCCAATGCGCGGCGGCGTTGGACAGCCCAAGCTGTGCGCGGCACTGTGTCAGGAACGCGGTCTTCTTCTGGACGATGTCGACCATCAGCACGGACACGTCCGGACAGGCAATCGCCAACGGCAGCCCGGGCATGCCGCCGCCGGAGCCGACGTCGAGCACCCTGCCCCGGGCCGGCTCGGCCGCATCCGTGGCGCGCGCGGCTTCCGCCAACGCGGGGACGGCCGTCAGCGAATCGAGCAGATGGTGCGTGAGCATCTCGTCAGGATGACGGATGGCGGTGAGGTTGTAGACGCTGTTCCACTTGCGCAGCAGCGTCAGGTAGGCGAACAGCGTGTCGATCTGGGCCGGCGCCAGTGTCAGGCCGATGGCCGCCAACCCGGCTTCCAGGCGGCGGCGTTGCGCGGCGTCGTCGATCGCGGGGTGTCGGGGGCCGCCCACTCAGGCAGCCTCCTGGCCGTTGCCGGCCGGCGCGGCAGCGGACGCACCGCGCCCCATGCCCTTCTTCTTGAGGTGTACCAACAGCAGCGAGATCGCGGCCGGCGTGACGCCCGAGATCCGCGACGCCTGCCCGAGCGTTTCCGGACGATGCTGGTTCAGCTTCTGGCTGACCTCGAAGCCCAGCCCGCGCACCTCGGTGTAGTCGAAATTAGGCGGCAGCTTTGTCGCCTCGTTGGCTTCCAGCTTGTCCACCTCGGCGGCCTGGCGGGCGATGTACCCGTGGTACTTCACGCCGATCTCGATCTGCTCGCGGATCTGCTCGGCCAGCATCGGGTCTGCATCKAGCACCCCTTCCGGCGCATGACGGCCATCCTGCATCGCCATCAGTGCCTCATAGGTGACCTCGGGGCGCCGCAGCAGATCAGCCAGCGAATACTCGCGCTCGATGGCCTTGCCGAGCAGCGGCACGGCGTCAGCCTCGGGCAGCAGCGTCGGGTTGACCCACGTGCTCTTCAGGCGCTCTGTTTCACGTGAAACAGCGTCGCGCTTCCGATTGAAGGCGTCCCAGCGGGCGTCATCGACCACGCCCAGTTCGCGCCCCATCTCGGTCAGACGCATATCCGCGTTGTCTTCGCGCAGGCTCAGGCGGAATTCGGCACGGCTCGTGAACATCCGATACGGTTCGGTCACGCCACGCGTGATCAGGTCATCGACCAGCACGCCGAGGTAGGCTTGGTCCCGGCGCGGCGTCCAGGCATCCCGCTCGCGCACAAAGCAGCCTGCGTTAATACCGGCCAGCAGGCCCTGCGCGGCGGCTTCCTCGTACCCAGTCGTACCGTTGATCTGGCCGGCGAAGAACAGCCCCTGGATGGCCTTGCTCTCCAGCGACGCCTTCAGCGCACGCGGATCGAAGTAGTCATATTCGATCGCGTAGCCGGGACGCAGGATGTGCGCGTTCTCCATGCCGCGGATTGAATGGACCAGATCGAGCTGCACGTCGAAAGGCAGGCTGGTGGAGATGCCATTCGGATAGAACTCGTTCGTCGTCAGCCCTTCCGGCTCGAGGAAGATCTGGTGGCTTTCCTTGCTCGAAAAGCGATGGATCTTGTCCTCGATGCTCGGGCAGTAACGCGGCCCTACCCCTTCGATCACACCGGTGTACATCGGAGAGCGGTCCAGGCCGCCGCGAATGATGTCGTGGGTACGGCTGTTGGTATGCGTGATCCAGCACGGAAGCTGCTGCGGATGCTGCTCCGGACGGCCCAGGAAGGAGAACACCGGCACCGGATCGAGATCGCCCGGCTGCTCTTCCATCACCGAAAAGTCGATGGTGCGCCCGTCGATACGAGGCGGCGTGCCGGTCTTGAGCCGGCCCTGCGGTAGCTTCAATTCCTTCAGACGTGCCGACAAGGAGACCGCCGCCGGATCGCCGGCACGCCCACCCGTGTAGTTATCCAGCCCGACGTGGATCTTGCCGTCGAGGAACGTCCCCGCCGTCAGCACCACAGCCCGCGCCCGGAAGGCGATGCCAACCTGGGTCATGGCGCCAACCACGCGGTCGCCCTCCACCATCAGGTCATCGACGGCCTGCTGGAACAGCATCAGGCTCGGCTGGTTCTCCAGCCGGGTCCGAATCGCCTTGCGATACAGCACACGGTCCGCCTGGGCACGCGTGGCACGGACGGCCGGACCCTTGCTGGAGTTGAGGATGCGGAACTGGATACCGGACTCGTCCGTGGCCGCCGCCATTGCGCCGCCCATGGCATCCACTTCCTTGACCAGATGCCCCTTGCCGATGCCGCCGATCGACGGATTGCAGCTCATCTGACCCAACGTCTCGATGTTATGGCTCAACAGCAGCGTCTGGCAGCCCATACGGGCGGCGGCAAGCGCGGCTTCGGTGCCGGCGTGACCACCACCGACGACAATGACATCGAACTCTTTCGGGTAAAGCATGGGACACCTCCTCCGGGAGGCTGGGCGGGAAAATTCAGGATGCCGAATTATAGCGGCAATCCCATCAGGGACTTTGGTCGGACACCATGTTTCACGTGAAACATGGCGGGTGCGGTACATGGTGGGAGGAAGTGTTTCACGTGGAACACAATCTGTGATCTCCGCCACGCACGTCATTTGTGACGTATTTGATGCATTTTTTGCGTCGCAACATGACTCGGCGCATGATCTTGGACTCACCAGACAGGAGTTCAGTCATGAGTTTCCAGGATTCACGGGGTCTTCACATGCTGCCGCAGGCGCCAGAGGAAGCGTCGTACTACACCTATGGAACGCCCAGCGCGGGCCTGGGGCAATACGCGCATCCGAATATGCTGTCGTTCTTGTTCAACCTTGAGTTCAAATGGGGCCGGCACGATGATCGGAAGCTGGGATTCGGGAACATTAGTCTCGCCGACAGCACCTATTTCGAAGGCCACAAATCGCATAGGGATGGGCTGGATATCGACATTCGGCCCGTCCGTAAGGACGGGAAACACATGCCAGTCGAATACCAGCAAGCGGCCTATGATCGCGCCGCCACACGCCGACTCGTCGAGCTCATTTGGCAATGTGGACACGTGGATTATGTGTACTTTAACGACCTCACAGTCCCACGGGTCGTCCGGAAGCCATTCCACGATAACCATCTGCACGTTCGTGTCCGAGGATAAGGACAATGAGATATCAAATGGCTATAGTCCTGGTCGCCACATTGCTGGGCGTGGCGGCAGTGAGCGCTGCAGCTTCGGCATGGGAGTACGAGTTTCGTCCAGCAAAAGTGGAGTACGTTGTATATGGYGGCTATCTTGGCGACACGATCCCGCCCAGCAAAGGCGACAGTAAGATTTCCTTTTTGATCTCGGGTAGCGCCGCCCGAGAGATGTTCAACGCCCTTGGGCCGGACCGGCCTGATGCATGCGGTGCGGACGCCTCGACTCGCGTGAGGGAAAAAAGAGAAATTTCTTGTCTACGATACTCTGCCAAGGAATACGTGTGCTACGTCGGTTTCGACTTGAAAACCGGCAAAAGCATCGGCGGCGTCATCTGTTAAGCCCCCAAAGAAAAAGCCCCGCTTCCGCGGGGCCCTTCCCTCTCCGATGTTTCACGTGAAACATCGCCGTACCGCTTTCAAAGCTTCCCGCGGATATACGTGGCGATGCTCGCCGACAGCAATCCCAAATCCCGCTGGAGGGTCACGAAACCCGCATTGGGTACCTTGGTTGCCTCATCCATATAGAGCGGGCGGCGGATCTCGATCTGGAGGCTATTGCGGCGCTCGGCGGGGCGGCCGATTTGGGCGATGAGCTGCACACCCTTGTACGGGTCGTTGCGGGCTACGGTGTAGCCCATCTTCCGCAGTTCCCGCTCCACGAGGTTGACGAGGCCGGGCTCGCATGTGGTGCCGTCCCGGTCGCCCAGTACGAAGTCCGCCAGCGGGTGCGGGCTCTGGATCTTGAGCCGCTCGTAGGCGTTGTTCGGCATCGAGTGCAGGTTCAAGTGCCACACCGCGCCGAAGCGGCTGTAAGCGGCCTCCACCGCCGACGACAGCACCGCGTGGTACGGCCGGTAATAGCGGTCGATCCGTGTCTGCACTTCCGCTACGGACAGCTTGCGGTCATAGATCGGGGTATTCGCATCCAGCCTGCGCCAGACCAGCCCGTAGCCGAGGCGCGTCTTCTCGCCCGGGGCCAGCGTGGTCGGCCAGGGGCCGTCGAGCAGGTCCGGGTCGAGGTCGTCGAGCATCCGGTTCGGGTCGATATAGACGCGGGGGAAAGTGGCCGCGACCAGCGTCCCGCCGACCTCGGGCACGGCTTCCCACAGCGTGTCGATGTGGGTGTCCTCCCCACCTCGCAGCCGCGCCAGCGGCACCACCGCGCGGAAGTCGTCCGGATAGAACACGCCGCTGTGCGGAGAATCGCAAACCAGCGGCAGCGGAYCACCCTGGGGGCCGGCCAGCGAGAACGGGCCAATCGGGGCGTCGCCCTGTACAGCTTCGAAGGTCGTCATCGCTCAGTCCAGCTTGATGTTGGCAGCCTTGGCCACGCGGGCATAGCGGGCCATGGCCTGCTGGATCTGCGCCTTGAACTGGTCAGGCGTGGTCGGGACCAGCGTACCGCCGGACTCCTCGACCTTGCGCTTRAACTCGGGGTTCTGCATCGCCTTGTGGATGGCGGCGTTGAGCTTGTCGACGATGGCCGGCGGCGTGCCGGCCGGTGCGACGATGCCGAACCAGCCGCCATCGCCCATGTCCTTGAAGCCGAGCTCGTTATAGGTCGGCACATTCGGCAACTGCGACGAGCGTGCCGCRCCCAGCACCGCCAGCGCGCGCAGGCGGCCCGATTTCACGTGGGGCAGCGTGGACGACAGGTTGTCGGTGATCGCGTTGACCTGCCCTGCCACGGCGTCATTGAGCGCAAGCCCGGCGCCCTTGTACGGCACGTGCAGCAGGTCGATCTTGGCCAGCATCATGAAGTTCTCGATGTTGACGTGCCCCAGCGAGCCCGCACCGGGCGACGCGAACGTGTACTTGCCCGGGTTGGCCTTGGCCAGCGCGATGAACTCCTGCATCGTCTTGGCCGGCACGCTCGGGTGGACGGCGAACACACTCGGGATGGCAATCACGTTGGTGACCGGCGCAAAGTCCTTGATCGGGTCATAGCCGAGCTTCGGGTAGACGGCCGGGTTCGAGCCGTGCGTGCTCACAGTGGCCATGCCGATCGTGTAGCCGTCCGGCGCCGAGCGCGCCACCTGCTCCATGCCGATGGAGCCGCCCGCCCCACCCTTGTTGTCCACGACGATGGTCTGGCCCAGCTCCCGGCCGGCGAATTCGGCCACCAGGCGTGCCGACAGATCGGTGGAACCGCCCGCCGCGAACGGCACGACAAGCCGGATCGGCTTGTTCGGATAGCTGCCTTGCGCAATGGCGTGGCCGCTGACGGTGGCGCCCAGCGTGGCGGCCATGGCGATGCCGGTCAGCAGGAACTGGCGTCGCGGGGAACGGGCTCGGGTCATGGGATCAAACTCCTCTTTATCGTTCTCGATGGGGATACCGAGCGTCGAGTGTCGGGAGTTTACCGGTCGCGCACAAACGACTATATTGCACGGTTGCAYTACCAAAGCTCATCCTAACCAAGCGCCCCCGCGCCCTGCCCCATGCGGCTCCGTTCCCCGTCGATGTCCGAGTTGCACGCGTTCGCCACGGCGGCGCGGCTGGGCAGTTTCACGCGCGCGGCGGAGACGCTCTGCGTGACCCAGGGCGCCATCAGCCGGGCCATCGCGCGCCTGGAAGAACACTTCGGCCAGCCGCTGGTCCATCGCAACGCACATCGGCTGACGCTCACCGAGGCGGGACGAATCTATCTTGAGGCCGTGGCTGGCCCACTGGCCGCCATCGAAGCCGCCAGCGCGGCGATGCTGCAACGGGATCAGGCCCGGCAGCACMACCTCACGCTGTCAGCCGTCCCCACGCTGGCGAGCGTCTGGCTCGTGCCGCGCCTGCCCGACTTTCACCGYCGACACCCCGACATCCGGCTCGACTTCGTGCCCTATCGCCGCAACGAGGATCTCTCCGGGCCGTCGCCCGATGCGGCGCTGCTCGCCGGCGTGGCCGACAAGTGGCCGGGTCTGCAAGTCGACTATGTGATTGGCCGCGAGATGGTGCCGATCTGCCACCCCGCACGGGCCCACGCACGGCGCGCGGCGGGAAGATGGCAGCACCCCGCCGATCTGCTCCAGGAACCGCTGCTGTTCCACACCACGGCGCCCGCCAATTGGCAGCACTGGCTCGAAGCAGCGGGCGTACCCAGTGCTGCGCCCCGACTGGCCACCGGCTTCGATCAGGTGTCGATCCTCGTCCAGGCAGTGAAGGCGGACATGGGCGTGGCGGTGCTCCAGCGCTGCCTGGTGCGCGACGAAATCGCCGCCGGCGCAGTGGTCGCACCTTTCGATCTGCCGATCCGGCTGCAGCGTGGATACTTCCTCTGCGCCCCGAAGGAGCGGCGCGACCATGTGGCGCTGAATTGCTTCCGCGCATGGCTGTTGGAGGTGGCGAAGGAGGATGAACTGGATAGATGAGMTYTCCTAAGCCAAGGGAAAAAACATCCATCCCGCCCATCTACTCCAGCCTGATATTCCCTGCACAAATAAAAAAGCCGGCTCAACGCCGGCTTTCATTCATCCARGTAACCAACCGTACCTACTTCGTACACTAGGCCGCCTTCTTCGCCAGCCCCAGGTACGTTTCGATCACCTTCGGATTGCTAGCCAACTCGGAAGCCGGCCCTTCCATCGCCATGTCGCCGGTCTCGATCACATAGGCATAGTCGGCCACCTGCAACGCGGCGCGCGCGTTCTGCTCGATCAGCAGCGTCGCTACGCCGGTCTCGCGCAGGTTGTGGATGATGTGGAAGATCTCCTTGACGATCAGCGGCGCCAGCCCAAGGCTGGGCTCGTCGAGCATCAGCAGTTGCGGCTTGGCCATCAGCGCGCGGCCCACCGCCAGCATCTGGCGCTCGCCGCCTGACAGCGTGCCGGCGTCCTGCTTCGCCCGCTCTTTCAGCCGGGGAAACAGCCCGTAGACCACCTCCATCTGATCGAGGTAATTGCGCTCGCCGGCCTTCTTGCGACGGAACGCGCCCAGTTGCAGGTTGTCCTCCACCGTCATCGACGCGAACAACTCGCGCTTCTCCGGCACCAGGCACATGCCGCGCGCGACGCGCCCCTCCACCGGAATGCCCGCCATGTCATGGCCGAGGTAGCGCACCGCGCCGTTCGACGATCCACTCACCGGCAGCGCGCCCATGATCGCGTTGAGCATCGTGGACTTGCCCGCGCCATTCGGACCGATCACGGTCACGATCTTCCCGGCCTCCACCTTCAGGCTGGCGCCATGCACCGCCTCGACCTTGCCGTAGCGAACATGCAGGTCATCGACTTCCAGAATCAGATTCATCTCATATCCTCACTCGACGCCGCCCAGATAGGCTTCCAACACAGCCGGATTCTTCTGGACCTCCTCCGGCACGCCCTCGGCGATGCGCGTCCCGAACTCCATCACCACGAGGCGATCGGTCAGGTTCATCACGAAGTCCATGTCATGCTCGACCAACAACACGCTCATGCCCTCGCCCTTCAGCTTCTTCAGCAGCTCGGCCAGCGCCTGCTTCTCCTTGTAACGCAGGCCGGCCGCTGGCTCGTCCAGCAGCAGCAGCGCCGGGTCGCAGCACAGCGCACGCGCGATCTCCAGAATGCGTTGCTGGCCCAGCGCGAGGCTGCCGGCTTCCATATACATGCAGTCGGCCAGCCCCACGCGCTCGAGCTGCCGGCGCGCTTCGAACAGCAGCTTCTGCTCCTCGGCCTGATTCATGCGGAGAATCGCCGCCGCCACGCCGCCCTGGGGGCGGAARTCGCCGCGCAGGTGCGCGCCGATGGCTACGTTTTCGAGGACCGTCATCGTCGGCAGCAGGTGCACGTGCTGGAAGGTCCGGCCCACGCCGCGCTTGACGATCTCGCGCGACGGCAAGCCCGAAATCACCTCACCGCGGTACCGCACCTCGCCCCGCGTCAGCGGCAGCACRCCCGTGACGAGATTGAACGTGGTGGACTTGCCGGCGCCGTTCGGCCCGATCAGCCCGATGATCTCGCCGGCGCGCACCTGGAAGCTCACGTCGTTCACGGCCACCAACCCGCCGAAGTGCTTGCGCGCCGCACGCACGTCGAGGATCAGCTCGCCGGCCTCGGGCTTCTGGCGCACCGGCAGCGGCTGGGCATCGTCMGGCGCCGTCACCGGTGGCCCCGACGGGAACAGCCGGCGCAAGAACGGCCAGATGCCGTCGCTCGCGTATTGCAGCAGCAGCACCATCAGCACACCGAAGACAATGATCTCGAAATTGCCCGTGGAGCCGAGCAGCTTCGGCAGCAGCCCCTGCAGCACGTCCTTGAGGATGGTCAGGATGCCCGCGCCGAGCACCGCGCCCCATACGTGGCCCACGCCGCCCACCACGGCCATGAACAGGTACTCGATGCCGTAGTTGAGCCCGAACGGCGTCGGGTTCACGGCGCGCTGGAGGTGCGCGTAGAGGAAGCCCGACACGCAGGCCAGCACCGCCGCCACGACGAAGATCACCACCTTCATCCAGGCGGTGTTCACGCCCATCGCCTCGGCCATCGTGCCGCCGCCCTTGAGCGCACGGATGGCACGGCCCGGCCGCGAGTTCAGCAGGTTCTGCATGGCCAGCACGGCGAGCAGCACCACCACCCAGATCAGATAGAACATCGAGCGCCCGGACTGCAGCGACACACCGACGAACGACAGCACCGGCACGCCATTCAGGCCGTCGTACTTGCCCAGGAATTCAAGGTTGCCAAACAGGAAGAACAGCGAGAGCCCCCAGGCGATCGTCGCCAGCGGCAGGTAGTGGCCCGACATCCGCATGGTGATCAGCCCGATCACGTAGGCGCAGGCCATCGTGATGCCCAGCCCCACCAGCAGCCCGAACCACGGCGACAGGCCGAACTGCGTCGTCAGGTAGGCCGTGCTGTAGGCGCCCAGGCCCACGAACGCCGCCTGCCCGAACGAGGTCATGCCGCCGACGCCCGTCAGCAGCACCAGCCCGATCGCCACGATGCTATAGAGACCGATGTAGTTGCCGAGCGTGATCCAGAACTCGGGCGTCGGCAGCACAGGCAGCAAGGCCAGCACGACGACGAACAACATCGTGAAAATACGATTGCGCGTGGCGGCTGGGGTGCGCGCCTTCGTGCGAGGGTGGATGATCTCCACCGGCTTGTCGGCCACGGGCTTCTCGGTCAGCAGTGTCATGGCTTACTCCTCTTCCTCGACATGCTTGCTGGTCAGCGAGCGCCACAACAGCACCGGGATAATCAAGGTAAATACGATGACCTCCTTGAACGCGCTGGCCCAGAAGGACGAATAGGATTCGAGCAGGCCGACGAGGATCGCGCCGAGCGCGGCCACCGGATAGCTGACCAGCCCGCCGACGATGGCGCCCACGAAGCCCTTCAGGCCCACGAGGAAGCCGGACTCGTAGTACACCGTGGTCAGCGGCGCGATCAGGATGCCGCACAGCGCGCCCATCGCCGCCGCCAGCGTGAACGACAACCGCCCCGCCTGCGTGGTGCCGATGCCGACCAGCCGCGCGCCGAGCCGGTTCACGGCCGTGGCACGCAGCGCCTTGCCCTGGAGCGTGCGCTCGAAATAGAAGTACAGCGCGCCGATCAGCAGCGCCGACACGCCCACCACCCACAGGCTCTGGCCCGAGACGCTCAAGGTGCCGATGTCGAAGCGCGCATCGGAGAACGCGCTGGTACGCGAGCCCTCGGCGCCGAACATCACCAGACCCAGCCCCACGAGCGCGAAGTGGACCCCCACGGAGACGATCAGCAGCACCAGCGTGCTGGCTTCGGCCAGCGGCTGGTACGCCAGCCGGTACAGCATCGGCCCGAGCGGAATCACGATCAGCAGCGTCAGGGCGATCTGCGCGAGCATCGGCAGCGGCTGCCCGCCGTACTGCTGCACGACAAGGTGAACGGCCAGCGGAAACACGACGTACTTGCCGGCCAGCACGGCCAGCCGGCGCGGGGCGGTGCGGCGCAGYTCGGCACTGCGCAGCACGGTCACGCACTCGTAGAGGAACGTCAGCACGCCCATCGCCAGCAGCAGCCACGTGGTCTGCGGCGCGTGGCCGGCCTGCATCGCGGCGAGCGTCAGGGCGCCATACGCCACGAACTCGCCCTGGGGGATGAAGATGACGCGCGTCACCGAGAACACCAGCACCAGTGCCAGTGCCAGCAGCGCGTAGATGGCGCCGGAGGTGATGCCGTCCTGCGCCAGGATGGCCGCAATCGAGAGGTCCATTGTCTCCCCGTGTCTGGGAACGTGTCGTGGAAGGAGGTGCGGCGTTACCAGCTTGGCGGCGCCGCCCTCCTGAACAGGGTCATGCGGGCATCATCACAGGATCCGGCGGACAAAAAAAGGGCGCATGGATCGCCATGCGCCCTTTTTTGCCTCGTGACTCCGCGACTTGCTCCGTACCGCCGGTCGAATGCCGGCTTACTTCGTTTGCAGCTTCCACTTGCCATCCACGATCTGCACCATCACGCGCGCGCGCTGGTCCATGCCGAGGTGGTCGGTGGGGCTCATGGTGATGATGCCGTGCGAGACGGGCAGGTTCTTGGTCTGCTCCAGGGCGTCGCGCAGTGCCTTGCGGAATTCCTTGGTGCCGGGCTGGCCCTTCTTGAGCGCCTCCGGGATTGCGTTCTGCAGCAGCAGGCCGGCGTCCCAGGCGTGGCCGCCGAAGGTCGACACCTGGCCGCCGAAGGCCTTCTCGTAGGCGGTCTTGTAGGTCACGGCCGGCTTCTTCACCGGATTGCTGTCGGGCAGCTGCTCGGCCACCAGCAGCGGACCAGCCGGCAGGAACGTGCCCTCGCAGTCCTTGCCGCAGACGCGCAGGAAGTCCGGGTTGGCCACGCCGTGGGTCTGGTAGATCTTGCCCTTGTAGCCGCGCTCCTTGAGCGTCTTGGCCGGCAGCGCGGCCGGCGTACCCGAACCAGCGATCAGCACCGCATCGGCGTTGGCGCCCATCATCTTGAGCACCTGACCCGTCACCGAGTTGTCGGTGCGCGCAAAGCGCTCGTTGGCCACGACCTTGATCTTGCGCATCTCCGCCACCTTGGCGAATTCCTGCGCCCAGCTTTCGCCGTAGGCATCCGCGAAGCCGATGAATGCCACCGTCTTCACGTTGTTGTTCGTCATGTGCTCCGCAATGGCAGTGGCCATGTGCGAGTCGTTTTGCGGCGTCTTGAAGACCCAGGCGCGCTTGGCGTCCATCGGCTCGATGATGCGGGCCGAGGCGGCCATCGAGATCATCGGCGTCTCGCTCTCGGCGGCGATGTCGACCATCGCGAGCGAGTTCGGCGTAACCGTGGAGCCCACCACCACGTCGACCTTGTCCTCGCTGATAAGCTTGCGGGTGTTCTTGACGGCAGTGGTGGTGTCGGTGGCGTCGTCGAGCACGAAGTACTCGATCTTCTTGCCCGCGATCTCCTTGGGCAGCAGCGTGAACGTGTTCTTCTCGGGAATGCCGAGCGAAGCGGCAGGCCCGGTGGCCGATACGGTGACCCCCACCTTGACCTGGGCACTGGCCGCCCCGGCGAACAGGCTGGCGGCGGCAAGGGCCATCACGCTGGCGCGCTTGAATGTCATCTCGTCTCCTTCGGTTCCAAAAAAGGAAAAAGGCATCCGCCGGCTTCCGGCCGGCGGATGCCCTCAGTTCTTGGTTTGGCCCGTTTTTCGGGCTCTATGGCCGGCGCAGCGCTGGCACCAGCGTCAATGTCGGGAACTTCGAAGACCGTCCCTTTTGATTTTCCCGTCCTGCGCGGTTTACCCCCGGATTGCGCAGTTGCATTCCCCGACCGTGCGGTCGGGAATGCGAATCGAGTCTAACACAGCGATTTCGTACGAAAAGGCGGGATTAACCCGCAGCGGCGCGGGCGCAACAGTCAGGGTCGGCCGGGAAAGCCGGCCAGTAGCGGGATTGGGGTCGATGCCGAGGTCAGCCGAGCTGCTTGGGCGTCGGCACGAGGCTGCGGTGCAGGAGCCCGTCGGCCCCGGGGGCGAAGCCGCGCGGCGCGGCTGCGGGATCGGCCAGCAAGCCGGGCGCCAGCCACACCTGCCGGATACCATGCGCGCGGCACCAGTCGGCCAGCACGTCACAGCAGGCGGCGAGGGACGCCGTCGAAGCCGCCGGATCGTCCAGATCGGCCGGCCCCCACCACTCCGCCGCCAGCGCAACGCGGCCTCCGGTGGACAAGCTGTGGATAAGTGTCACCGGTAGCAGACCATGCACCGTGTTGGGGCTCGCCTCGCCGCCCGGGTTTCCGGCATCGGCGATGGCGCCATCGATAAGACAAAGCCCCTGCGCACCCTGCGCCAGGAGTGCTTCCAGCGACAGCCTGCGGGCGCGGGCCTCGGGTACGGCAAGCGGCGCGCGGGCCATCAGCCAGGCGTCGATCAAAGCGGCGTCGGCAGGGGTGCCGACCCGCACGAGCCCTTGTGGGCGCGAGGAATGCGGGGATGGGTGATCCATGGACAGGAAGGACGGTCGGGAGATAAGCCTGGCGCGCCAGCGGGCGCTACAAATCAAAAAGGCGCTGCCAAGGATCACCTGGCAACGCCTTTTCATTGTATTGGCTGCTGCTACCCGACACCGGGTGCGCGCCTGTCGTCTCCTCGCTTCCGCCTCCATTTAACCTGCGAAAACCGTATATGCAATGTAACGAAGCGGTGCGTATGAAACAAGCTAGCAGAAACCCTAGCCCCAAAAGCGGGCATGTCGGCCTGTCATCACTCGCATTTTTACTACTTTTTGCGACTCGTCAGCGCGATCAGCTCGCCCATGATGCCCCGGCGGAACGTCAGCACGCAGATCACGAAGATGATGCCGGTGACCATCGTCACCGACTCGCCGAGCGCGTTGAACCAGGAGATGCCGGTCAGGTGCGCCAGGAACGAACCGATGTCGCCAAGCTTGTTTTCGAGCGCCACCACCACGAAGGCGCCGACGATCGGGCCAGACAGCGTGCCCAGGCCGCCCACCAGCGTCATCAGGATCACCGAGCCGGACATCGACCAGTGCACGTCGGTCAGCGTGCCGAAGCCCAGTACCAGCGCCTTGATCGAACCCGCCAGCCCGGACAGCGCGGCCGAGATCACGAAGGCGAGCAGCTTGAAGCGATCGACATCGTATCCAAGCGAAATCGCGCGCGGCTCGTTCTCCTTGATGGCCTTGAGAATCTGGCCGAACGGCGAGTGCACGGTGCGTACGATCAGCGCGAACGCGGCGACGATGATGGCCAGCGCCACGTAGTACAGCGTGATGTCCTCGGAGAGCGAGAGCACGCCGAACAGCTTGCCGCGCGGAATGCCCTGCAGGCCATCCTCGCCGCCCGTGAACGGCGCCTGCAGGCAGATGAAGAACAGCATCTGCGCCAGCGCCAGCGTGATCATCGAGAAATAGATGCCTTGCCGTCGGATGGCCAGCGAGCCGACCACGTAGCCGATGCCGGCCCCGGTCAGCGTGCCGAGGATCAGGCCCACTTCCGGCGTCACGCCCCAGACCTTCATCGCATGGCCGGCCGCGTAGCCGGCGCCGCCGAAGAAGGCCGCGTGGCCAAACGAGAGCAGCCCGGTGAAGCCGATCAGCAGATTGAACGCGCAGGCGAACAGCGCGAAGCACATCACCTTGAGCACGAACACCGGGTAGGCGCCCGCCATCGGGGCCACGATCAGCCCCAGCAGCAGCAAGCCGTAAAGCACCTTCTTCTGCACACCCACTCCGTTCCTGACGGTTCCGGTGCTCACAGGCACCGCGGTTTGTCCGGTTTGTCCGCTCATCACTTCTCCCTCCCGAACAGGCCAGCCGGGCGCAGCAGCAGCACGATCACCATGATGAAGAACACCACGGTGGCCGATGCCTCAGGATAGAACACCTTGGTCAGGCCCTCGATCACGCCGAGGCCCAGGCCGGTGAGGATGGAACCCATGATCGACCCCATGCCGCCGATCACCACCACGGCGAACACAACGATGATCAGGTTCTGGCCCATCAGCGGCGACACCTGGATCACCGGCGCCGCCAGCACGCCCGCGAAGGCCGCCAGCGCCACGCCGAAGCCGTAGGTCAGCGTCACCATCAGCGGCACGTTGACGCCGAAGGCTTCCACCATCTTGGGGTTCTCGGTACCGGCCCGCAGGTAGGCACCGAGCTTGGTCTTTTCGATCACGAACCACGTGGCGAAGCAGACCACCAGCGAGGCGACCACGACCCAGGCGCGGTAGTTCGGCAGGATCATGAAGCCGAGGTCGGTGGCGCCCTGCAGCGCGTCGGGCGGCGAGTACGGCAGGCCSGAGACGCCGTAGATCGAGCGGAACACGCCTTCGATCACCAGCGTGATGCCCAGCGTCAGCAGCAGCCCGTAGATATGGTCGAGCTTGTAGATCCAGCGCAGCATCGACTTYTCGATGATCACGCCGAGCACGCCGACGATGATCGGCGAGAGCGCCAGCATGACCCAGTAATTGAGCCCGGCGTACTCCATGCCCGCCCAGGCGAGCAGCGCGCCGAGCATGAACAGCGCGCCGTGTGCGAAGTTGATSACGTTKAGCAGGCCGAARATSACGGCCAGCCCRAGGCTCAGCATCGCGTAGAAMGCRCCRTTGACSAGCCCCAGCAGCARCTGGGACAGCATGGCGGGTAGAGGAATTCCGAATATGTCCATTGGCGTCGAGTGCCTGAGTGTCTATCCCCTCCCCCGCCAGCGGGAGAGGGGCGCAAAACCAATGCTTACTTCTTCAACATTGCGCACTTCGACTCGGCAACCGTCGTGAAGGCCTGGTCACCCGGGATCGTTGCCACGACCTTCAGGTAGTCCCAAGGCTTCTTCGATTCCGCCGGCGCCTTCACCTGCATCAGGTACATGTCGTGGATGTTGCGGCCGTCGGCGCGGATCTGMCCCTTGTTGTAGAAGTCGTTGATCTTCATCTTCTTCAGCTCGGCCATCACCTTGTCCGGATCRTCGGTCTTGGCCGTCTCCACCGCCTTCAGGTAGGTGCTGACCGCCGAGTAGTCGGCTGCCTGCAAGCTGCTCGGCATCTTCTTCATCTTGCCGAAGTAGCGATTCGCCCACTTGCGGGTGTCGTCGTTCATGTCCCAGTACCAGCTGTCGGTCATCAGCAGGCCCTCGGTGTTCTTCAGGCCCAAGCTATGCACGTCATTGATGAACATGAGCAGACCAGCGATCTTCATATTCTTCGTGATACCGAATTCCTTGGCCGCCTTGATCGAGTTGATCGTGTCGCCACCGGCGTTGGCCAGGCCCAGGATCTGCGCCTTGGACGATTGCGCCTGGAGCAGGAACGAAGAGAAGTCCGATGCCGACAGCGGATGGCGCACGGAGCCAACCACCGTGCCGCCATTGGCCTTGACCACGGCGGCGGTGTCGGTCTCGAGCGAGTGGCCGAAGGCGTAGTCGGCGGTCAGGAAGAACCACGACTTGCCGCCCTGCTTCACCACCGCGCTGCCGGTGCCCTTGGCCAGCGCTACCGTGTCATACGCGTAGTGCACCGTGTACGGCGAGCACTCCTCGTTGGTCAGGCGGGCCGTGCCGGCGCCGTTGTTGATATAGACGCGCTTCTTCTCGGACGCCACCTTGTTCATGGCCAGCGCCGTGCCGGAGTTGGTGCCGCCCAGCAGCATGTCCAGGCCCTGCTGGTCCATCCACTCGCGCGCCTTCGAGGCGGCGATGTCGGCCTTGTTCTGGTGATCGGCGGACATCAGCTCGATCGGCTTGCCCAGCACCTTGCCGCCATGGTCCTCGATGGCCATCTTCACCGCTTCCAGGCCGCCCGGGCCGTCGATGTCGGCGTACAGGCCCGACAGGTCGGTGATATAGCCAATCTTCACGGTGTCGCCCGACACCTGCGCCGATGCCCCCGTGGACACCGCGCCCAGAACAGTCGCCGCCACAGCCACGGCCAGCCGAGTCATCTTCATGTTTTGTCTCCTGAGTTTCGGCAGCGTGCTCACGCCACCCGTTCCTGCCACCATCAATCGAGTAACCCGCACGCACGAGGGCGCGCGCGGATCAGACCCCAAGCAGTTCGTTCAGCACCGGCATCTTGGCCTGCAGTTCGGCGGCGGCGAAGCGCTCGACGATCTGCCCGTGCTCCATCACGTAGAAGCGGTCGGCCAGCGGCGCGGCGAAGCGGAAGTTCTGCTCCACCATCACCACCGTGTAGCC
>NZ_JBFREV010000022.1:0-104520 GCF_052114485.1 Cupriavidus sp. KB_39
TGGGCGTGATGATCAGCCTCAGCGCGCCGGTGCCGTTCTTCGACATCTCGGTGAACCGTCCGCAGTAAGCACTACACCGCTGTACGCATGACAGAAGCCCGCCTTCCGGCGGGCTTCTTCGTTTCTGCGCCCGGATCAGCCGGCTCAGGTCAGCGAGATGCCGCCGTCCACGCGCAGGTTCACGCCGGTGATGAAGCTCCCGGCATTGCCTGCCAGCATCACGGCGGCCGATGCCACCTCGTCGGCGCGGCCCAGCCGGCCCAGCGGGATGGCGGCGGCCATGGCGGCCTCGAAGCCGGGGCGCTCGGCCGGGCCGACGCCCAGCTTGGCCAGGATCGGCGTCTCGGTCGGGCCCGGGCTGATCACGTTGACGCGAATGCCGCGTCCCTTGAACTCCAGCGCCCAGTTCCGCGCGAASGCTTCGATGGCGGCCTTGCTGCCGGCATAGACCGCGTGGCCGTCGAGCACCTTGCCGCTGGCAATCGAGCTGACCAGCAGCACCGCGCCGCCGTTGCGCAGCACCGGCGCAATCTTCTGCACGCCGAAGAACACCGCCCGGGTGTTGGTGGCGAAGTGGGTGTCGTACTCGTCGATGCCGACCTGTGCGGATTCGGTGATGATGTTCATCCCGGCGTTGGCCACGTAGATGTCGGCGCCGCCGAAGCGCTCGGCAACGAGGGCGGCCACGCGGTCGTGGGTGGCGAGATCGGCGATGTCGCCGGTCAGGCCGACTGCCTTCGCGCCCAGTTCGGCCACGGCGGCCTCCACGGCGTCGTTGCGGCGCCCGACGATCACCACATGGGCGCCCTGGTCGACGAATTGACGGGCGATGGCGAAACCGATGCCACTGTTGCCGCCGGTAACGACGGCGACCTTTCCTGCTAGCGTGTTCATATGCGTTCCTCGATAACCCTGATGGGTTTGCCTACGCATTTAGCCAGAGCGGGCCGGGGCCTCCCAGCCCTACAATAGACCCATCACTTGTGCCAACCTGTCATCAATGTCGATCGAACGCCTGCATGGCTTGTCCGCCTTCGTCCGCGCCGTGGAAGCGGGCTCGTTCACGGCCGCCGCGCGGCGGCTCGGCACCACGCCCTCGGCGGTGTCCAAGAGCATTGCGCGGCTGGAGGCGCGGCTGGGCGTGAAGCTGTTCCACCGCTCGACGCGCGCCTTCGAGCTGACCGACGAGGGGCAGGCCTACTACGGGCGCGTGGCGTCGCTGGTGCGGGGGCTGGAGGAGGCCGCCGAGGTGCTGGGCACCCCGTCCACGGCGGTGGGCACGCTGCGCATCAGCATGCCGAGCGACCTCGCGCGCTCGCTGCTGGGGCCGGTCACGGCGATCCTGATGCCGCGCCATCCCCGGCTGGCGCTGGAGGTCAGCGTCAGCGACCAGCATGTCGAYYTGATCCGTGAAGGCTTCGACCTGGCCCTGCGCGCCGGGCAGGTGGTCGACAGCGGCCTGTTCGCCAAGCCGCTGGCGGACCTGCCGCTGGTGCTGGTGGCCTCCCCGGACTATCTGGAGCGGCACGGCGTGCCACGCACGGTGGCGGATCTGGCCGCGCACCGGCACGTGCGCTACCGGCTGGCCGGGCAGGTGGTGCCGATCGCCTTTGCCGATGGGGCGCGCGTGCCGCTGGAAGGCGCGTTCGACTCGGACAGCGGCGAGGCGCTGCGCACCGCCGCCGTCAACGGGCTGGGCATCGCCCAGATCCTGCGCACGGCTGTGCAGGCCGATCTCGACGCCGACCGCCTGCGCGTGGTGCTACCCGATGTCGGCCTGCGGCCCGTGCCGCTGCAGGTGCTGCACAGCTTCGGGCGGCGCCTGCCCGCCCGCGCGAAGGTGTTCATCGACTTCGTCGCGGCGGCACTCAACCGATCGGCGCCGGGATCAGATCCGGCTCGGGGTTGAAGTCGGTCAGGCAGTTCAGCGCCTGCGCGCGGATCGCATCGGTCATGAAGTCGATAAACACGCGGATGCGCGTGGGCAGGTGCTGCCGGCTCAGGTAGCAGAGGTAGTGCCCGCGGTCGTCGGGCGCGTAGCGGCCCATCGCCACCACCAGTTGCCCGGCGGCCAGGGGCTCGGCGATCTGGTACCCGGCCAGCTGCGCGATGCCCCAGCCCTGCAGGACCGCATGCAGGACCAGGTCGGCGTCGTTGAACGTGAGCCGCGCGGTCGGCATGACCTTGCGCAGTTGCCCCTCCACCTTGAACTCCCATTCGAAGACCCGCCCGCTGGCAAAGCGGAAGTTGATGCAGGTATGCCGGCTCAGGTCTTCCAGCGCATCGGGCAGGCCGTGCCGCGCCACGTAGGCGGGCGACGCGCACAGCGCCATCTGCATCGGAATCAGCTGCTTGGCGATGATGCTGGAGTCCTCGATGCGCCCGTTGCGGAAGGCCACATCGACCTGCTCGGAGGCGAAGTCGGTGGGCCGGTCGTCGAGCAGCAATTCGATGGCGATCTCGGGATAGGCGGCCATGAATGGCTCCAGCAGCGGTGCCACCACCTTCCGGCCAAAGCCCACGGTGGCGCTGATGCGGATCATGCCGCGCGGCGGGCCTTCGCGCAGCTCCAGCATGTCGTTCATGGCCTCGACGATATGCGTGACGCCCTGATGACAATTCTCGAAAAAGCGCTGGCCCTCGCGTGTCAGCTGTGTGGTGCGCGTGGTACGCAGGAACAGCCGCGTGCTCAGCTGCGTCTCCAGCTTCTGCACGTTGCGGCTCACCGCCGAGCGGCCGATGCCGAGGCGCTCGCCGGCCTTGGCGAAGCTGCCCTCGCTGGCCACCGCCATGAAGGCCATGATGCCGGCGTAGCTCGCCGCAAAGCCCGTGGACAGCGCATCGGCGCGATTCGGGAGGCTGACGCGGAAGCCACGTTCCATGGCCTCCCCGGGCGCCAAGGGCGTCGCCGGGACGATCGATGCCACGCCTGCCGCCGGGTCCAATGTGTCGGATCGGTTCATTCCTGCTGTTCCCCAGTCGAAGCGGTTGCGGATCGATATACGTAAGTCGTACGGGAGTCGCCGAGTGCATGACTGAGTTTCCGGGGCCGGACTGCTACTCTGCAATCCAAGCCCACCTCACCCTCGAAAACGCCATGGACACCCTCCCGAACCCCCTCACTTCCGCCACCGCCGCTGGCGATGCGTCGGGAGAGCAACCGGGCGCTCCGGTCATTGCGYTTCATCGTCGGCAGATGTACCCGCACCTGACCGCCGCAGACATCGCCCGGATCGCGCCTTATGGCGCTGAACGGACCTGGCGTGCCGGCGAACTGGTGGTGCGCACCGGCGACCCGGCCAGCGGGCTGGTGCTGGTGGTGGAAGGGCGGGTGCGCATCGTCCAGCGTGACGGCATCGGCGACAGCACGCTGGTCACGGAACACGGCCCGGGCAACTTCCTGGCCGAGATCGGCCAGCTTTCCGGCATGCCGGAACTGGTGGACGGCATCGCCATGGAGGATGTGCGCGCCATCGTCGTGCGCCCGGCCTGCCTGCGCTCCCTGATGGTGGCGGAGGCGGTGCTCGGCGAACTGATCATGCAGGCGCTGATCCTGCGCCGCACGGCGATGATCCAGCGCGGGCGCGGCCCGTCGCTGGTCGGCCACGGCAGCGACGYCGCCATGGTCGAACTCCAGGCCTTGCTGCGCCGCAACAATTACCCCTACTCGGTGTTCGATCTCGACACCGACGAGGACGCCGCCGGCATGCTGCGCAAGTTCGACGCCCACGAGGCCGACCTCCCGCTGATGATCTGCCCCAACGGCACGGTGCTGCGCCGCCCCGATACCACGCAGGTGCTGGCCTGCCTCGGCTTGCTGCCCGAACTCGACAAGGACCGCGTCTACGACGTCGGCATCATCGGCGCCGGCCCGGCGGGACTCGCCGCCGCCGTCTACGCGGCGTCCGAAGGCCTGCGCGTGATCGTGCTGGACGCCCTCTCGCCCGGCGGGCAGGCGGGCGCCAGCGCGCGCATCGAGAACTACCTCGGCTTTCCGGCGGGCATCTCGGGCCACACGCTGACCGCCAATGCCTACGCCCAGGCGCAGAAGTTCGGCGCGCATATCGCGAGCCCCGTCGAAGTCGCCCGGCTGGACTGCGGCACGGTGCACAAGGTGCGCACCAAGGCCGGTGATACGGTGCGCGCGCGCACGATGATCATCGCCAGCGGCGCCGCCTACCGTCGCCCGCCGATCCCGAACCGGGCGATGTTCGAGGGCCGGGGACTCTATTACTGGGCATCGCCGGTGGAAGCCAAGCTCTGCGCCAGCCAGGAAGTGGTGCTGGTGGGCGGCGGCAACTCGGCCGGCCAGGCCGCCGTGTTCCTCGGCGCGCACGCCGCGCACGTGCATATCGTGATCCGGGGGGCGAGCCTCGAACAGAGCATGTCCCGGTACCTGATCGACCGCATCGCCGCGCAGCCCAACATCACCGTCCATGCGCATACCGAAGTGACGAACCTGAGCGGCGACGCCCGGCTCACCGGCGTGGTACTCCGCAACCGCGAGACGGGTGTGGAAGAGAAGAAAGCGATTCAGCATGTGTTCCTGTTCACCGGCGCCGACCCGAATACGGCATGGCTGGGCGGTTGCCAGGTGGGCCTGGATCAGAAGGGCTTCGTGCTGACAGGCACCCTGGCAGGGCAGCCGACCAACACGCTGGAAACCTGCGTGCCGGGCATCTTCGCCATCGGCGATGTGAGGTCCGGATCGACCAAGCGCGTGGCCACCGCCGTGGGCGAAGGGGCTGTGGTCGTCTCGCAGATTCACGGCTACCTGGCTGCCGCGCAGGAAGCGGCCTGAGCGTGCCCACCTRAGGGTGCCCACCTAGGGCACCCACCCGGAGCCGGTGCGCGGGCCGCCGCGGGGATTACGCCGCCAGCGACAGCTTGGCCAGCTCGGCCCGGCCGGCCGCCAGTTGCAGGGCCACACGCGCCACGCGCGCACCCAGGTAGGCTGAAGTCTTGAGGTCCGCCGCGGTGGCGCCGTCATCGGCGCAGACATCCGCATCGCTCTGGGCCGCCGCGCCAAGGAAGTAGCCATGACGATTCATGCTGTCCTCGGTGGAGCCGGAGTGGTTGTGGCCGGGCGGCAGGCCCAGGTTGACCCAGTGCATGCCGAGCTGCGCGGCGTAAATCGCCAGTTGCTGCAGCGTGTTCAGCTTGTCACCGGAGCGCGAGGCCGCGTTGGTGAAACCGGCGGCCACCTTGTCTTTCCAGGCGCCGGTGGCGAACACGGTTTGCGACGAGGCGTCCATGAACGCCTTGAACTGYGCGGAGGCGCTACCCATATAGGTGGGCGTGCCGAAGATGACCGCGTCGACCGATTCCAGGTCCTTCCAGTGCGCGTCGACGTCTTCCACGGGAATCAGCACGCTCCTTACCCCCATGACACTGGCGGCGCCCGCGTGCACGGCTTCCGCCTGTCGGCGCGTGTGACCATACCCACTGTGGTACACCACCGCGACGCGTACTGCATTGTTCATGCTTGCTTCTCACTAAAGACTTCGATGCCGGCCGGTTTTTCGGCCTGTTCTGGACTTGCTTCGATGGTAATTAGGGGCCAATGTGACGTAAATGACAGCGTTCCCATAATTCCTGCCAAGCTGCCCGCCGCGTTCGGCACGTACCGGGCATCGGCCGGGCGATTGGTGCGTACGGGGAAACTTCGTGGCCGCGCCAGGTGTCTTGTTCACCATCCCGCGCCTGACTAGACTCGCTCTGACAGTGTCCCGATCCAGCCTGCGCCAGCGTGGGCCCCCCGACTCCCCGATGAGACAAGACCCGTATCGCGTGCCAACGGCTGTGCTGCCGACCCTGCTGCGCCGAATTCCCGCCGTGCAGCACACGCAGTCCCTGGGTGACGCGCTGCGGATCCTGGCCCAGCATCCCACCGCCAGCGCGGTGGCCGTGCTGAGGGGGGAGGTGCCGGTGGGGGTGATCTGCCGCGAGCTGATTGGCGAYGTGGTGCGGCTGCCGTGCTACCGGGGCTGGATCCATCGYGAACACTGCGTGCAGTTCGTCTCGCACGCGCCGCACCGGCTCTGCATCGATGCCACGGTCATCGAGCTGGCGCGGGCACTGAYGCCGACGCTGCACCGGCACCCGGCGGACCCGCTGGTCGTGACCCGGGACGGTGCCTACCTCGGCATGGTCGAACGCCCTGCGCTGATGCAGGCCGTGATCGATCTGCGCCACGTGCCGCCGGGTCCGCCGGGTCCACCAGGCAGCCCGACATCCGCCGGTCACGGTCTTGCGCCAGATTGTCCGCAAGACTTAACATCCACCGATTTCAGCGCTACCAGCCATGGGCCAGACACCTACGCCGTACGCAGGGAACATTGAACAGATGCCACGCAATATTCTTTTCGTGGTCTATCCCGAAGTGAGCCTGCTCGACCTGGCCGGACCGCAAACCGTGTTCTGGGCCGCTTCCCGCTACGCGCACGAGCACGGGCTGGCGGGCTACCGTTGTCATACCGCCAGCCTGGATGGGGGCGCCGTACCGTCGGCGGAAGGCACGATGCTGCAGGTCGAGTCGCTGGAGACGTTCGATCTGCGCCTTGTCGACACGGTGATCGTGCCGGGCTCCCCGAAGATCATCGACGTAGCCCAGCATTCCGCGTCGCTGATCGCCTGGCTGCACGACGCGCCGTGCAAGGTGCGGCGCGTGGCGTCCGTGTGCACCGGCGCCTTCCTGCTGGGCTTCGCCGGCCTGCTCGACGGCAAGCGTGCCACCACCCACTGGGCGATGCGCGACCGCTTCCACGAGCTGTTTCCCAGCGTGGACCTGGACGCCGACGCCATCTTCGTGCAACAGCAGCATCTCTGGACCTCGGCCGGCGTCACCACCGGCATCGACCTCGCGCTCGCCATGGTGGAGGCCGACTACGGCCACGAGGTGGCGCTGAACACCGCCAAGGAACTCGCGGTGTACATGAAGCGGCCCGGCGCGCAACCGCAACTGAGCGAGATGCTGATCACGCAGAGCCGGCAGGTGCCGGTGTTCGAGTCGCTCCATATGTGGATCGTGCAAAACCTGTCCCGGGCCGAGCTTTCCGTCGAGCAGCTGGCCGACTATGTCGGCATGAGCCCGCGCAACTTCGCACGGGTCTACAAGCAGAAGACCGGCCGCACGCCGGCCAAGGGCGTGGAGCTGTTCCGGCTCGAAGCCGCCCGGCGGGCGCTCCAGGACCAGAACCGGGCCATCGACCAGATTGCCAACGAATGCGGCTTCGGCAGCGAGGAGCGCATGCGCGTGACCTTCCAGCGCCACTTCGGCCTCTCCCCCAGCGAATACCGCCTGCAGGTGAACCGCTAGCCTTCTTTTTGTACGTCTCCTTGTGATTGGTGCGAAACAGGAAACACCGTGCGCTTGGCGTCGGTCTGGCGCCACGCGCCGCCGGTGTCTAGCATGAGGGTGAATTCATCCCCCCTCGGCAACGCAGCACTCAGCAAGGAGAAGCATCATGAAGATTGTGGTCATTGGCGGAACCGGCCTCATTGGCACGAAGGTCGTGGCGCGTCTCGTCGCGCAAGGGCATGACGTGGTGGCGGCCTCGCCGAAGTCGGGCGTCAACGCGCTGACCGGCGAAGGGCTGGACAAGGCGCTGGCCGGTGCCAAGGTGGTGGTGGACGTGGCGAACTCGCCSTCGTTCRCCGACGACGCGGTGCTGCACTTCTTCGAGACGTCCGGCCGCAACCTGGCCGCCGCCGAGAAGGCCGCCGGGGTCGCCCATCATGTGGCGTTGTCGGTGGTCGGCACGGACAAGCTCGCGCAGAGCGGCTATTTCCGCGGCAAGATCGCCCAGGAAGCGCTGATCCGGGGCGCCGGCATCCCCTACACCATCGTCCGCTCCACGCAGTTCCTCGAATTCCTCGGCGCCATCGTCCAGTCGGCGGGAGACAGCGACACGCTGCGCATCACGCCCGCGCTGATCCAGCCGATTGCCTCGGATGACGTGGCAGACGCCGTGGCGGACGCCGCCCTGGCCGCGCCGGTCAACGGCATCGTCGACATCGCCGGCCCGGAGCGTTTCCAGATGAGCGACCTCGTACAGCGCTACCTCAAGGCCACCGGCGCTACCAAGACCGCCGTGGCGGATCCGGACGCGCGCTACTTCGGCGCCGAACTCCAGGAGGGCACGCTGGTGCCGGAAGGGGAGGCGCGGCTCGGCCACATCAGCTTCAGCGACTGGATGCATCGATAACAACCAGCCGGGAGACACGATGGATAACGAGAGGCTGGAACCTCCACCGCTGACGCTGCTCGACCGATACCGGGGCCAGGGCTTCACCGCGCTGTATACGACCACCGTCACGGTATCGGGCGGCACGGCGGAGCACGGCCGTGCATCCGGGGTGGCGAGATCCGATGACGGCAATCTGATGCTGGACCTGCGGCTGCCCGCCGCGCTGGGCGGCCCGGGCAGCGGCACCAATCCCGAGCAGCTCTTCGCGGCGGGCTTTGCCGCCTGCTTCCACGGCGCGCTGAGCCTGATCGCGAAGCGCGCGCACGTCGATGTCGCAGCAATGACCGTGGCCGTCGAGGTCGCGTTCGGGCGCGACCCCGCCGATGGCGCCTACGCGCTGATCGCGGACGTCCGCATCCGCATGCCGGGTGTGGAACGGCACGTGGCCGAGGAGCTTGTGCGCAATACCGAGCGCATGTGCCCCTACGCCAAGATGGCCCGCGAGGGCATGCGAAGCGTCATCGCCATCGCCCACTGAGTACACCCTCGATTGGTGCCTGCGCGGCAACAGCGTGCGTACCGTGGCGGTACTTCCGGTCCACCGCCCCTCCACCTACGATTCATCCCAAGCAGGACGGCAACCAAGCCGCACCGCCGCAGTGTCCCCGCACTGCAGCGGTGCCCTGCCCTCCCGTAGGTATCCCATCGCTGCCGTGCCCGGCGGCACCCCTGGCTGAGATAAAGAGGAAACGACCATGAAACAAAGGATTCTGATTGTGGGCGGCGGCTTCGCCGGCGTCTGGTCCGCACTCGGTGCGGCGCGTGTCGTGGACATGGAGCGCAACGCGGACACCGTGGTCGAGATCACGCTGGTRTCGCCCAAGGCCGAGCTGCACGTGCGCCCCCGCCTGCATGAAGCCCAGCCTGAGCAGATGGCCGTGCCCCTGCTGCCGCTGCTGAACGCGGTCAACGTGAAGTTCATCGAAGGCACCGTCGACCGGATTCACCCGGGCGACCGCAGCGTCGATGTGACCACCACCTCCGGCGACACGCAGTCGGTCAGCTATGACCGCCTGGTGCTGACCAGCGGCAGCCGCCTGTTCCGTCCGCCCCTGCCGGGCCTGACCGAGCATGCCTTCGCGGTGGACCAGATCGACGAGGCCGTGAAGCTGCGCGAGCACCTGCAGGGCCTGGCCGCGCGCCCGAGCACGGCCTCCCGCAATACCTTCGTGGTGGTCGGCGGCGGCTTCACCGGCCTGGAAGTGGCGACCGAGCTGCCCGAGCGCCTGCGCGCCATCTTCGGCAAGGACTACCAGCCGCGCATCGTGGTCGTGGAGCGTAACGAGGCCATCGGCCCCGACCTCGGCCCGGGCCCGCGTCCGCAGATTCTGGAAGCGCTGGACCAGCTWCGCATCGAAACCCGCCTGGGTGCCGGTGTGGTGTCGATGGACGCCACCGGCGTGGTCACGGCCACCGGCGAGCGCATCGACACCGACACCATCATCTGGACCGGCGGCATGGTGGCCAGCACGCTGACCAAGCAGGTGTCCCCGAACCTGGACCGCCAGGGCCGCATGGACGTGACGCCTGACCTCCGCGTGATCGGCGCCAAGGACGTCTTCGGCGCCGGCGACGTGGTGCGCGCGCTCACCGACGACCAGGACCACTACTCGCTGATGTCCTGCCAGCACGCGCTGTTCATGGGCCGCTTTGCCGGCCACAACGTGGCCGCCGACCTGCTGGGCCTGCCGACGCTCGACTACAGCCAGCCGTTCTACGCCACCTGCCTGGACCTGGGCAGCTGGGGCGCGGTCTACACCGAAGGCTGGGACCGTCAGGTCAAGCTGACGCACGCCGAAGGCAAGGAACGCAAGATGATGATCAACACCCAGTGGATCTACCCGCCCGCGCCAGTGCGCGAGCAGGCGCTGGCCGCCGGGAACCCGAACATCACGTTCTAAGCCGTCCCGCTTCTCTCCATCCTGTCTCCTCCATCCCGTTTGACCGACGGCTTCCTCCTCCGGGGCCGTCGGTTCTTTTTTTGTCGTCCGTATCCGGGGCGATTGGTGCGGACTTGGAAACGCGGCCTCCCGGGCATGCGTCTTGTTGGCTGCCGTCTGCCTGCCTAGACTTCCAGCAACTGAAATTGTTGTCTGCAAGACCCGGAGCCCATCGTGAAATCCCTGCCACCGAAGTCCCCTCACGGCTGCGCCCCCCTCGAACCGCTGATCTACATCGTCGATGACGACCCCGGCATGAACGACGCCCTGGCGAACCTGCTGCGCTCCGTCGGCATGCGCTCGCGTTCCTTCCTCACGGCGGAAGAGTTCCTGGCGGTGAAAATCGACGACTCGCCCAGTTGCGTGGTGCTCGACGTGCGCCTGCGGGTGGCCAACGGGCTGGAGGTGCAGCGCGAGATGAACCAGCGCGGCATGTGCCTGCCGGTGGTCTTCATCACCGGCTATGGCGATATCGAGATGTCGGTGCGGGCGATGAAGGCCGGCGCGGTGGACTTCCTGACCAAGCCGTTCCGGGACCAGGATTTCCTCGACGCGGTGTCGGCGGCAATTGCCGTCGATCGCACCAAGCGTCACGCGCTGCAATGCGGCGACGACCTGCGCGCCCGTTATGCCACGCTCAGCGAGCGCGAGCGGGAAGTGATGACGCTGGCCGCCTCGGGCCTGATGAACAAGCAGATTGCCGGGAAGATGGGGATCAGCGAGGTCACCATCAAGATCCATCGCGCCCGGGCCATGCGCAAGATGGCAGCGCGCACCTTCGCCGATTTGGTGAAGATGGCGCTGGAACTCGGCCTGTGCCCGCCACGCGGGGCCAGCCCGGCCGCGCCGCGCCCGGGAGATGGCGCGGCCCAGCCGGCGGCGATGGGTTACTGAGTTACTGAGCGTCCTCGGCCTCTTGCCGATGGATGTCGTGCGTCACGAACGGTTCCTCATGCGTGGGCATGGCCAGCCATYCCGGACGGCTCAGCGTGTCGCGGATATCGTCCAACCCGCTGGTCCAGTGTTCCCGCATCGTCAGCGGCCCGAACTGGAAGTCCTTCGCACTGCCTTCGAACGATTTATCGCGGTAAATCAGCTGGATCACGTTGCGGCGCGCATCGCAGGCGCTTGCCGCCGCGCGCAGGTAGGCCTCGGTCTGGCGGCGCGCCGGGGGCACCAGCGCCAGCACGTCGTTGAGCAGGCGGCGGAAGTTCTGCTGCTCGCTCATCGAGTCGGTAATGAGGCGCGTGCGGCTGGAATACTGCACGTCCTTCTGGCGCGTGGCCACCGCCATCAGGTCTTCCGGTAGCGCGCCCTGGGCGCTCCACAGGTCCACCTGGAAGATCAGCGCGTTGCGGCGCGGCTTGGCCTGCAGGATGGCCGACAGCGGGGTATTGGAGACCAGGCCGCCGTCCCAGTAGTACTCGCCGTCGATCTCCACGGCCGGAAAGCCGGGCGGGAGCGCGCCGGAGGCCATGAAGTGCTCGGCGCGCAGCGTGATCTGGGTATTGTCGAAATAGACGAAGTTGCCCGTGCGCACGTTCACGGCGCCCACCGACACGCGCATGTCGGCATGGCGGTTGATGCGGTCGAAGTCGGCAAAGCGCTCCAGCGTGGCCTTCAGCGGCGAGGTGTCGTAGTAGCTCGCGCTGTGGGCGCCCGGCGTGCGCCACACGCGCGGCGAGAAGAAGCCGCGCTGGCCCTCGACCAGTGCGCGTGCGGCCTCGATGCCATCGAACCAGATGCGCAGCGGGTCTGGCCAGTGCTGGGCGCTGTCGGCAATCGTCTCGTACGGGAACAGGCTGGGCAGCCAGGGCTGCCGGCAGATATGGGCCCAGAACTCGCGCAGCCGCGTCACCCGGTGCTCGGGGGCGTTGCCGGCGATGATGGCCGCATTCAGCGCGCCGATGGAGATGCCCGCCACCCAGTTCGGCGCGATGCCGGCCTCGGCCAGCCCTTCGTAGACGCCCGCCTGATAGGAGCCCAGCGCGCCGCCGCCTTGCAGCACCAGCGCCCGCACGGCATAGCCGCGATCCACTTCGATTCTTGCCCGCGCGGCGCCGGAGCTGCCCTGCAGGGGTTGCTTCTCGAGAAACATGTCTTCTCCTCGCCTCGGTTGGCGTGTGGCGCCCCGGGGTTTCCCACGGGGCGCCCGTCGCCCTTACTGCATGTACCAGCCGTGGCTGACCACGAACGACTGCCCGGTCAGCGCGGTGGAGGGGAAGGCGCACAGGAACAGCGCCGTCTCGGCCACGTCCTCCACGGTGGTGAACACGCCATCCACGGTGCCGCCCAACATCACGCGGCGCACCACCTCTTCCTCGCTGATGCCCAGCTCGCGCGCCTGCTCCGGAATCTGCTTGTCCACCAGCGGCGTGCGCACGAAGCCGGGGCAGATCACGTGCGAGCGCACGTTGTGCTCGCCGCCTTCCTTGGCCACCACGCGCGCCAGGCCCAGCAGCCCGTGCTTGGCGGCCACGTAGGCGCACTTCAGCGGGGAAGCYTCGTGCGAATGGACCGAGCCCATGTAGATCACCGTACCGCCCCGGTTGTCGCGGTACATGTGCTTAAGCGCCGCGCGCGTGGTCAGGAAGGCGCCGTCGAGGTGGATGGCCTGCATGCGCTTCCAGTCCGCGAAGCTGTATTCGTGGATCGGGGCGACGATCTGGATGCCGGCGTTGGAGATCAGGATGTCCACGCCGCCGAAGCGCTCCGCCACCGCCGCCGTGGCGGACTCGACGGCATCCTCGTTGGTCACGTCCATGGCCACGCCCATGGCCAGGCCGCCAGCGGCCCCGATCTCGGCCGCGACCTTGTTGGCGGCGTCCGCGTTGAGATCGGCCACGGCTACGGCCGCGCCCTCACGGGCCAACGTTTCTGCGATGGCCTTGCCGATGCCGCTTGCCGCGCCGGTCACGATGGCCGATTTGCCTTGGAGCTTCATGTTTGTTTCTCCGAAAGAGGGGAAGGGAAAGAGAAAAGGGATTGGGGCTAGCGCTGGAGGTAGTCGAACACCACCTCGCCCAGCCCGAGGGTCAGGTCGGCCACGTAGTGCTTCGCGCCCAGCACCTCCAGCACGGGCAGGTCTGCCACCGGGGCCAGCGCGTGCGGGAACAGCGACAGTGCGGCCGGGCCGCTCCAGGCGCCCTTCACGTCCACATCCTTGAGGAAGTAGCAGACCAGCTCGCAGATGCGGGCCGTGCCGTCCACATGGGGGATGATCTTGAGCAGGTAGTTGGGCGTGTTCGCCAGCGCGTCGTGCACCTCCTGCTGGTCCAGCGCCTTGTGCTTGTAGCCCATGGTGCCGGTGGCCACGCGTACCGGACCGTAGTCGAGGGTGCCCAGCAGCGTGTCGGTCTCTACCGCCAGGCGTGGCGTGGCCAGCTTCTTCGGAAAACCCCACAGCTCGCGCCCCGCCGCCAGCGGCGGGTGATCGTCGAGGAACATCGCATGGGTGTAGTTGCCGCGCCGGCCCTGGTAGATCACCGGAATCACCTGGCCGGACTCGGTGTAGTCGCCAAAGCCGGTGGAGTCCGGCATGCGGATGAATTCGTAGTGGACCACCGGTTCGGCAATCTCGAGCGGCTCCGGCACCACGGCGCGCAGCCGCTCGGGGTCGGTGCGGTAGGTGATGACGAAGAACTCCCGATGGAGAAAGCGGTACGGTCCCATCGGATAGGCCGGGCTGCAAAGCGGCGCGGCGAACGCGCGCTCCCGGATGGTCTGGACGTCCATGTGCTTGTGCCTCCTGAAGGCGGTCCGTGCGGCGCGGTCGCTGTCCCCATGACAGTGAGCCGTGACGGTCCGGTTCATTCTGGAAGGCCGGCGGGGGGGAATCCATCAGACGTGGGTATCGACCGCCGCGCGGCCAGTGCTGGCAAGGGCTGGCGGCGAATTGCGGCGGATGGGGACGGGCCGGCGCTATACCGACGGCGCCGCCATCATCCCTGAGGCGTAGCCGATGGCGTCGGACGGATGATCGATTGTGACGACGACGGCACAGCCGGGGCCGCGCCCTACGCAATCCCGTCAGCCTTGTTACTCCCCAATCCCGACTCCGGGTGCCAAACTAGGCTGGGATCGCCCCGTACAGGACGCATAGGAGATAGCGAACCATGACGACATCAACCAAGGACATGAAGACYCCGCCGGTGGTATCGCCGGACGCCTGGGAGGCAGCGCGCCAGGCGCTGCTGGTGAAGGAGAAGGCCCAGACCCGCGCGCGCGACGCGCTGGCCGCCGAGCGCCGCCGCATGCCGTGGATGGCGGTGGACACCCCCTACACATTCGAGGGGCCCGACGGCAAGCGCAGCCTGGCGGACCTCTTCGACGGCCGGCGCCAGCTCATCGTCTACCGCGCTTTCTATGAGCCCGGCGTGCACGGCTGGCCCGAGCATGCCTGCCGGGGCTGCTCGCTGGTGGCCGACCAGATCGCCCATCCGTCCCACCTGAACGCCCGGGACACCACGCTGGTGTTCGTCTCGCGCGCGCCGCAGGCGGAGATTGCGGGGCTGAAGGCGCGCATGGGCTGGAAGGACATTCCGTGGTTCACCATCACGGACCGCTTCGATGCCGACTTTGGTGTAGACGAATGGCATGGCACCAACGTCTTTTTCCGCGACGGCGACCGCATCTTCCGCACCTACTTCCTGAACAATCGCGGCGACGAGCAGATGGGCAACACCTGGAACTGCCTCGACATCACCCCGCTGGGGCGTCAGGAACTCTGGGAGGATTCGCCCGAAGGCTACCCGCAGACGCCCACCTACAAATGGTGGAACTGGCACGACAGCTACGTGGACGGCGCAGCGCCCGACAAGAAGTGGGTCGAGATATCCACCGCCGGCGAGAAGGCATTCCGCGAAGCCTCGGCGGCGGAGAAGAAGCCCTGAACGCCGCCGCACCCTGCGGCGGCTTTCGGCAAGCCGCTTACGCCATCAGCACCGCCAGCGCGTCGCGTGCCTCCTGGCGCAACTTCTCCACGTCGAGCCCYACCACCTCGCCCTGGCGCACGACGTGCCGGCCGCGCACGAACACATCGCGTACTGGGGTCGGTTCGCCCGCCGCCACCGGGGCCGTGGCGATGTCGTGGAAGCCGGCAAAGCGCAGGCCGCCCACGTCGTAGATCGCCAGATCGGCGGACTGCCCCGGCGCCAGCGTGCCCACGCCGGGCAGGCCCAGCACCTGCGCGCCGCCGGCCGTGCCCCAGTGGATGACCTCTTCCACGCGGGTCTGCGTCGCGCCGCCGAGCGCCCGGTGCACCARCCAAGCGAAATTAGCCTCGTGCACCATGCTGCCGGACTCGTTCGACGCCACGCCATCCACGCCGATCGACACCGGCACGCCGGCATCGGCCATCGCCCGCACCGGCGCGATGCCGCTGCCGAGCCGCGCGTTGCTGACCGGGCAGTGGGCCATGCCGGTGCCGGTACTGCCGAGCATGCGGATCTCGTCCGGCGTGACGGTGACGAGGTGGGCGAACCAGACGTCMGGGCCGAGCCAGTCGTGGTCSGCCACGAACTGCACCGGCGTGCAGCGGTACTTCTCCGCGCAGAAGCGCACGTAGTTGTCGGTCTCCGACAGATGCGTGTGCAGCCGCAGCCCCATGCCACGGGCGAAGCCGGCTACCTCGCGCAGCAGCACGGGCGGCAGCGAGAACGTGGGCGTGGTGGGCGCCACGGCCACGCGGCGCAGCCCGTCTGGCGCGGCGTCGTGGTAGCGGGCTTTCAGGCGTTCGATATCGCCGAGCATCTCGTCGAGCGTCTCCGGCACCAGCGCGGTCGCGCGCATGCCGGGATGGTCGCTGGCCGACTGGATCGCACCGCCCCGGCACAGCACCAGCCGCATGCCGAGCGCTTCGGCTTCCTCGAACAACGCGTCGCCGGTYTCCGCGCCGTGGCCGTGGTGGTAGAGGTAGTGRTGRTCGGCGCAGGTGGTGGTGCCSGACAGCAGCAGCTCGGCGATGCCCAGCCGCACCGCCGTGCGGAACAGCTCGGGCGTGAAGCGCGCCAGCCGGGGGTAGGGCACGCTCGCCAGCCATGCCTGGAGATCGGCATTCATGCCCGCCGGCACCGCCTTGAGCAGGTTCTGGAACAGGTGATGGTGGGTGTTGACCCAGCCGGGRTAGACCACGCAGCCGGTGGCGTCGATGACCGTCTCGTCGGCGCCCGGCACGAGCCCGGCCGCCAGTTCGGCGATGCGCCCATCACGGATGCGGATGTCGACGGCGCCCRCGCGTGCCGCGGCGCCGGCCCGGCCGGTCATCACGGCCGCCGCGCCGCGCACCAGCAGGTTGCCTTGCGGGGAAGGGGAGAGGGGAGGGGTCATGGCTTACATCTCCGGGATGTGCTCGGGCGCGACGGCCAGCGCCGGCTCCTCGTCGCGCGCCGGGATGCCGTTGAGCAGCAGGTTGAGGAAGACCGACACCACGCAGGCAATGATCACGCTGCTGTGGACGAACGGCTGCAGCGCGGCCGGCAGCTTGGCGAGCAGGGACGGCATGATCACCGGCATCAACGCGCAGCCCAGCGTGATGGCCACCACGCTGAGGTTGGCCGGCTTGCGCTCGTAGTCCACCTGGCCGAGCGTGCGGATGCCCGCCGCGACCACCACGCCGAACATCACCAGCGTGGCCCCGCCGAGCGCGGCCGAGGGGATCGACGAGAACAGCGCGCCGATCTTCGGCACCAGCGCCACCGCGCAGAGCATCACGCCGCAGGTGGCCACCACCCAGCGGCTGCGCACGCCGGTGACGATCACCAGGCCCACGTTCTCCATGAAGGCGATGAACGGGAACGCGGCGAACATGCCGCCGATGGCACTGGCCAGCCCGTTGGCGCGCAGGCCGTTGGTGGCCTCGCGCTCGGTGACGGGCCGTTTGACGATGTCGCCAATGGCCACGAACAACCCCATCGACTCGACCATCTGCACCACCATCACGATCACCATGGTGGCGATGGCGCCGGCGTTGAAGGTCGGCAGCCCGAACGCGAACGGCGTGACGAGGGTGAACCACGGCGCGCGCGCCACTTCGTCGAAATTGCCCATGCCGAGCAGCCACGCCGCCACGCCACCGACCAGCAGGCCGATCAGCACCGCCAGGCTGCGCACGAGCTTGCCGCCGTGGCTGTTCACGAACAGGATCAGCGCGACCGTGCCGAACGCCACCACGAAGAACATCGGCGAGCCGAACTCCTTGGCGCCGTGCCCGCCGCCGGTCCACTGGTAGGCCACCGGGAACAGCGACAGCCCCACYGCAGTGATGATGCAGCCGCTCACCACCGGCGGAAAGAAGCGCTTGAGCCGGCCGATCACCGGCGCCAGGAACAGCGTGAGGATGCCGGCGCCGATCACCGCGCCGCAGACGCCGTTGAAGCCCAGTGCGGGGTCGCTGCCGATGGCGATGACCGGCCCCACCGAGCCGAACGCCACGCCCTGCATCAACGGCAGCCGCACGCCGAACTTCCAGAACCCCACGGTCTGCAGCAGCGTGGCGATGCCCGAGGTGAACAGCGCGGTGCTGATCAGCAGCGTGGTCTGGGCAGGCGTCATCTTGAGCGCGCCGGCCACGATCATGGGCACCGCGATGGCGCCGAGGTAGCTGACCAGCATGTGCTGGAAGCCGAGCGAGACCATCGCCCGGGCGGGCAGCATCTGGTCGACGGGGTGGATTGGGGGTTGCATGGGGTTGTCTCCTGCCATGTTGGAAGGGCGGGCCGGCCGATCGTGGTCGGGCCGTGCTGCCGCCGGCAGCCGCGTGGCCGCCTGCCCTGACAGTAGCGAGCGCGGCGCGGCGGCCGTAGCATCGATACGAAGCCGCCAGCATCGAAACGAAACCGCGCGAGATCCGGACAGGGGCACGGCACAGCGGGTTTCCCTGACTTGCCCGAGCGGAGCGTGGCTCCTACGATGGCCGCACCTCACCGGAGACGTGCCATGACGCAGCGCGCCGCATCGCAGACAGGCAACACGGCCCACGCTGGCCGCGCGCGGGCGCTGGACCACGTGCAGTCGCTCTCCGCGCGGGTGTTCGGGCCCACGCGGCTCGATGTAGGGGAAAGCGTCGGAAAYGCCGAAGACGCGACGCCCGACGTGCAGCTGCGCACGTGCCAGATCGGTCACCTGACGCTGGCCACCACGCGCTATGGCCGGGCGATGGAGATCGAGCCGCGCGTCGGCAAGGACGAGTTCGTGATCCAGACCGTGACGGCGGGCCGCTGCCGGCTGATGATGGAGGGCAGCGCCGACGAGATGCCGGTGGGCGCGGTGCGCGTGTTCTCGCCCTCGCTGCCGGTGCGGCTACAGGCCGATGCCGACTGCGAGCGCTTCAGTGTGGTTATCCGTCGGCAGGCGCTGGAAGCGGCGTTCCTGGAATGCTTCAGCTTCGACGCGCCGGCGCCGCTSGTCTTCGATTTCCACGCSGYGGATACGSCGCGCTGGCAGGCCATGATGGCGTGGCTGCGCACCGAGTTCGACGCCCGCGCGCATGGCGCCGCGCTGCCGGCCACTGACGCCGCCATCGAGCGGCTGATCCTCGGCACGCTGCTGGTGGACCAGTTCGGCCATGACGGCAGCCTGCTCCCGCGCGGCTTCCACGCCGCCCTGCCGGCCTACGTGCGCTGCGCCATCCGCTACCTGCGCGCCCACCTCGACAAGCCAATCACGCTGGGCGCGCTGGCCGCCCATTGCGGCGTCTGCGAGCGCACCCTGCAACTGGGCTTCCGCAAGGCCAAGAACACCACGCCGATGGAATACCTGCGCGTGCTGCGCCTCCAGGCCGCGCGCGCGGACCTCCAGCGCGCCACCCTGGAACGGGGCGCGGTATCCGCCATCGCCCTAAGGCATGGCTTCACCCACCTGAGCCTGTTCTCGCGCGAGTACCAGCGGGAGTTTGGGGAGCTGCCTTCGGTGACGTTGCGGGGCTGAGGGGGATCGCCTGCCGCCACGCTCGCTAGGCGGCGATCAGCGTCCTGGCATCCCTGCGCAATTCTTGCGGGCTTGCGCCATAGGTGCGAACAAAGACCTCTCGCAGATGATTGCGATCGCGGAAGCCAGTTTCCCGCGCGATCACTTCCAGGGAATGGCGCCCGCGCTCGATCATGGTGCGTGCCGTTTCGATGCGAAGCTGCTGAACCGCTTTCGCCGGGGAGTGGCCCGTCTCGGACTGGAAGATGCGTTGGAACTGCCGCGTGCTGAGATGTGCGGCCCGCGCCAGTTCATCGATGCGTAACGGCCGCGACAGGTGCTGGCGCGCATATTCGAGCGCCGTCTGGATGCGGTCGGATTTGGGGGCGAGCTTGAGCAGCTCGGACTGCTGGGGCTGGCCGCCCGCGCGCCGCTGGTTCATCACCATGACGCGAGCGACTTTGGTGGCTACCTCGCTGCCCAGGTCCTTCTCGACCAGCCCGAGGGCCAGGTCCATCGCTGCCGTCAGGCCGGCGGACGTCCAGATGGCGCCATCCGCCACGAAGATATGGTCAGGCTCGATACGCGCAGCAGGGCAGCGCGCCTGCAGCGCCTCGGCGAACGCCCAGTGTGTGGTCGCCCGCTTGCCGTCGAGCAGGCCGGCATCTGCCAGCACGAAGGCCCCAGTGCAGAGGCCCGCCGTGCGGCGCGACTGCTCCGACGCCGTCCGCACGAAATCCAGTTCCTGGGCGGTGCTGGTGCGTTGGGTCGGATCGACGATGCCGCTGATCATCCAGGTGTCGGCCTCGGTGCTCGCATGCACGGGTGTCGTCTTGACGGAAACGCCGAGGGACGCTTGCACCTCGCCGCCATCCAGAGAGTAGTTCGTCACGCTGTAGACACGCTCACGCGCCACGACGTTGGCGAACTCGAACACCGATTGGGTGCCGATGGCCATGACCTGGAAGCCATCTGTCAGGAAGTAGCCGATCCGATGCATCCTTTCCACCCCTACCGCTGCCTGAAAACCCGGATTATAGATGTCAAGCGAAATGTACGTGCGGCATCGTGGAGACTGGGAATGGTGCCAGGCGATCCTGACCGCCGGCTCAATGCTCGGCTTCGAGCGCGGCGGACAGCCAGTCGACGAACACGCGCAGCGACATGGATTCCCGCGTTCGGCACGAGTGGACGGCGTGAATCGGGAGGACGCCGGGTCGGCAATCGGCGAGAACTTCCTCGAGCCGGCCGCTGGCCAGATAGGGTCGTGCCACCGCATCCCAGACCTGAATGACGCCACCATGCTGGAGACCGTAGTGCAACAGCAGGTCCATGTCGTCGAAGGCGATGGACTCCGGCACAGGATGCCGCGTGTGGCGGCCGCCAAGCTCGAACGCGAACTCCCAAGGGCGGCCGGCACCGTGCTGTGCGGCGTGAGCCGTGCGATGCCCCGCCAGGTCTTCTACCTTGGCAGGACATCCATGCCGCGACAGATAGAGCCGGCTTGCCACGGTGATCAGGCGGTAGCTCCCTATCCGGCGGCTGAAACTGTAGGAATCCTCGAGTTCGCCCAGCCTGATCGCGCAGTCCATGCCATCGCGGATCAGGTTCGAGGCGTGCCGCGGTGTCGAGATCTGCAGGCTGACGTCCGGATACTCATGCCGGAATTGGGTCAKGTGCGGCATCAGCTGGCGTGCGATATCGCCCGGCAGCTCCACACGCAGCTTGCCGCTCGCCTTGCCCGCGCTGGACCCGATCACGGATTTCACGTCGGTGATGGCGAGGAGTATCTTGAGGCAGTGTTCGTAGAAGGTCATGCCGGCCGGGGTGGGTCGAACCTGGCGCGTCGTCCGGTGCAGCAGCTTCACTTGCAGATGGACTTCGAGCTGCTGGATCAGCAAGCTCGCCGAGGCCTTCGGTATGCCGAGAAGACTCGACGCACGCGTGAAATTCTCGCACTCGACGATCCGCGCAAATACCTCCATCGCTTGCAGCATGCGTTCCATGGCCGGTTTCCCCTGTGCATCAGCTCGATTGGTGATGCCGTCGAGTGTAGGGACGGCAGCACGCCCGCAATAGTCGCGATTGGCGCATGGTGGGCGACACGTTCGTATAACCGTGCGCAACGTGGCGGCACGGGCCGGGCGCGTGTCGCGTCAGGGTATCGAACCCAGGATGCGTGACATCCAGTCGACCAGCTCATCAGGATCCACCGGCTTGTCGAGCATGCATGCCGCACCGAGCTGCATGGCCTCGGAACGGTTTCGAGGCGTGCCATGGGCGGTGACGAAGATGCACGGTGTTGCGTGCCCCGCATGACGGAACCGTCGCAGCAGTTCGAGGCCGGAGATACCTTCCAGCGCGATATCGCAGATCAGGCAGTCGTAGGCGGTGCTGCTCGGATGGGCGATGAAGCTTTCGGCACACGAGAAAAAGGAGACGCCCCAACCCAGCGCGCGGATCAGCGCGCCGGTGGAACTCCGGACGGACGGTTCATCATCGATGACACAGACAATCTTGGCAGGCACGGGCGTCAGGACTGACACGACATATCGGTAGCGCAACGCGGCGAAGGGTCTCTCGYCCGGACATTAGCGCAATCGCGGTGCCGGGGACACTTATACGGACGTATCGCGGCACGTACGCCATGGCACATCGGGTTTGTCCCGAAGAAGCCTCCGGCCTCGGGGCTGGTGGCGCCGTAGCTTCAAGGCCCACAGGGCGGCAGACTATACGTTCGTATAGATGCCGGTACATCCACGGTCCGGCATGATTGCCATGGCGCCCGCGTGACCTGCCGCCCATATCCGTCTTCCATGATCCATCCCAGCCCCGAAGCTTCCACGCCCCAGATCGCAATCGACCCCGACGCCTGTCCACGCCTGGCATCGTGTAGCCATCCTGGGGATGAGACCTTTCGCTTCGCGCCGATTCCCATCCTGATCGAGGACTGGTCCGGGATCCGGCAATGGGTTGACGCGCGCAAGGCGGAGGGCGTGACGGATCTGGAGGCCTATCTGGACGCCAATCCGATGGCCATCCAGGAATTGCGCGATCGTCATCACGTTTTCGTGGACGCCAATGACGCCGCGCTGGCGTTGTTCGATGCGGACTCCCGGGCATCTTTCTTCGCGAAGGCCAGGGACCTGCTTCCCGCCAGCCGGCTTAGCAACTCGAAGGTACTCAAGGCGATGTTCGATGGCGCGACAGCCTGTCAGGGCGAGCGCACGCTGACGTCGCTGACCGGACGGACGATCCCCATCGTATGGCGCTGCTCGTTGCCGGCCCAGCCTGCCCGCTATGCGCGGCTGCAGTTCTTCGCGTTCGACATCTCCGAGTACCAGGAGAACATCAGCCGCCTGCAGTCGATGCGCGCCGAGATGGCACGCGCCGGACGCATTGCACTGATCGGACAATTGGCGGCGTCGATCACGCATGAGATCAGCCAGCCGCTGTCCGCGACCAGGACGTCGATCGAAGCCGCAGCCCGATGGCTGGAGCGCGACCAGCCGGAGATGGAGGAAGCCAAGTCATCCGTGCGCGACGCAGCGCGCTGGGCCCGCGACGCCACCGAGATCTGCCACAAGCTGCGCGGTTTCATGACACATACGCCGCCGCAGGCCAGGTTGCAGTCGGCGGCCGAAGTGGTGGCGTCGGCGATCTTCCTGATCACGCCTGAAGCGGAGGCGAAGGGCATCGTCGTGGAAACTGACGTGGATGCCGGCCTGCGAGTGTTCGTGGACCGTCTGCAGCTGCAGCAAGTCCTGGGCAACCTGCTACTGAACGGTATCCACGCCATCGAAGCGAGAACGAATGCGCCGGTACGCCGTCTCGCCGTGCAGGCGGAGCCGGAAGGCGAGGACAGCATTCGGTTCAAGGTGGCCGATTCCGGGCCGGGTATCGACGCTGAAGCGTTCCAGAGGCTGTTCCAGCCCTTCGCGACGTCCAAGGCCGAAGGCATGGGCCTGGGCCTGTCCATCTCGAAGTCGATCATCGAGGCCCACGGCGGCCGCATCTGGGCCGAGTCGATGGGAGGCGAGGGCGCGACGCTCTGCTTTACGCTGCCGGGCGTGCAAGGACAGGCGCGGCGGCCCTGATCAGCGCCACATCGGCTCGATGCCAAGCATCTGCGCCTTGCGCACGATGTCGGCGACGGAGTTCGATTTCATTTTCCGCATGGCAGTGCCACGATGCACCTTGACAGTGACTTCGCTGATGCCGATGCCGGCAGCGATCTGCTTGTTCAGCGCGCCGCCTACCACGTAGGCCAGCACCTCGCGCTCGCGCGCGGTCAGCGAGTCATAGAGCTGCGCCAGCTTGTTGCGCGCGTGATCCGCATCGAGCAGGGTCTTGTCCAATGCCAGGGCGGCCGTCACGGCGTCGATGACATCCTGCTCTGCCAATGGCTTGAGAAGAAAGTCCGCAGCTCCGGCCTTCATCGCCTTGATGCAGATGCTCACGTCGGCATATCCCGTCATGAAGATGATCGGCATCCGGTGGTTCGCCTTCTCCTGCTGCTGAAAGAACAATCCGCTCTCTCCACGCAGGCGAACATCGAGTAGCAGGCAGCCCGGTACGTTCGCGCTCGCCGATGCCTTGAACGCCGCTGTCCCTTCGAAGCTGCGGACGGTGAATCCCACGGAACGCAGGAGGTTGGTCAATGACGAGCGGGTCGATTCCTCGTCGTCGACGATGTAGACGACTGACGTCGCGTCCTGTGTCTTGGCATCCATGGACATGCTTCACTTCACGGGTTTAAAAAACGCACCAACCGCGATGACAGCGTTGTGTTTCTGTCTTCAAGGTCGCGGCGATTGTCGCATATCCCCCCTGTGCGAAGTGAACGTGTCATGCCCCGGAAACGTGCGGGAAACTGGCGTCAGCGCGGCATTGGAGACCCATTGTTCGGCCCGCACGGATGTACTGTTCAGGCGTCCACGCTTTATCCGGTCTGGCTTTGCGGCTAGTTTTGATGCTGGCGCGGCGCGCATCGAAAGCGCCGCGATTGGGAGGGCGCGGCACGGCATTCAGGGTCCGCATGTCCGAAAACCTCACGATAAATGTCGTTTGAGATTTTCTGCGGAGCGGGAATCATGAAGGCCTGGCATCCGTGCCTCACAGTGCATCGATGGTCATGCAAGGTTGGACTCAATGAATGCTTCAACGGCCGAAGTCTCGGCAAGCCTCACCGCGAAAACCCGGTTCGCCGACGTGCCGGGACGGCGCCTCGCCTATCGCACCTTCGGGCGTGGAAAGCCGGTCGTGCTCTGCGTGCGGTTCCGGGGCACCATGGACGCCTGGGATCCTCTCTTCCTCGATTCCCTGGCCAGCCAGGGCTTCCAGGTGACCGTGTTCGACTACAGTGGCATGGGGCAATCCACCGGTGAGCCGACTTATCAGCCTGCGTCGCTGGCCCGTGATGCGATCGACCTGATCGCCGCGCTAGACCTCGGCAAGGTCATCATCGGCGGTTGGTCGGTCGGCGGTATTGCTGCCCAACTCGTGATGACACTGGCGCCTCAGCTCGTCAGCCACGCCGTGCTGCTCGCCACGACACCGCCGGGCGAGCTGGCCAAACCGGGCGAGGCGCTGTTCTATACGCTGGCCAAGCGCGAGAACGACTTCGACGATTTCGTCAGCCTGTTCTTCGAGCCGGCCTCTCCGGAGAGCCGGGAGGCGGCCAGGCAATCCGCAGAGCGGCTCGCCGCGCGCAAAGCCGACGTCAGCCCCGAGGTGCCATGGCAATGGGCCGGCGCCCAACTTGGCGATGGGCCGCGGAACCCCGCCTTCCCGGTCGAAGCCGTGCTTCACGCGCTCAAGTCCACGCACATTCCGGTGCTGCATGTGGGCGGCGATCACGACATCGTGTTCCCGGTCGAGAACTGGTATGCGCTGAACAACCAGTTGCCGACCCTCCACCTGGTGACGTTCCCGCGCGCCGGGCACGGTCCCCACCTCCAGTTTCCTGTTGCGGCTGCTCGGCACGTGGCCGCTTTCATCGATACCCACGCTTAGCGGATACCGACCGGCACACGGCGCGCCGGTCGCACCATTTCCCCACCTTCGCGCGTCAGCGTCGAAGTGGATCGTTTCGTCTTCAGAAAGGTAAAGCATGTCGGATTTGATCAGTTTCGCCATCGAGGCCGCGGGTGGCCTCGAACGCTTCCAGGGTTTCCAGCGCGTGTCGGCGCGCCTGCACCACACGGGTGTCCTGTGGACGCTGAAGCAACGTGAAGGGGTCTTGACGGATTCACGCGTGACCGTCGACCTTCACGCACAACGGGTGTCGCACGAACCCTTCGCACCGACCACGAACCACTCGGTCTTCACGCCGGCGCGCGTGGAGATCCTGCAACCGGACGGTACGCCGGTCGAGACCCTCTCGAACCCCCGTGCCTCATTCGCCGGCTTCGAGCTTGAGACCCCCTGGTCGAATGCCCAACTGGCGTACTTCGCTGGCTACACGATGTGGACGTATCTGACGTCGCCATTCGTGCTGCGCCACCCCGGCGTGCGTGCCACCGAGATCGAGCCGTGGGTGGTGGACGGCCTCTCCTGGCGGCGTCTGCGTGTGACCTTCCCCGATGCCGTGGCCACGCATAGCGCGGAGCAGACCTACTACTTCGACGCGGACGGCCTGCTGCGCCGTCATGACTACGAGGTGGACATCCAGGGCCGTAACGCCGCCGCCCGCTACCTTTCCGACTATGTCGAGGTGCAGGGCATTCGCATGCCGACGCGCATGCGCATCTACCCGCGCACGCCCGAGAACCTGGCGATGGCGGAGCCGCTGATCGTGGGCGTGGATCTGTCGGACTTCCGCTTCGAGTGAGGGCGCAACCATGACTGCAACGCAAACCTATCGCGCCGCCGTAGTGGTGGCGCCTGGCAAGCTGGCGCTGATCGATCGCCCGGTGACCGAGCCTGGACACGGACAGGTCCGTATCCGCGTGGAAGCGTGCGGCGTCTGCCACTCGGACAGCGCCACGGTGGGGCGCGCTCCCGCCGACCCGGAGCGGCCCATGGTGCCCGGCCACGAGGTCGTGGGCCGGATCGAGGCACTGGGCCATGGTGTCGATGGTTGGCGCATCGGCCAGCGCGTGGGCGTAGGCTTCCTGGCCGGCGAAGACCGTAGCTGCCCGTCATGCCGGCAGGGCGATATCGTCAACTGCGAGAGCCCGGTCATTACGGGCATGACGACGGATGGCGGCTACGCCGAACGGATGCTCGCCGAAGCGCGCGGGCTGGTACGTGTGCCGGAAGAACTCGACGCTGCCGAGGCGGCTCCGCTGCTGTGCGCCGGCCTGACCACCTTCAACGCCTTGCGTAACGCCAATGCGCGGGCCGGCGACGTGGTGGCGGTCCATGGACTGGGCGGCCTCGGCCATCTCGCGGTGCAGTTCGCGCGCAAGATGGGCTTCCATACCGTGGCGATTGCGCGTGGCGCCGACAAGGCGGAAYTGGCGGCCGAGCTGGGCGCCCATCGCTATATCGACTCGGAAAGCGARGACGCTGTGGCCGTGCTGCGCAGTCTCGGCGGGGCCAAGGTGGTGTTGGGAACGGCACCTACGGGCGCCGGCATGTCGGCGCTCGTTCCSGGCCTGGCGGCGCGCGGACGGCTGGTCGTCGTGGCCGTCCCGGGCGACCCCATCTCGCTGACGGCAATGGACCTCGTGTTCGGCGCGCGTGCGGTGGTAGGCGCTCTCACGGGAACGGTCTTCGACAACGAGCAGACCCTGGCCTTTGCCAACTTGCAGGGCATCCGGCCCATGATCGAGACCTTCCCGTTGGAGCAGGCGCAGGCAGCCTACGACCGCATGATGCGTGCCGATGTCCGGTTCCGGGCGGTGCTGGTCATGCCCGCGTACGACGGCTCCGCGGCGGCATGACAACGATGGCTGAACAACACTGGACACSAGCATGACACCCGTAACCTCATCCAATGCCCCGACGCAGTATGCCGAAGCCGAGGGCGTCCGCTACGCCTATCGGCGCTTCGGCAACGCAAACGGCGGCTTCCCCCTGCTTTGCCTCCAGCATTTCACTGGCACGCTCGACAACTGGGACCCGGCGATCATCGACGCGCTGTCCGCGGACCGGGAGATCATCCTCTTCGAGAACGCGGGGGTGGGACGCTCCGGCGGTGCCGTGCCGGCCACCATCGAGGCCATGGCCCGGCATGTCCTGCGGTTCGCCGACGCCATCGCACTCCGCAAGTGCCACATCCTGGGCTACTCGCTCGGCGGCTTTCTCGCGCAGGATATCGCGATCGCCAGACCGGAACTGGTGGCGCGTGTGATCCTGTCGGGCAGTGCGCCGCAGGGCGGCGAGGGTGCCGGCATGGATCGTCCCGAACTGGTTGCGATCTACACGGATGGCGAGATGCCGATGCCGGAAAAACTCAAGCGCCTCTTCTTCCCGGCGACGCCCGCCGGCACCGCCGCTGCGCAAGCTTTCCTGGAGCGCCTTGCATCGCGAACCGGCGAGCCGGACCTGCCGGCCAGCACCGAGGTTGCGCCGGCGCAACTTGGCGCGATGATCGCCTGGGCGAACTGGGAGGGTGACGTCACCGGCAAGCTCGGCAAGATTTCGCATCCCGTGCTCGTGACCAATGGGGACAACGACACCATGATCCCTACGCGTAACAGCTTTGTGCTGGCGGAGGGTCTGCCAGATGCGACATTGATCGTCTATCCGAACGCCGGTCACGGGGCCCTCTTCCAGTATGCCCCCACCTACGTCGCGCACGTGCGCGAGTTCCTGCGCGGCGCGTAGCCTGTTCTATCTATCGAGGAGTCAAGCAGAATGAAAGCGATTGTTTACGACAAGGCCGGGCTACCCATCGAGGATCCGCGTGCCTTGTACGAGGTGGACCTCCCGCGGCCGGAACCGGATTCCCGTGATCTGCGGGTCCGGATCGAGGCGATTGCAGTGAATCCGGTGGACAGCAAGCTACGCCTCGGTGTGCAGCCGGGCGCGCCGCGCGTGTTGGGATGGGACGCCGTCGGCACGGTGGAGGCCGTTGGCGCTGCGGTGGAGTTCTTCAAGGTGGGCGACAAGGTCTGGTACGCCGGCGATATCACGCGCCAGGGCAGCTACGCCGAGTATGGCCTTGTCGACGAACGGATTGCGGGGCATCGGCCCACTTCGCTCGCGCCCGCCGAGGCTGCGGCGCTGCCGCTGACCAGCATTACGGCGTGGGAGCTGCTGTTCGATCGGCTGCGCATCCCCGAGGGTGGCGGCCAGGGACAGAGCCTGCTGGTGATCGGCGCGAGCGGTGGTGTCGGCTCGATCCTGATCCAGTTGGCGCGCAGGCTCACCGGCGTGACGGTCATTGGCACGGCTTCCCGGCCCGCGACCCGGAAGTGGGTGAGCGAGCGAGGCGCGCACCATGTGATCGACCACAGCCAGCCGCTGCAGCCGCAACTGGCGGCGTTGGGGCTGCCTCAGGTCGAGCATGTCATCAGCCTGACGCACACGGACAGCTACTACGCCCAGATCGTCGACCTGCTCAAGCCCCAGGGACAACTGGCGCTGATCGACGATCCCGCAACGCTGGACGCGATGCCGCTYAAGCGCAAGTCGATCTCGCTGCATTGGGAATTCATGTTCACGCGGTCGATGTACCGGGCCGCCGACATGATCGCGCAGCACAAGCTGCTCGGGCGCGTGGCGGCATTGCTCGATGAGGGTGTGCTGAAGACCACGGTTGGCGAGCACTACGGCGATATCACGGCCGAAAACCTCCGTCGTGCSCATGCAGCGCTGGAGAGCAACAAGACCGTCGGGAAGATAGTCCTCGAGCGTAGCTAGCCGAGGCAAGGCAGGCGCAACGCCCAGAACCGCGTTTGCGGTCCTGGGCGCGCTTTCGTGACTGCCGGTTAAGTGGTGCGACGGAACAGACGACCTTGCAGCAACAGGCGCAGTGTCATCAGGAACAGCGCGCCGACAAAGAGATTGACGAAGACGAACAGGGGCAATGCGASGTTCGCGAATAGAGAAGCAGGTGCGATGGTCGCGGCGCGCATGCAGGACAGCCCCAGCGCGGTGACCCCGAAGCTGAACGCCCAGAAGCCCGGTGTCGCGCCCGCCGCCGAAAACCAGGTTGCGAGCCGCGCCAGGAACAGTAGCTGCAGGACGCCATAACCGAACATTGCGTAGAAGGGCCAGTCCAGGCTGCCACCTGTGACGGCAAGGTATGCCACCGCGCCAACTACCGGTGGCGCCAACTGGATACCCAGTGTCGGTCGCACCGCAGTGGCCAGTTCGTCGCCAAGATGCAGTCGGTAGGTGAGGATCGACTCGATCGCGAGCCACGAGAACAGGCCGGCGCCGAAGAAWAGCTTGGCGAGATCCATCCAGCCAAGCGAACTCATGGCCATCGCGGAGACAAAGTTGCCCGCCACGGTGGGTAGATACATCACCGCGGTGGTATCGCCGAGCTTGCGACCCCCTCGCATCATGCCGCCGCTGCGGAACGTCGAGAAGGCCAGTTGGGCAACCACGCCCACSACGATCAGRGCGCGCCCCAACGTTGGAACGTAACCGTGTAGCCAGACCGCAATCAGCAGCGTGGCCACCGGGATCAAGCCGATAAAGCAACAGGCGACGGGATGTCGTGCCTCCGCCAATGCTTCGCTACGATGCCCCACCCACTTGGCGGCGTACAAGAGCACGAGCACGGCCCAGATGAGCGTGGTGACCGCAAAGAGCGCGTCAGAAATCTCCGCGCTGACACCCCATAGCGTATGAGCGACCCGCCAACAGTTCGATAGGCCGGCCATGCCGAGCACAATGCCCATGGCAGAGGCCGGAACGGCGAACCCGGCACGCGTGGCGGCGACGGGGGCGGATATATTGCKGGGGGTCATGAGGTTCCTCCGGATGTCGAACAAAACGTGCGACTGATAGCCGGAATGTTAGACAGATGGAGGTCGGACGCCAATTCTCAGTCTGTATCCGCATCATTGTTCGAAGAGCCATCGACTCCTATGCCAAAGCATAGGGGCGGAAGCGGCTGCCACTGGCCAGCGAATTCGCTCACGCCGACTTCGCGGCGAGCAGATCCACCATCCGGTTCGCGAGCGGGGACAGGTAGGCGCCCGCCCGCGACAGCACGCCGACGCGGCGGCCCAGGTCGAGTGCATCGGCGCGCAGCGCGATCGGGTGCAGTCCGGCAATCCGGCTGTTGCCGTTGGCAGCGGCCATGCACAGGATGTCGGTGCCGCGCACGAGGTCGAACAGCGTGGCGCTGCCGAAATCCGTCTCCACGCGCAGGATGGGCGGTGGCAGGCCAAGCTCGGCAAACGCGGCCTCGAGTTGTTGGCGAATCAATACGTGGGCGCTGGGCAGCATCCATTGCTGGCCGACCAGATCGGCCAGCGTGAGGTTGCGCCGCTGCTGCAGCGGATGGGCCTCATCGGCGACCACGGCGAGGCGGTCGGTGAACAGTTCCCGCATCTCTAGCGCCGGGTTGGGCTGGCGCGGCAGGGGAGCCAAGGCCAGGTCCAGTTCGCCGGTCTCCACCAGATCCATCAGTTCGCGCGCTACGCGCATTGTCAGCCGCAGCCTGGCTACCGGCCGCTCCCGGATCAACTGGCGGCACGCGCCGAGCACCAGCCCGGTTGGCATCGACGGCGAATAGCCCAGCCGCAGCAAGCCCAGTTCCCCCGTCTGGATGCCGCGCATCTCCTTGAGCGCGTCTTCGTATTCCAGCCGGATGCGGCGCGCCCGTTCCAGGAACACCGCTCCAGCCGGCGTCACCCGCATGCCGAGCGCCGTGCGCTCGAACAGCGACACGCCGAGTTGCGCTTCCACGCGCTGGATGGCCTTGGTCAGCGCGGGCTGGGTCATGCCCAGCGCGTCTGCCGCCCGCCCGATTCCGCCGTGCGTGCCCACTGCCAGCACGTAGTCCAGATCCCGCGTCTCCATATGGCATTCCTGATGGTTATGGCTTCATGCCACTTACCTCATTGTGGTGATGGGCCGCAGCTTACAGACTGGGGGCACAAAAACCAAGCCATCAAGGAGACACCCATGTCCTTCGCCTATTTCCTCAGGCGCGCGGCGCGTTACTGGGGCGATAACCCCGCTGTGCTGTACCGAGACCGCGTGCTGACCTATCGCCAGCTTGAAGACCGTTCGACCCGGCTGGCCAACGCGCTGCTGGCGCTGGGCCTGCGCAAGGGCGACCGCGTGGCGATTCAGTCACGCAACTGCCCCGAGATCGTCGAGATTGAATGCGCGCTGTACAAGGCCGGGCTCGTCAAGGCGGCGCTGAACCCGCGCTTCACCGCCGCCGAGGCTTCCGACGTGGTGGAGAACTGCACGCCGCGCGTGATGATCGTGGGGCCCGGATATACCGGCTACTCGCGGGATACCCAAGGCTTTGGCAGCGTGGAGMACTTCTTCGCCATCGAGACCGKGGCACCGGGCCATGGTGACTATGAGTCGCTCGTGGCCGGTGGCGGCATGGCAGCGATCGACTACACGCCGCACCCCGACGATCTGGCGGTGCTGCATTTCTCCTCGGGCTCCACGGGCAAGATCAAGGCGGCCATGCAGAGCTATGGCAACCGGCTGGCGGCGCTGCGCAAGATGATCCTGACCATGGACCGGCCCGCGCGCCCCGGCGACCGCCTCGCGCTGATCGGCCCAGTCACGCATGCCTCCGGCATGCTGATGCAGCCGTACCTGTTCCTCGGCGCCACGCTGGTGTTGTTCGAGAAGTTCGAGCCCGCGCATTTCCTGGCCGAGGTCGCGCGCCTGCAGTTGACCCATGTCTTCATGGTGCCGGCGATGATCAACATGTTGCTGGCCGAGCCGACGCTTGCCACTGCCGACCTGAGCAGCCTCAAGACGCTGGCCTATGGCGCCGCACCGATGGCGCCGGCGCGCATCCGCGAGGCGTGGCAGCGCATCGGCCCGGTGCTGTCGCAGGGCTATGGCGCGAGCGAATCGACGTCCGGCGTCACGCGGCTTTCCACGGTCGACCATGCACTGGCCATCGACGAATACCCCGAGCGGCTGGCGTCCTGCGGCCGCGCGCTGGGCGAGACCGAAGTCCGCGTGGTCAACGAGCGCGGCGAGGAGGTCAGCGGCGAAGAGATCGGCGAACTGGTGATTCGCGGCGCAGACGTGTTCCAGGGCTATTGGGGCGAGCCGGCGTTGACCAGCGAGGTGCTGGTCGATGGCTGGCTCCATACCGGCGATCTCGCCCGCGTGGATGCGGAGGGTTATATCTATCTCGTCGAYCGCAAGAAGGACATGATCATCTCGGGCGGCTTCAACGTCTATCCGAACGAAGTGGAGGCCACGCTGTACCAGCACCCCGACGTGATGGAGGCGTGCGTGATCAGCGTGCCGGACGATACCTGGGGCGAAAGCGTCAAGGCTGTCGTGGCGTTGTGGCCGGGCCGGCAGGCCAGCGCGAACGAACTGATCGGCCATTGCCGCGCGCGCATTGCGGACTACAAGTCGCCGCGCTCGGTGGACTTCGTGGCGGAACTACCCAAGAACGCCAGCGGCAAGCTGGCCCGCAAGCTCGTGCGCGAGCAGTACTGGGCCGGCGCCGGCCGCCGCGTGAACTGAGGAGTGCTTATGTTCGACCATCTGACCAATCCGGTGCTGATCGATACGCGGGCCGCCGTGGCGCGCTTCATCGACGATGAACTGCGCCCGCTCGAACAGGAGCTCGGTCTGGGCACTGAAGACCCATGGCCGCGCGAGGTGCTGCGCAAGGTATGGCGCCGTTCGAGCGAACTGGGCCTCTACGCCGCCTGCCTGCCGGTAGAACTTGGCGGAAAGGGACTCAACATCCAGGAGCAGTGCGCGCTCAAGGCCGACCTTGCCGCCAGCGGCGCGGTACTGGCACCGCACGTGCTGGGCGATCTGGGTGGCCCGCCCCGCGTGGGCAATATGCTCAAGTACGCCACGCCAGACCAGGTGGCGCGCTACTTCCGCCCGGTGATCCGGGGCGAGAAGTCCACTTGCTTCGCGCTGACGGAACCCCATTCCGGATCTGACGCGCAGAGCATTCGGACCACCGCCGTGGCAGATGGCGACGATCTGGTCGTCAATGGCCAGAAGCACTACATCAGCGGGGCACCGTTCGCGGACTTCGCCATCGTGATGTGCGTGACCGATGCAGGCACCACGCCGCCCGCGATYACCGCAGTGCTGGTCGACCTTGACCTGCCCGGCGTCACCGTCGAACAGGCCTACGTGCCGATGTCCGGCCAGCATATCGATGCGGATATCCGTTTCGAGAACGTGCGTGTGCCGCGCGCCAACATCTTCGGCGGGGAAGGGCGGGGCTTCAAGCTCGGCATGTCGCGCATCAACGTGAACCGACTGCTGCATTGCCCCTCGATGCTCGGGCTGGCGACGCGCGCGTACSAGGCATCGGTCGAGTACGCGGGACAACGGCGGCAGTTTGGCGGTCCGATCGCGCGCTTCCAGGCCATCCAGCATATGCTGGCCGATATGGCGGCAGCGCTGTGGGCCTGCGAGAGCATGATTGCGCAGACGGCGATGCTGGCCGATGCTGGCGCCGACCTGCGCATGAAGGCCGCCGCCTGCAAGCTGTTCGTGTCCGAGCGCTGTTTCGAAGTGGCCGACAAGGCCGTGCAGATCCACGGTAACGTGGGCGTGACACGCGGACATCCCGTGGAGCAGACCTGGCGCAAGCTGCGCATGTTCCGCATCTTCACCGGCACCAGCGAGATCCAGCGCAACACGATTGCCAAGGCGATCCTCGATCCCGCTGCTGCCTGAACGCAGACCGGTGACGCGGCCCAGACCGCGCGCCTATCAGGAGACAACCATGAATCGTCGTCAATGGCTTGCCAGCGCAGGCGCCGCCGCCGGCGCCGCGGCGCTGGGCGGCACGTTTGGCCGCGTGGCGCTGGCCGCCGCACCGTATCCCAGCCGGCCCATCCGGCTCGTCGTGCCGTTTGTCGCGGGCACCGCGCCGGATTCCATCGCCCGAACCATCTCGGCCGAACTCGGGCCGGTGCTGGGGCAACCGCTGGTGGTGGAGAACGTCGGCGGGGCCGGCGGCATCATCGGCGCGCGCGCCTTGAAGCGGGCGGCTCCCGATGGCTACACGCTGGGCGTGCTGGCCAACCAGCACGTGATCAATGTGCACCTGTATCGCGAACCGCCCTACGATCCGTCGCGCGATTTCACGGCGATCTCGGCGCTGTCGGGCGGGCCCGTGGTGCTTGCCGTGCCGGCTTCGTCGCCCTACAAGTCGGCCCGCGAACTGATCGACGCGATGCGCAAGGGACCCGGCGCGCTGAACTATGGTTCGGGCGGCAAAGGCGGTGTGTCGCATCTGGCGGTGGAAACGCTGCTGCATGACACGCACACGGAAGCGGTGCACATCCCGTACAAGGGCGCCAACGAAATCCTCACCGCGATGATCAGCGGGCAGACGCAGTTCGGCATGCCTGTGCTCAGCACGGCCGCGCCGATGATCCGGCAGGGACAGGTGCGCGCGCTGGCSGTGTCCGCGGCGGCGCGTTCCATACATTTTCCGGAAGTGCCGACGCTGGCGGAATCGCTACCGCCCGGCTTCGTGCTCGACAACTGGAGTGGACTGTTCGCGCCAGCGGGCCTGCCGGCCCCGATCGCCAGGCGGCTGTTCGAGGCGGTAGCCGCCTTGCAAGCCAGCGGCAAGCTGGACGCCACGATGAAGGCCAATGGCGGGGAGATTCGCAAGAGCGCCTCGACTGCACAGTTCGCGGAGCTGGTTGCAGCGGAAACCTCACGCTACGGGGCGCTGGTGACGAAGATCGGGATGAAAGGCGAGGCTGGATAGCGATCAGCGTGGCGCTGCGGCCAGGCCGACGAATGAAGAGAGCGCTGCCGTCTTGTACTGCATGGTACATTTTGCACCCCGCGCCCTATTCCTGACTCCGAAGCCAAGGATGCCAAAAACCAAAGCCTCGCCGCCCGACCGCTCCGCTAGCGAGCAGGCCATTCAATTGCTCGATGCGGCAACCGTGCATGTTCTCGAGAACGGTCTTGGGGATCTGTCGTTGCGCAGTGTGGCGGATGCACTGGGAACCAGCCACCGGATGCTCATCTACTACTTTGGCTCCGCTGACGGCTTCTGGCAGGCACTGCTGTTCCGCGTGCGGCATGCCGAGCAGCAGGCACGTGAGCAATTGCACGTGGATGGACTGGATGCGGAAGCGACCCTGGTGGCGGCATGGGAGCGCTACTCCGCGTCGAGCTATCTGCCCATCATGCAGTTGCTGTTCGAAATCTACGGAAGAGCYATCCGGGATCGTGAACGCTTCAGCGGCTTTCTTGACGATGTCATTGGTAGCTGGACCGCMGTRATTGCCGAGCGATTGCAGCAAGCCATGCACATCAGCGCGGARGARGCGCGGCTGTTCGCACGCGTSGAAGTGGCGACGATTCGCGGCCTGCTGCTGGACCTGATCACGACGGGCGACCGCAAGGGCACCACGGCCGCGCTCAAGTACTTCGCCAGCAAGATGACCTCGCCTGGAAAGTCGAAGAAGGGCGCGTAGCCCCGACCGACCCCCGAAGCACTCTCACCCGACACCGTCGTTGCGCGCTCGCGTAAACCCCAATTTCGYCCCATCGTGTACCACATGGTACATTTCGGTCATCGTCGCTAGCGGTAGCGACGAACAGATGATTTCAGGGTGCGAGATGAACGTGCAAAAGTTATKGGGATGGACTGCTGCGGCGGTTGCGTCACTGGCGCTGTCGGCCACCGCCGGCGCGCAAGGTTTTCCGACCAAGCCCATCCGGTTGGTAGTGCCGCAGGCGGGTGGAACGGGCAACGATGTGTTGGCACGCGCACTGGCCGAGAAGCTCGGGCAGGCGTGGAAGCAGCCGGTTGTCGTGGAGAACAAGCCAGGCGCCAACGGCACGCTGGCCATCTCGTACGTACTGGGGCAGCCGGCCGATGGCCACACGCTGTTCTTTGCCGGCGTGTCTAACCTGGCCTTCAATCCCTTCCTCTATCCGAAGCTGCCGTACTCGCCGACCAAGGACCTGACTGGCGTGGCCATGCTCGCCAACTCGCCGTTCGTCTTCGTCGCGGCTCCATCCCTGCACGTGCAAACGTTCCAGGATTTCGTGCGCATGGCCAAGGCACGGCCCGGCGAGATCAGCTTTGCGTCCGGGGGCATCGGCAACTCCACGCACCTCGCCATGGAACTGGTGGCGGAGCGCACCGGCATCAAGATGCAGCACGTGCCCTTCAACGGGACGGGGGGATCGACCAGCCTGATGAATGGACAAACGCCCGTGATGATGAACGTCGTGGCGGGTGTGCAGCCGTTCATCGTGGGCAAGAAACTGCTGCCCTTGGCGGTCACCGGTGAGCGGCGCCTGACTGCGCTGCCGACGGTGCCTACGTTCAAGGAGCTGGGCTACGACGTCGAGGTGCCMGGCTGGTACGCGATCGTGGCGCGGGCCGGCACGCCGCCGGGGGTGGTCCAGCAGATCAACGCGGATATCAACCATGTTCTTGACGATCCGCAGTTCAAGGAAAAGCTGGGATTCCAGTTTCTGGATGCCATCAAGGGCCCGCCTTCGGAAGTCGAGCGCTATATGAAGCGCGATGCCGACGCGTGGGGCCCCACCATTCGCCGTCTCAACATCKCTCTCTAGGCCACGACATGCCTCATCTGACCAACGCTGTACACGAATACCGGCTGTCGGCCATGCGACGCCTGATGGACCGCTTGCGCGTGGATGCCCTGGTGTTCGGCACGCCYGACTTCTTCCAGTACGCAACGAAYTTCCAGCTCGATGTSTGGCCWTGGGAGCGRCCGGTGTTCGTTGTCGTGCCGCGYAACGGRGAYACGTTCGCGGTRATGAACGAGCTCTCCACCAACCACATGCGCTTCGCCACGGAGAAGGGCACGGTCTGGCTGTCGGACGTGACCTACTATGCCGAGCACCCGCGTGTGGCCAACCGTCTTGCCTTGCCGTCGCAACTGCCGGAGGTGGTAGCAGGCTTGTTGAGCCAGAAGGGGTTGGCGATGTCGCGCATYGCTGTGGACGTGCCGCATCCCATTCTGGCCGGGGCGCAGCGCCACCTTCCCGAGATGACGTTGCGACCGGCGCTTGCCGAGATGCGCAGTCTCCGGTGGGTCAAGCATGAAGAGGAACTCCAGAACATGCGGGCGTTGGCCGGCCTGACCGACTGGGTCCAGGATCGGTACCGGGAGAACATTCGCCCCGGCCGTCTGGTTCAGGAGCTGGACCACGCCATGGCGGCGCTSATGGTGGAAGAAGCGGCGAGGCGGTTCCCCGGCGAGGACTTCGAGATCCTGAAGTGCTGGACCCTCACCGGCGCTGCATCCGCTTCCCCGCACGGCGATGGCGCCTCTTGCGGCGCGCGCATTGCGAAGGGCGACACCATCGTCAACCTCGTACTCCCGAGGCTGAACGGGCTCTACGTCGAGAATGAACGTACGTGGTTCTGCGGCCAGCCGAGCGACGAGCAGGCGAAGTTCTATCGTGTAGCCGCGCAGGCGACGGACGCTGCGGTGGCCGCCGCCGTRGTCGGCCGGCGCGTCTGCGATATGGATGCCGCCGCGCAGGCCGTGATCGAAGCCGCGGGATGCGGGGAATTCGTCTTCCACAGGACCGGCCACGCGGTGGGCCTCATGCTGCATGAGTACCCCGAAGACATGGCATTCAACACGCGGGCACTGCTGGCCGGGGAGGTCTATTCGGCCGAGCCGGGCCTGTACGTCTACGGTCTCGGCGGCTTYCGTCTGGACGACACCGTCATTGTTGGCGATGCGCCTGARGTGATCGTCCAGACGCCGAAGACGTTGGCGTACGCCACGGTTGGGTAGCGCGSCGCATCTGCCCTACATCAACGATTCCACCGAGTAGGCGACGCCATCGCGTCCGGGGTCGGCGCCGCCTTCCAGGCGGCCGTCGCTGAGTCGCACAGCGTGCACCCAGCCGATGGTGTAGTTGTAGGGATTTCGGATGACTTCGTAGCCGCGTTGCTCMAGTTGCCGAGCCACTGCCCGCGGTACCCGATTGCAGATGTCGATGGCGTTGCTGGTCGACGAGAACCGGGGCGCCGACACGGCCTCCTGCATCGTCATGCCGCGATCCACCACGTTCAGGATGGCTTGCAGCACGCCCATGGCGATCTGGGTRCCCCCGGGCGCGCCGAGCACGATCTCCGGCTTGCCATCCCGGAACACGATGGTCGGGCAAGACGACGTGAAGCGGCGCTTGCCCGGCGCGATGCTCCCAGCCCGACCGGGCCGGGGATCGAACACGCCCATGCAGCCGTTGTACATGAACCCCAGTCCGGGTGTGATCGCCCCGGCCGGCATGGCGAGCGAATGCGTCAGCGACACGCAGTTGCCATCGCCATCGACCACCGAGAGATGCGTGGTGTCGCGCGGCACCGCATGGCCCGGATTGACGCGCGTCACTTCGACACGCTGCCCGCTACGCACCGCGTCGGCCGTTGCCGCCGCCCGCTCGGCCGACAGAAGATAGTCGAGCGGGACGTCGACATAGGCGGGGTCGCCGATATGGCGGTCCTTGTCGACGGTGGCCTGCTTCATGATCTCGCACAGAATCGTGAKGTACTCGGGCGAGTTGTGCGGAATGGCCGCCAGGTCGAACTGTTCGAGCGCGTGCAGCATCTCCAGCAACATGGCGCCACCGCCGGGGGGCTGGTTCGTCGCCACGACGCGGTCGCGGTATCGACCGAACAGCGGCTTTTGTCGGACCACCTGATAGTCATCGAGATCCGCTTTCGAAATCAGGCCGTCATGGCGCTGCATGTCTTCGACGATCGCAGCAGCAATTTCACCACGATAGAAATCGTCGGCACCGACGCGACCGATCCGCTCCAGCACGTTGGCCATGTCGGGATTGACGATGGGCGTGCCAACGGATTTGGGACTGCCATCCGCCTTGCAGTAGAGCGTACGGCCCGATGCGCTGAAGGCCAGCCGCTCCCGGTTGCTGGCGCGGCCCAAGGTGGCGTCGTCGTTCCAGAAGGCATACATGCCGGGGCGGACGAAGTAGCCGTGCCGCGCCCAGTCGACGGCCGGGGCGACCACTTCGGCCCACGGCAGGCGGCCGTGCGCGGCGTGCATCGCCTCGAGTCCGCGCAGCGTGCCCGGGGTGGCGACGGACTGATAGCCGATGTCGTTGAGGCGGTCCTTGATGAAGAAGCCGAAGCCGTCGCGGGCTTCGCCTTCGAGCAGGTCGGCCCACATGTCCGGTCGGGCATTGCCCGGCGCGGTCGCGTGGAAGTCGAAATACTCATGCACGTTGCTGCCGGGCAGGTAGACCGCTGCGGTGCCGAATCCGGCGATACCGCACATCAGCGGATCGACCACGGTCTGGGCGAGCGCGCACGCCACTGCGGCGTCGATGGCGTTACCGCCGGCTTTCAGGATCTCCGCGCCCGATTCCGCAGCTTCCGGCTGCGGGCACACCACCATTCCACGCGTGCTCATGGTCAGTTCGCCTTGAAATCGACGTCGGACATCGMGCTCTGCAGCCGGGCGGTGTCGCGTTCGGTCAGTTGCATCAGCAGGTTCGACGGTCCCGGCATCGGGATCACCTGCATCGTCTTCATCTTCTGAAGCACGGCGCTGTCGGTCAGGAATTTTTGCGAGGCGGCGTGCAGGCGGCGGATCGTTTCAGGCGGTGTGCCAGCCTTGGCAGCAATCCCCATCCAGCCGAGGTCGTCGAACCCCGTCAGGCCCAGCTCGGATGCGGTGGGCACGTTAGGCAGTTCGGGGACGCGTTTCGGCGAGAACAGCACCAAGGGAACCAGCTTGCCGGCCTGAATCTGCGGCGTGGCGGTGGCGACGGTGGGCGCCATGACCTGGGTCTGTCCGCTGACCGTCCCGACGATGGCATCGGGCTCGCCCTTGTAGGGCACATGGGTCATGCGGAGCTTCTGGTTCTTCTGGAACAACTCCACGATGACGTGCGTGGAATTGCCCTTGCCCGACGATGCGAAGTTGATCGCGTCGGGCTTGGCCTTCGCCATCGCCTCAAGGTCCTGCAGGGTGCGGATACCGGATTGCGGATTGGCGACCAGCACGAAAGGCGTGGTCGTCAGCACTGCCACCGGCGCGAAGTCGACTTCAGGCTTGTAGGCGAGCGGCGCGTAGGCGAACTTGTTGAGCACCATCTGSGACACGCCGGCCAGGAAGAGCGTGCAGCCGTCGGCAGGTTGGCCGAGCACGTACTTCGCCGCGATCACGCCGCCAGCGCCAGCCTTGTTCTCGACGACGACCGTCGTGCCCAGTTCCCGCCGCGCGGTTTCGGCCCACATGCGTGCCAGCGTGTCGGTGCCACCACCGGCCTGCTGCGAGACCACCAGGCGGATCGGGCTGGTGTTACCGGCCTCCCCGCAGGCCCAGGCCGGCCCCGTGGCGCCCAGCGCCAGCGCGGCAGCCAGCATCGTCCCCCGAGTGGAGATTTTCCTCATGTCGTATCCTTATCTTCAGTCGTGTCGTGGTTGCAGTGCGGCCGCTGCTATCGCATTATTGCCGCGACTTCCCGGTCGTCGCCAATGAAAACTTACGAACCTACTATGAGGAAATGCTCATGCAGTCACCGCAAGACGCCGTAGCGTGGGCCCGGCGGTTGCGCATGCGCCATCTGGAGTCGTTCCTGGTACTGATCGAGGCGGGGACGCTGACGCTGGCTGCCGACCGGCTCCACATGACCCAGTCGGCCGTCTCGCACTGGCTCAGCGAGATGGAGGAACTGGTCGGCGCCCGGCTCGTGCTACGGGGCAAGCAGATGCGGCTGACGCCAGCGGGCGAAGCCGTGCGCAAGCTGGCGCTGCGCGTGCTCGGCGAAGTCAGCCGGACGAATGACGAACTCGTTTCGCTCGAACGAGGCGAGGTGTCGCGSCTGCACATTGGGAGTGTGACGGCGGGGATCGCCCATCTGCTGCCGCGTGCCATCCTCGCGTTCCAGAAAGACGAAGGCAACGTGGCCTTCCAGGTGTCGGAGGGTGTCTTTAACAGGCTGCTGAGCCAGCTCGAAGAGCGCGAATTCGACCTGATCGTGGGCTCGATCGATGCACGCGCCTATGGGCCGACGCTTGAGCACGAAGTGCTGTTCGAAGACGATATTGCGATCGTGGTCGGACCCGACCATCCGCTCTCGGACGCCACCCAGATCGACTGGACGGACCTGTACGCCTATCCATGGGCCATGCCGCCGCGYGATACGCTGATGCGCGTGCGGCTGGAAAACACGCTGCTGGAGCGGGGCGGTGCGGGAATCGTGCCGGCATTGGAGACAGGATCRGTCATGGTTCTCGAATCCATTCTCCATGCCAGCGATTATCTGGGMGTCTGCTCGGGCGCCATGGCCCGGCACCTCGTGGCCCGCTCGCTGGTACGCCGCCTGCCCCTGACCGACGTGGGCTCGTTCGGCCCAGTCGGCGTGGTGTGGCGACGTGGCGGCCAGGATGAAACGCTGGTGAARTTCGTCTCGATCCTGCGGCGCGAAGCGAAGAGGACGATGCGGGGGGAGTAGGAAAGCGTGTGGACGATCAGCCCGTCTGCCGAATCGGGGCGGCAGTCAGCGCATCGGCGAATTCATGGTTCACGTCCCGGTGACCAATTTCATCCTCTCTGACTGCAATGACGACTTCCCGCAGGCGAGCATTCTCGGGAAGATTCCAATAGGCGATGGCGGATGCCGGGGCCGGAATGTTTTCTACCCGACCGGCGTCAATCTCGGCGAGGTACAGCGTATAGCTGATGACAGCCTGTTCCTCAAAGTACGCCACCATGCGATGCGCAGTACGTGACGAGCTCAGATACAGCAGGAAGAACGCGACAAAGAAGATGGCCTGCACAGCCAGGATGACCAGTCGTTCAAACCAGCTCGGCTTGGCGATCTGGACAAACGTCATAAGGTGCATGCGTTCATTATCGGCTTCATCGAGCAAGGTGCGGATCCAGCCATGGTCGGCCACCATCCAGCGTAAACAACGTAGGTGGATAAGCATGCCGCCCACCATGCCGGGTACCGCAGCGACTGTCTCAAGCACAATGGCACGATTGCCATAGCGCTTGGCGAAGAAGGTATCCGCAAGCACCCGCAGCGTCAGTGTGATGCCCAAAGCGACACGGTCGGACATATTCTCGGCGGAACGATGCCGTTCCAGGTTGGCCGAGGCGGCGGGGGAATCCATTGCTTGCTCCTAAAGGTTAGCGGGGAAACTAAGCTGGAATCGATCTGACCAGATGGATTCCGGTAAAACATGCATTCACAATACACCTTTAAGAGCGACGACACAACGGCGCCGGGTGGACCCCCGCAGCTGGGCGCGCCGAAGTAACGCCGGCGCGACTTAACCGGAGGGAGACGCGGTCAGGCCGGATGGCTGACCGATGGTCGCGCATCCATCCTGGCCCGCCATGCCATCAGATGAACGCATTCGGCCGGCACCGGAATCTCGGCAAAGCCCGCGAACAGAAGCCCCGCCCACACAGTGATATCGGCCATCGAGAACGYGTCACCCGCCACATACGCTTGCTTGGACAGCACCGCGTTGAAGTAGCGCATACCGGCCTCGGCCTTCTCGCGCTGGCGATTGCCCCATTCCACCCGTCCGGTCCAGTCCGGACTCTTGTAGGGCTGCAACCCGGCGCCTAGCCCGGGCGTCGCGTGATGGAAATAGATGCCTACCGCATCGATCAGTTCAGACTCAGCGCGCTTCTGCATCATATGGATGACGCCCTTCTCCTTTGGCGTGCGGCCGGTCAGCACCGGCTTGCCATCGAGATTGTCGAGGTATTCCGTGATGGCCGTGCATTCTGCAATGTACGTGCCATCGTCCAACTGCAGCACCGGAACGGTGCCTGTGGGATTGATGGCCAGGAAGGCTGGCTGCTTGTGCTCGGCGGCGGGAAGATCGATCTTCACGAAAGTCACGCGGTCGGCCAGCGATTTTTCAGCGAGAACGATGCGGATGCGCAGCGGATTAGGAAAGCCTGGGATGTCGAAGATTTTCATTTTGTGCCTGTAGCGCGCGTTCTTGGGTGGCTTACCTATTGATAAGTAGGCAGATCCTAAAGGCTCATTCGCACCGCGTCAAGCTTACTTAGCGCTAAGTCATTTAGTACAATGCGGCATGGCTTCGACAAACACCAAACAACGCATCTTAGAAATAGCCCGAGGAATGGTCCAAGCGCAGGGCTATAACGCGCTCAGCTTCCGCGACATTGCGGCTCGGCTGGGCATAAAAGGACCCGCCGTCCATCACCATTACCCCACCAAGGGAGATCTCGGCGCAGCCTTGGCGCGCGAGTACACGGATTCAGGCGCGGAGATGCTGGAACAGTTGCTCAAGACCTCCGAGGATCCGACGGCACTGCTCGACGCGTATGTGGCGATCTTTCGGGCCGCGCTGCTGAACGGCAACCGTATGTGCCTCTGTGGAATCATGGCAGCGGAACAGGAAGCCCTGCCTGAGGCCGTGCGCTCGGAAGTGGGCCGTTTTACCGATGTCAATATCGCGTGGCTCATGCGAGTGGTGGAAATGGACGATCCACTTGCGGGCGTGCAGAAGCGCCGCCAACGCGCATTGGCGATGTTTGCCGCCATCGAAGGCGCGCAACTGGTGGCGCGTGGGCGCCGGGACATCGGCCTGTTCGATAACGCGGTTATGGGCTGCCGCCAGGCCGGCCTCATTCCCTAGTCGCCTGAACCGCCCGCCGGCGCGGGTTAGGCTTGACCATCCACGGTCGGAGGCGAACACGATGAAGGCGCGCGACTTGGCATGGTGGTTGCAGGAATCGTTAATTTCGATGCGCAGGGCACGGAGGATGAAATGTCCACGATCACGGCGAGCTTTTCTAATCAATCTTCTGCAGCCAGTGCCTGTCAGGCTTTGCGAGACACTTATCCCGGCCTCGCCGTTAGCGTCCAGCTTTCACAGAAATCGGTGGGCGAGGAGGGCGAGCAGGGAGTTTTACCCGCACTTCGCAGCCTGATTGTGGAAATCGTAGGCGCTCAGAGCCCGGAGGCCCACGAGGACTCAGRTGGCGATTGCGCGAGATTGATCGTCACCGGCGTGGACCTGTTGCAGTTGGAAGGCGTGGAGGCCCTGCTTTGGAAGCATCGCCCAACCGTGATCAATGAATCGACCGAGAGAGCAGGCCATGACGGTAAGTAGAGTGGTCCTTCGTGCGGCTGTGCCTATCTTCGCCCCGGCACTGGCGTTTCTAGTGGGAATGGCTTGGGCAGCTTGGCAGCGGCGGAGGCACACACACGCTGGATGGTGAACGAAGAACGAGCGTGCCGCGACCTATGGGCCGCCGGCAATATCTACAATTCTCCCCTCCATCGCTGCGCAATTTTCGATTGGCGTTGACGGTATGGGAAATACCCTCCTGGCCAAGTCGCGCCGCATCACCGTCAACGCCGACTGACGGCACACGCCGGCGGACGCTCACGCGTCTCGCCGGTGTGAACCGAATGTCGAGGACATCCTGGAGTTTCGTGTCGAATGGCTAACACTCGGCCGCCACCGTACACGCCTGCGCTACGATATTCCTGGCACCTTCCTACTGGCGCGAAGGGAGGGCGCAGTCATACGCTTCTGTGGTGATGGGAAGTCACCGCAACTGTCGTCGGCGACTCGGCCAACGGCACGAAGCGTCGGGTCGTGCCGTCCAGTGCGTCGATGCTACCTGCCTCGATGTCGTACACCCAGCCGTGCAGATTCAGTCGTCCTTGCTCGAGGGCTAGTGCCACAGAGGGATGCGTGCGCAGATTCGCAAGTTGCGCGATCACGTTTTCGCGCACGAGCCCGTCGAGCTTGGCGCGGGGCGTGTCGAAATGGTGCACCGCGTTGATGGCTTTGGCGGCATCCGCATGGCGCAGCCAGCTCGCAACCGCCGGGAGATGGTCAAGACACGTGCACCGCGAAATGGCGCCCATCGCGCCGCAGTCGGAGTGGCCGCATATCACGATGTCTTTTACGCCCAGCACCGCGACCGCATACTCGACGGTGGCCGAGACCCCGCCGGGTTCTGGACCGTACGAAGGCACGATGTTGCCGGCATTGCGAATCACGAACAATTCGCCCGGTTCACGTTGCGTAAGGAGTTCAGGCACGACGCGGCTGTCCGAGCAGGTGACGAACAGCGCCTTTGGATGTTGCGTCGTCGCGAGTTGCTTGAAGAGCTCAACGCGTTGCGGATAGACCTCTCGCTGAAAACGCAGGAAGCCGTCGATGATGTCACGCATTTGCGTTCTCCACGTCGAAATAAGAGATGCAGGCACACGCCGTTCCATTCGTCGCGCCGCGGTCGTTATTATGAACTGGGATTGGGGACTAGCCGAAGGGCGACGGACCGGGGACTCGAAARAAGTGTCGCGGCCAGCCTCGCTGTCCGCCTGGCGATCCACGCGGGAGGCACCTTTGCGCATCTAGCCGTGAATGCGCATTGGGCGTGCGGGACGCATGAACATTAACCTCGAAGCGCGGCTTAAAACATATGGGCTGTTGTTTTGAGGCATATCTGCGGTACTCAGGCGTATCTTTCTATTCGCAAAATTGCGAAAATCCCGCCCCGAGGGGGCCATCTCGTGCACCGTTTCGGCTTTTTGCCGATGCCACTGATGTTCGCACGGGCGCCCGCCTGCACATTAAAACAATGAAAGCGCACGCATAGGCGGCAAGCCGCTGGTCGCCGCGCAGGGAAAAGGGTCGCCGGCCTGGCCGGCCGCAAATTCGCATGACAAGAGATTCGAGCCTCACCGCCGGTGAACAGCCGTGCCTGCGCGCCATTGCCGGCGCTGTTGCCATCCTCATGATGTCCCTTTCCGGGTCGCCGGCGCAGGCCGCTGGCGGCAATGGTGGCGCCGGGGGCTACAGCTTTAACCTGCCGGGCGGGTTGGGCGGCGTCGCTTCGGGCCAGGCTGGCCAGAGTGGGCTGACCGTGCCCGATGGCGACGGCACCGGCGGCGGGGGCGGCGCGCGCAACGCGGCCGGTGGGGCGGGCGGCATCAACGCGTCCCAGGCGATGCCGCGGGGGCTGGCGGGCGCAGCGGGTACCGCGCCGGGCCAGGGTGGTGGCGACGGTGGCAACGGTAACTTCGACAATGCCTCGTACGCAGGTGGCGGCGGCGGTGGCGGCGGGGGTGGCGCGGATGGCATGGTGATGGGTGCCGTGCCGACCACCATCTCCACCGGCGTGTTCGGCGGCAGTGGTGGCAAGGGTGGCAACGGTGGCGATGACGGCTATTTGCCGGTAGCGTATCAGGGGGGCGGCGGCGGCGGTGGCGAAGGTGGGTACGGCCTGATCCACGCGGGCGGTACCGAGATCGTGGTGAAGGCGGGCGGCGGGGTGTCCGGCGGCCGGGGCGGCAATGGCGGGAACGGCGGYGGGTCGAAGCCGATCGCGGGCCTCCAAGGCGCGGGCAACGGCGGCGACGGCGGTGTCGGCATGTTGCTGACCAGCGCAGCCACGGTACATATCGAAGCAAATGCCGTGGTGGCGGGTGGCAATGGCGGGACCGGGGGCAACGGCGGCGACGGCGTCTACGATTTCTACGGCAGCGTGGGCGGCAAGGGCGGCATGGGCGGCAGCGGCATGGAACTGGCCAGCGGCTCCACGCTGCTGAACGAGGGCACGATCAGGGGGGGCGCGGGGGGCGCGGGTGGCCAGGGTGGCATGAACTTCGATGGTTCGCCGGCCGCGAACGGCACTACGGGTGCGTCCGGCGTGGGCGTGCGCGGCAGCAACCTGACCATCGTCAACAAGGGGACCATCGTAGCAAGCGGCCCCGGCGCGGCGGCGGTCCAGTTCACGGGCGGCACGAACCGTTTCGAGTTCTGGACCAACAGCTTCGTGGGGAGCATCGAGGCCTACGGCACTGACGACACGTTGGCGCTGGCTGGCGACACGGGCGCTGCCACGCTGACCGGCGGCATCGGCAACGCCGGCCTTTATCGTGGCTTCGAGCATTTCGAGAAAATCGGCGCGTCGGTCTGGACCCTCGCCGGTAGCAACACGGATATCACGAGCTGGCAAATCCTGGGCGGCACGCTGGCGATTTCGTCCGACGCCAACCTTGGGGCGGCAGCTGGCACGCTCGGGCTGAACGGCGGCACGCTGCGCACCACCGCAGCCATGACCACCGCGCGCGCCACCACGCTCGGTGCCGGCGGCGGCACCTTCGAGGTCACGAATGGCACGCTGACGCACAACGGTGTCATCGACGGCCCCGGCGGCCTGACCAAGACCGGCAACGCCACGCTGGAACTGAACGCCGTGAACGCCTATGCCGGCGGCACGCAGGTCAGCGCCGGCACGCTGATCGCCAACGTCAACGGCGCGCTGGGCAGTGGTGCAGTCAGTGTCGCTGGCGGCGCAACGCTGCGCCTGAACGGCGGCTTCGACCTGGGCGGCCGGCAGGTGGTCAATCGATCCGGCTACATCAACCTGTACGGCGCCGGCACGCTTGGCGATGCCCAGGTGACGAACCTCGGCGGGTTCACGTACCTGCTCGGCAGCAGCACGGCGGCCAATGCCACAATCGTCAACAACGGGGGCGTGATGTCCTTCCAGGAAGGCAGCACCGGCGGAAACAGCCAGGTCACCACCCGCAGTGGCAGCTATACCGAGTTCTGGGGCTGGAGTACCGCCGGCAACGCCTCGCTGGTGGCGGATGCGGGCGGCTGGGTCGATTTCTCGGGCACATCCGGTCCGGCCTTCGACCACCGGATCACCGCCGGCGCCATCGCGGGGGCGGGGCGCTTCCAGCTCGGCCAGAACGTCTTGACCGTGGGCAGCAACAACACCTCCACCACCGTGAGCGGCACGATCGAGGATGGCGGGGCCGGTGGCGGCACCGGCGGCGGTCTGATCAAGATCGGCACCGGCACGCTGACGCTGAGCGGCACGAATACCTACACCGGTGCGACGAAGGTGAACGCGGGCACGCTGGCCGTGAACGGCAGCGTGGCGGGTGCGGTCACGGTCAACAACGGCGCCACGCTGGGCGGCGCCGGCAGCGTGGGCAGTACCGTGATTGCATCGGGCGGCACGCTGGCACCGGGCAATTCCATCGGCACGCTGACCGTCATCGGCGACCTGACGCTGGCCGCCGGTTCGACCTATCGCGTGGAAGCCGACCCGGCCTCGTCGGCCAGCGACCGCGTGGCGGTGAGCGGTACGGCCACACTCGGCGGTGCGGTGGTCCATGTCGGCCCCGACGGCAACTTCGCGTCCACGCGCCGCTACAGCATCCTGACGGCSGGGACGGTGCAGGGCCGCTTTGCGTCGGTAAGTTCGAACTACGCGTTCCTTGACCCGACGCTGACATATGGCCCCAACGAGGTCACCCTGGCACTCGCGCGCAAGGACGTGACGGACCCTGTATCGCCCGTCTCGCCAGTCGATCCGGGCACGGGTGGCGGCGCAGGTGGCGGGATTGGCGGAGCCGCCCCGCGCCCGATGCGCTTTGCCGACGCCGCGGTCACCGGCAACCAGCGTGCCGTGGCCAACGCACTGGAGACCCTGTCGGACAGCAACCCGGTGCACGAAGCCGTGGTGACGTTGCCCGAGGGCGCGCCGCCGGCTGTCTTCGACAGTCTCTCCGGGGAGGCCCACGCCAGCGTGGCCACGGGTCTGATGACCCTGGCCGGTGGCGCACGGGCGCTGCCGCTGGCGCATTTGAACGACAGCCTGTCCGCCGGCATGCTGCCCGGCGCGCCCATCGCCCAGCTAGGCGGCCCCCTGCCGGCCGCAGCGCTGCCCATTTCCGCCGCCCAGCCGCTCTGGGTGGAGGTGCTTGGCAACTGGCAGAATTTCCATGGGAGTGCCGATGCGGCGCGCGCGCGCCAGCAGACTGGCGGCTTCTATCTCGGCGGCGACGGGGCGGTGGGGCAAGACTGGCGCATCGGCGGGGCGTTCGGCTACGCCAACAGCACGCTGCGCGTGAGCGAACGGTCCTCGCGCGCCATCACCGATTCCTTCAGCGCCACGCTATATGGCGGCCGCGCCTTCGCGCTCGGCGGCGGCAAGCTCAAATGGCTGTTCGGCACCGCCTATAGCTGGCACGACGCCGACACCGACCGGCAGGCCAGCCTCGGGGGCAGCACGGTCCAGTCCCTGACGGCCAGCTATCACGCCAGCACGGCGCAGGTCTTCACGGAAGCCGGCTTCGCCATGCCGCTATCGGCGGCAACCCAGCTCGAGCCGTATGCCGGCGTGGCCTGGAGCGACACACGCACGCGCAGCTTCGCGGAGACGGGCGGCTCGACGGCCCTGCACAGCCCGGGCGACAGCAACACGCTGACCACCACCACGCTCGGCCTGCGCACCAGCGCGCGCGTCCAGTTTGGCGGCACCGACGCGGCGTTCTACGTCGGGGCGGGCTGGCGCCACGCGTTCGGCGACGTACACCCGGCCACAACGCTGGCGTTCGACGGCAGCCAGCCGTTCACGGTGACGGGCGCCCCGATCGCCCAGAACGCGGCCCTGGCCGAACTGCGCGCCGATTTCGCCATCTCGCCCATGGCCACGCTCGGCCTGCGCTATACCGGGCAGTTTGGCGGCGGCAACCAGGACCATACCGGGACGGTGGGATTGCGGTGGAGGTTTTAAACATCGTGCTTCGGTGGATCACCAGCTGATTGCCTAAAATCCCATAGAGCACCGATTGTATTTCCCTTGCGCGGCGCATTGCACTCTGGCGCAGGTGTCGGCKGGAGTGAGACAACGATCCGTCGACCGGTTGAATCCACGGCCGATCTCGGACGCACGCGGTCTGTTGGTCTAGATTTCTCGCCGCTGCTATCGGCCCCGTACCGTCGGATGCCAGAAGACGACGCGCCGGTGGACGGCCCGAACCCCCTCTACGCCAATGAGCCCTGTCAGCGCAAGCAGCAATACGCCCGCGAACATCGTGGCCGAGTTCATGCTGACCGACGATGACGCAATCAGGAAACCCAGCCCCCGCTGCGCGGAGAGGAATTCGCCCACCACGGCGCCGATCAATGCCAGCGATACGCCGATCTGCAAGCCGGAGAAGATGTCGCCCAGCGTTGCCGGCAGCTTTACGTGCCAGAGCAGGAAACCGCGCGAAGCGCTGAAGGCGCGGCACGCTTCGAGCAGTTCGGGATCGGTGCGCCGGATGCCGTTGACCGTGTTGACGAACAGCGGAAAGAAGCAGACCAGGGCCACCAGCACAATCTTCGATGCTGCGCCAAAACCGAACCAGACCAGCAGGATGGGTCCCAGCGCTACCTTCGGGGTGGCTTGCAGGCCCACCAGCAGAGGGTAGACAAAGCGTTCGAAAGTCTCGGATTCCGCCAGCAACGCGCCGAGTACCACGGCCAGCACGCTGCCCACCGCAAAGCCGGCCACCGTATTGAGCAGCGTGGCGCCGATATGCGGCCACAGCGTGCCCGTGAAAAAGCCATCTGCGAGCGAACGAAACACCGCCTCTGGCGGTGGCAGCAGGTAGTCGGGAATCTGAAGCCATCGTACGGCCTGATCCCAGGCGAGCAGCAGYAGGCCGATGCTGATGGCGGGATAGACCAGTGCGGGCAGCCGCCGGGCCACGGTGTCAGTGGGCATTGAAATGTCTCCGCAGATGTTGGGTGAGCGTGGTGAACTCCGGATTGTCGAACGTGTCGAGACTGCGCGGGCGCGCCAGCGGATTTGGCAGTGACTCCACGATGCGGCCAGGGCGGGGCGACATGACCAGGATTCGGTCGGCCAGGAACACGGCCTCGGGAATGCTGTGGGTGATGAATAACACCGACTTGCGCTGGACGCTCCAGATGTCCTGCAGCGCGAAGGTCAGGGTCTCCCGGGACAGCGCGTCCAGCGCGGCAAAAGGCTCGTCCATCAATAGCAGTGCGGGGTCAGGTAGCAACATGCGCGCGATGCCGACGCGTTGCTGCATGCCGCCCGACAGCTCGAACGGATAATTTTCGGAGAAGGCGGTCAGGCCGACAAGGTCGAGCAGTTGATCCGCACGGGCCTTTGCGCGGGCAGGGTCCAGTCCCTGCGTGCGTGCTGACAGCAGCACGTTTTCGCGTACGCTCTTCCAGGGCAGAAGGCTCGGCTTCTGAAATACCACGCCGGTGCTGCGGCTGGGCCCCTCGACGGGCCGCCCATTCAGTGCGATGTGTCCGCGCGTCGGTGAAAGCAGGCCGGCGGCAAGGCGCAGCAGCGTGGATTTTCCGCATCCCGAGGGGCCGAGCAAGGCGACGAACTCGCCTTCACCGATCTCCACATCGACGTCGGCCAGGGCCTCGGTCTGGCCGGAACGCGTCGGATAGGTCAGACCCACGCCGCATATCGAGAGTGCGGCGCTCATGACGCGGGCGCTCCCACAGCATGACCGCTTGCCGACCGCTGCTCGGCATCGGCGAGGAAATTGACCACCCGTGCCCAAGAGATGGCGCTCGCCCTGGCGTTAGCCATCGCGGTGCCACCGCCATCGAGCAGCAGGCCGGCCACCGGGTGCGGCTTTGCGATCAGCGTTGCGGGCAACTGCGGTAGCCCGATTGCGTGTCCGGCGCCTTCGCCGCGCACGTGCTCTACGGGCGCCCCGTTCTTGCGCTGGCCCAGTACGTCGGCCACCTGGTCACTGTAGAGCGTGGATGGCCAGAAACCGTCATCGGTGCCCGATATCAGCAGAACGGGTCCCAGGATGTTTTCCACKGGGATGCGGGCGCGTGCCATGGCCCCGGYGTTGCGCAGCGGTGTATGGAAAGCGGCTGCCTGACGTACCGGTTGGCCGGGTGCGGGCGGATGATCGAACGCGTGCCAGTCGGCGTCGGGGTTGTCGCGCCAGACATTGGGCAGCGGCGCGCCGCGCCATGTCCACGCGGTGGCATCGCGTGGCTTGTCAGGATGGCCCGCGCGCAGCGTGCCATGCACCACAGCGCTGGGTACGTACGCGACGACGGCCGAGACCAGCGCAGGGAAGCAGGACGCCAGCAGCAGCGCGAGTTCACCGCCGCGCGACACGCCTGAAATCGCAACGAATCCGTGCCGGGGCGCCAGGCGATCGTGCATCCAGCGTAGCGCGGTTTCGAAGTATTCGAGCGGTGTGTCGTCGATATGATCTGGCCTGCCCGGTGCCTTGAAATAGCCRAGCGCCAGCGCCGCGTAGCCGTGCGAGGCGTACAGCGCGGCGCGTTGTTCGTGCATCCCGCCGCCCGAACCGGCAAGCACCAGTACCGCCGGATGCGGGCCGGGGCTCGCCGGGGTGTAGAGCGTGCCACTAAGCCCCGCTTCGCGTACCGGCCGATGCGTGACGCCGGGCGCCAGGAACCGCAAGGTGTATTGCGCGCGCGCCTGTGCGCCATATTGGCCCGTGGCTGTCAGCGCGATCTCTAGCGGTGCGGTGCCTTCGCTCCATGCCGGGCGCGTGGGGGCGCGCAGYCGCCGCATCGCCCAGACCGGCGCGGTGGCGTCGGCAACGATCCAGTCGCCGCTGACTGGAGCCGTGGCGCTGACCGAGACCGTGCCGTCGGCATCGGCAGTCAGCACGGCCTGGCTTTCCCACTGGCTGCCGTCAGGATGGTTCAAGGTGGCGGCCAGGGCCACGCATTCGTCGCCGTTGAAACCTCGCAGCGTGATCTCGCGCGGCACATCCACCAGCGCGTCAGCCGGCGCGATATCGATTCGCGCGTGCMGATGCCGGGTCATTGGGCTGCCTTTGCGCGACGTACCAGCGCGGCGCGATCGAAGTCGCTGAACGCCTGGACAAACTCGTTCGAGAAGATCTTCTGTACYGGCACGTCGGCGCTGGGATATTCGCCGGCCTTGGCCATGGCATCGATGCCGCGCTGGATGGCCGGCAGATCGTACTGGCCCGGCACGCGAAGCGTACCCGACGGCGTGTAAAGCACGCGTTTCAGCCGGCGCGTCAGCAGTTCGGACGCCTCGGCGAGCTGCCTGGCTTCGTCGCCGGCCGGTCTGGTCTCCGGATGCTGCTGCCAGAACGCTTTGACGCAGAATGCGGGATTCGCCTCGCAAACGATCTGGGCCTGGGTGTAGGCGCGGCCGAAGCGGCGCACCAGGTCGGGCTGGTCGCGCAGGGTATCGACGTGCGCGATGAAGCCGTTCCCGGCCGTCTCCTGGAACACCGCCGGATACGCGATGCGCCGGATCCTTGTGCCGGAGAACTCGAGCATGTCGTCCCAGCTGCTGTTGAAGTTCAGCGCATCAACGCGATGGGTGCGCAGCGCCTGGAACCCCGCTCCGAGCGCGCCCACTGCCACGTACTCGACGTTCTTGCCCGGCTCCAGGCCTGCGATGCGCAGCGCCGCGCGGCCGCCCGGAATCGTGCCCCATGTCAGCGCGCCCACGCCGATCTGCTTGCCCTTGAGGTCGGCCAGGGTGCGGATCGGCGAATCGGCCAGCACGGCAAACTCCATCGTATTGCCTGGGACCCCGTTATAGAAATAGCGCAGTGGCAGCGGGTCCTTGCCCGAGAAATAGCTCGCGATGACCGGTTCCGATGTTGGATAGCCGAACGTCACGCGCTTGCCCGCCACCTGGGGCAGCAGGGCGCCAGCACCCTGGAAGACGATCGTCTTGACGCTAAGGTTGGCCTCCTTGAACAGGCCCAGCGCTTCGGCGGCGGCATACGGCGCACCGTCGTGGACAGCCGGGGGAATGGCCAGCGCCACCGTGACTTCATCGAGCGCCTGGGCCGAGGTGGCGAAGAGAGCGGTGGTGCCGAGCGCGGCGAGGATGGCGCCGGCGCGCGCCGGCTTGCAGAACAACATCATGGACTCCTGCGGATTGCAATCGGGGGGGTGTTATGGAACCAGTAGGCGCACGGCTTCGTCGGCCAGTGCGCGCCGGTCGATCTTCTGCGTGGCGGCCAGCGGCAGCGCATCGACATACCAGATCTGCCGCGGGTGCTGATAGGCGGCCAGCTGTGTCAGCGACCATTGGCGCAGCGCGTGCTCGGTGGGCGGCGCGATGCCTGGACGCAGCACCACGAATGCCACCGGCTTGGTGCCCTTGATCTCATCGGGAACCGGGACTACGCTGGCCTGCTGCACAGCTTCGTGCCTCTCCAGCGCCTTCTCGATCTCGCCTGGGTAAAGGTTCTCGCCGCCGCTGACGAACATGTCGTCGCGCCGGCCCACGAAGGTGTAGAAGCCATCGGCATCGCGGCGGAACACGTCGCCGGTGATGTAATAGCCGTCATCGGTGAAGGGCCGCAATTCCGCACGCTGGTGGTAGCCAAGCATCAGCCCGGGGCTACGCAACTCCAGCACGCCTTCATCGGCCGCCTGACCCCGCTCGTCGATGAGCCGCATCGCCACGGCGGGATGCGGATAGCCGACTGATTGCGCTGGCGTAGGCAGCCCATCGGGATGTGGGCCGAAGACCACGGGGCCGCCCTCGGTGGTGCCATAGGCGTTGATGACGCGCGCATTGGGCAGCAACTGATGAATCTGTGCCTTCAGCGCGGGACTGACCGGCGCAGATCCCATGCGTACTGCCCGCACGCTGCTCAGATCGGTGCGGGCCAGCAATTCATGCTCGCGCAGCATCATCGCGATCATCGGCGGCACAGCGGTCAGCCAGGTGCATTGGTGGCGTCCGATCGCATCGATATAGGCAGCGGCCTGGAACTGSTCCAGCAGCACCAATGGCGCGTGGCAGGCCAACGCCAGCAGGATCAGCGCCAGCGCATTCATGTGGTACAGCGGCGCGGCAATCAGCACGCGCTCGTTGGTCAGCGGTGTGCTGGCCTGGCGTGCCCGCACCACCCAGAGGTGGCTGGCGTGGCTCAGGCGCACACCCTTGGGCCGCCCCGTGGAGCCGGAGGTATAGAGCAGCAGCGCCAGGTCTTCATCGGCGGGCGCGTACGGCGTGAAAGGCGATGTATCGCCGCTCGGCGCACTCAGGGCCGCGTATTCGGATGAGCCGAACGCGATGACGGGCGCGCCGGCGGGCACCTGCGCGTGTTTCGCCTTGTCGCACAGCACAAGCTTTGCGCCACTGTCGTCGACGATATAGTCGACCAGTGCCTGTGGCAGCTTGAAATTCACCGGCACCGCGATCAAYCCGGCGCGCATGATGCCGAGTAGTGACACGACGTAGTCGACTGAATTCACGCCAAGCAGCGCGACGCGGTCGCCCTGCACCAGGCCCCGCCGGAGCAGGCCGCGCGCAATGGCGTCCGCGGCGGCATCGATGGCGCCRTACGTATGTTGGGTTGCCTCCCCGTTCGCGCCGACGCCGACGATGGCCAGCGTGGCGGGATCGGCGTCGCGGGCAATCACGCTCCCGAGATTGCGGCCCTGTGCCGCGTGCGCTTCAGCTGCCATGATGCGTCAAGCCTGCGCAGGCGTGGCGTAAACGCCCCGGCCGCTGGCCACCAGACGGCCTTCGGCGTCGTAGACATTGGCCTCGGCTGCGCTCACCAGGCGCCCGGTCTTGATGACCGTGCCCACGACCTTCAGATCGCCGCGCGCCGGGCGATGGTAGTCCACGCGCAGGTCCACCGTCGGCACCCCCTTGCCGGTGTGCGAAACCAGCGCCCAGTCAGCGCCAAGGTCGACCAGCGCGGCCAGGATGCCGCCATGAATGTAGCCGCCGTCAGGGTTGACGATCCATTCGTCGCGGAACTTCGCGGTCAACGTGATCTCGCCTTCGGAGACGGATTCGACCTGCAGGCCGAGCCATTGGTGATAAGGGCCGCGGAGCAATCGTGCCTGTACCTCTGCGGCGGAGGGGAGGGTGGTGGTCTGTGTCATGTTCTCGTATCGATGTCGGTAGGGAGGCGTGTGCGAAAGCGGCTTGCGTCGATGCCTTAMGGCGTCACCACGACCTTGCCCAGCACGGCGCGGTCGCGGATCAGTGCCAGCCCTTTGGCGGCCTGGTCCAGCGGGAGCACGCTGTCGATCACCGGATCGAGCTTGCCGTCGGCAACCAGTGCCAGCAGGGCCTTGAGGTTGTCGTCGTAGAAGCTGTTCGACCCCTTGATGTTCAGCTCGAAGCTCCAGACGTAGCGCAGGTCTTCCTTCGGGTCATGGCCGGCTGTGGCCCCGCAGACGAGCAGCGTGCCGCCGCGCTTGAGGCTCTTGATCGAGGGCAGCCACGTATCGCCTCCGGTGAAATTGACGATGACGTCGACACCGCCATCGAAGGTACGCCGCTGCGGCTTGCCGTAGCGCTCGATGACCCACTTGCCGAAATCGACCTCGCGATAGTTGATGATGTGGTCAGCGCCCAGTGCCTTGAGTCGCGCACCCTTGTCGTCGGATCCCGCCGCAGCGATGACTTCAGCGCCCAGCATCTTTGCCAGCAGTACCGTGGCCGTTCCCACGCCTCCGCTGGCGCCTAGTACCAGCACCTTGTCGCCGGCCTTGACGGTCTGGTGGGTAACAAGCATCCGATGTGCCGTGCCGTAGGCCACCGGCAGTGCGGCGGCCTGCGCGAACGTGACGTTGTCCGGGAGGGCGATCAACTGACGTGCATCCACGCGCGCGAACTGTGCCATGCCGCCATCGGTCATCTCGCCCATCAGGCCCACGCCAGGCTTGAGCGGGTTCACCAGTACGCGGTCGCCGACTTTCCACCCGGTCACGCCGGCGCCCAGTTCGGTGATCGTGCCGGCAAGATCCAGGCCGATCACAACAGGAAACGGCACCTTGATGCCGGGCATGCCGTGGACGGTGAAGACGTCGTGATAGTTGAAGGACGACGCCCCTACGCTGATCACGACGTGGCCTTCGTCGGCCTTGGGTACGGATTTGTCGGCGACGACGCGCAGCCGTTCTTCGACGGTGCCGTGTGCGTCGAGCACCAGCGCTTGCATGGATTGAGTCACGATGGATTCCTTTGGGGGATGGGAAGGCGGAATGGAAAAGGTGGAATCAGTCAGGCGGGCTTACTTGAGCGCCTTGGCCTGCGCATAGGGCTTGAGGGCAAACAGATCGTCCTTCAGTTCGCCCTTGACGAGGCCGGATTCGACGAACACGGCGTGCTGGCGGCGCAGCGTGGCGATGTCCGCGGGCTCGAAGGTCACGCGGTTCATATCGTTCCAGTGGCTGACATAGACCTTGGCATCGTCCGCCGGAAGGTTGGCCTTCCTCTGCAGGATCTGAACGACTTCGTCGCGATTTGCGTTGCCCCAGGCCAGCGTGTCGCGCAAGGCAGCAATCACGCGTGCCACCACTTCCGGATGGTTGTCGACCAGATCGGCGCGCGCAGCGCCCACGCCGATGTAGGGCACGGCATCGGACTGTGTCAGCGTCTTCCATTCGGTGGCGAACGTGCCCAGCTTGCGTACCGGCAGTTCGTCGCCGAGTTGCTCCACGGTGACCGAGCGCAGCGCCGCCGCATCCACCTGCTTCTGGACCAGGAACTGCGCAAGGCGCGATTCGTTGCCACCGACCAGCGCGAAGTCGCCGCTCCTGATCTGATAGTTCCCGGCGAGCACGGCCCCGGCAATTACCGCGACCGAGGAGCCGGCGGGCGACATGCCCACCTTCTTTCCCTTTAGCTCACGGATCGACTGAATCGGTGAATCCTTTGGCACGACGAACTGCACATCGGCGGGCTGTGTCGCGGCAAAGATGCGGATGGGCACGCCCGATGCGGCGGTACCGAACACCCCGGCTACGGGTGCGCCGAACGCAAGGTCGATCGATCCGGAAGCCAGCGCCCGCAGCGGCGCGTTGACGTCGGGAAAGTGAACGAACTCGGCGCGCACGCCACGCTTGGCCAGGAAATCCTTGGTTTCGAGAACCGACCCATAGCCGAGGCTGACGCCGCTGGTCCAATAGCCGATCTTGACGGTGTGCGCCGGCTCGGCGGCACTGGCCGTGGCAGGGGTGATCGCGGCGTAGGAGAGCGCGATGAATGCGGAATAGGCGGAGAACGCGGCGGCGGCCGCTGACAGTAGTTTGCGCACGATGAAGTCTCAGGCTTGGAAGGAAACGGAGGGGATAGACGATTGCCGCGCCGCTGCCTTCCAGCGGAACAACCAGCGTTCCGCGGGCTTCAGCAAGCCGCCTTCGAGCAGCAGCATCAGGCCGACGAGCAGGACGGTCCACGCGAATACCTGGTCCGTCTGCACGAGGTCGGCGGCTTGCCGCAGCCGATAGCCGATGCCGCTGGACGACCCGATCGTCTCGGCCACAAGCGATACGCGCCAGCCGAACCCGAACGCCAGTCGCGCGCCGGCGAAGAAATGCGGCAGGATTGTCGGCACGTAGATCTTGCGCAGCACCTGGAGCCGAGACATGCGGAAGCTGCGTGCCAGGTCGACATARTGGAGATCGACGGTCTTGGTGCCTTCCCAGACATTGGTCAGGATCAGTGGCATGGCCGTCATGAACACGACAAAAACCGTCGTAGCATCGGAAATGCCGAACCAGATGATGGCGAAGATGGCCCAGATGGCCGACGACACGGTGTTGAAGACCGTCAGTACCGGTTCAAAGAAGCGGGCCAGGACGCGGCTTGCGCCCAGCGTCAGTCCCAGGCCGCTGCCAACGAAGGTGGCCAGCACGAAACCGGACAGTACGCGTCGGCACGTGGCGGCCACGTCGGCGGCGAAGGTGTCGCTGTGCCACAGCGAAATCAGGGCCAAGCCGACTTTCTCCGGGCCCGGCAGCACGAACGACGGCACGCGCGTAGCGCCCCACCACCACAGCCCCAGCAGCAGGGCCACCAGTAGCAGGCGTTGCAGCACCAGCGTGGCGAGATGACGGGAAGCGGCCGCTGTCACGATGCCKTTCCTCATGCMGCGGCGCGCAGTACGCGCACCTGTTCTGCCACGACCGGCTCGGTGGGGACACGTGGCCGGAGCAGTTCTTCCAGGTTGACCACGTCGGCTACGCGGCCGGGCCGCGCTGCMAGCCGGATCACGCGATCGGCCAGCACCACGGCTTCTTCCATATCGTGCGTGACGAAGACGACGGTCATGCGGTTGCACGCCTGGATGCGCAGCAGTTCCTCATGCATTTGGCTGCGGGTCTGAGGATCGAGCTTGGAGAACGGCTCATCCATCAGCAGGACTTCGGGCTGCACGGCCAGGCTGCGGGCCAGCGCTACGCGGCTGCGCATGCCACCCGACAGCTCGTGCGGCCAGGCATCGCCCCGGGCGTGCAGGCCGACGAGTTCGAGCATCTCGTCTGCCCGACGGCGACGGCCGGCCCGCGAGAGGCTGCTGGCTTCGAGGCCGAACGCGACGTTGTCGCGCACGCTGCGCCACGGCAGCAGCCGATCTTCCTGGAACATGTAGCCGATACGGCGCCAGTCAGAAACCTGCGTCGCGGGCACGCCGTCCACCGCGAGCTGGCCGGCGTCTGGGGTCAAAAGCCCAGACAGGATGTTCAGCAGCGTGCTCTTGCCACAGCCAGACGGACCCACCAGTGCAAGTACCTCCCCGCGGCGCACGGCCACGTCGATACGGTCCAGAATCGTGATGGCGCCAAAGCGCTTAACGATCCCCAGCGCAGACAGAATGGGCGGATTCATGCGAAATTTCCCACAACACGCAGGGGCAGGGATGTGCCGGCCTGCGACAAGCTGGCGTAGACCTTTTCCATGGTCTGAGTGCGGAATGCCTCGATGTGACGGCGCGCWATCGTTTCGGCGGCCTTCTCGTCGTGATCCTCGAACGCCTTGATCAGCGAACTGTGGTCATGGCGGATCTCCGGACGCACGCGCTGGACATTGAAGCCGAGCGCGACGAGCCGCGACATCTCGTCCATCAGCGACGACAGCGTGCGCGTCAGCCGCTCGTTGCCAGTAGCCTGGACGATGGCAAGGTGGAATTGCTTGTTCGCGTCCATGAACTTGTCGATGCGGCGTGGTGCCGGAATCGCGTACTCATCGCGGCAAGCCGCCTCGAGCCCATGCAGCAGCCCCGTATCGACGCGGCCGATGGCGAGCCGGGCCGCCATCGGTTCCAGCTGTACACGTAGGGCGAAGACTTCCTCCACATCCTTGAGCGTGATGGGCGCCACCTGGTAGCCGCGACGTGGCCGGGCAAAGATCAGGCGGTCGTGGGCTAGCCGCGTGAGCGCAATGCGACAACTGTTCTTGCCGAAGCCGTAGCTCGTCATCAGCTCGCCTTCGGTGACCAGCGTGCCTGGCACCAGCTTGCAGGACAGGATGTCGCGGCGCAGTGCCGCGTAGGCGGCCAGGCCCAGGCTGGCGTCCTGCGTCTCCTCTGCAATTCCAGCCTGCACGCTCATTGTTCGTTGCTCCTTGGCGGTCGTCTGGCGGCATTCATGTCCGCCTTGCAATACATGGGCGTAGCTTAGGGCCGGGCTGTGGGGAAGCAAACGAACAGATTTACAGAAGCATATGAAGGGGCTGCTATGACTGGGCAGTTCAGGCTTGTGGGATGCTCAGGCTGACATCGTGGCACGGGCCACATGGGTCTTCTGGCCGATGCTCATCACGCCGCGGCCTATTGCCAATCACGCATAACCTTGTGCGTGTTTGTTCGTTCCTTGCGCACGCGGCAGGCCCTAGAGTCGGTAGCTTGTCCCCATCCGACCCTTTGGCCCTTCGACATGACCGCATCTCAGACATCTTTCCCTGCTGCAGCAGGAACCGACATCGCCAGCCGCCGTCACCGGGCCGTAGCCGGATTCATCGCCGAAGCGCGCCGCCTGCTCGGAAGCACTGCTGTGACCGACAAGGCTGGGCTCGAACCGGTTGCGCGGGCGTTGGAGGCACTCGGCCAGGAACGCGAACTGTTTCCAGGTGAGCATTTTCCGGTGTCCGCCAGCAACCCGGCACAGGTCTACCGCCTGGCCGAGGATATCGACGGCAGGTTCGCGCTGTATGTGTCAGCCGGGCTGCCAGGCAAGGCGCAACCGCCGCACGATCACACCACATGGGCGATCATTGCCGGCATCAGTGGCCGCGAACGGAACAACTTCTACGCGCGTGAGGGGACCGATGACCCGGCGCGCGACACACTGCACGAGATCGACGAATTCGATGTCGTGGTTGGCACCTCCGTGACGTTGCTGCCGGACGACGTACACACAATCGAACTGATCGGTGAGGAGAAAGGGCTGCATTTGCACTTCTACGGGCTGGCGCTGGATCGTCTGGCAGGCCGCGTGGTGTTCGAAAGCAAGGCCGGCGGCACGTACCGCCACTTTGGCCCGCCGCGCCGGCTGGCCGCGCCCGTGATCGGGGCCGCAGCGCTGAAGGAGGCGCTGGCCGATGGGCAGGAGATCGCGCTGCTCGATGTTCGCGAAACTGGCGTCCATACGAAGGGCCATCCGCTGCTGGCGGCGTCCGCACCATTGTGGCGCCTGGAACTGCTGATCGATCGCCTGGTGCCAAGACGCGACACGCGCATCGTACTGCTCGACGGCGGCGGCAATGCCGACGCGCTCGCACACCAGGCGGCCGCAAAGCTGGTACGCCTGGGCTGGGGCAATGTGTCCGTGCTCGAAGGTGGCGTCGCCGCCTGGGCTGCGACCGGGAATGAGCTGTTCACGGGCAGCAACGTTCCCAGCAAGGCGTTCGGCGAGGTCATCGAGCACGAGAAGCATACGCCCTGGATCGACGTCGACGAGCTGCACAGCCGTATCGAAGAAGGCGACGACATCGTCGTGGTCGACAGCCGCACCACCGAGGAGTTTGCCGATTTCAGCCTCCCGTTCGCGCATAGCCTGCCTGGTGCGGAGCTGGTCTACCGAATTGGCGAACTTGCGCCGAACCCCGACACGCTTGTGGTGGTCAATTGCGCGGGCCGCACGCGCAGCATTGTGGGCGCGCAAACGCTGATCGATGCGGGCATTCCCAACCCGGTGGCGTCGCTCAAGGACGGTACGATGGCCTGGTTGCTGTCTGGCCGGATGCTGGCGAAGGGGCGCGTGACGCCGCTGCCGGAGCCATCCGCCACAACGCTCGATGGCGCCCGTGCTCGCGCCGAGCATGTGGCCGCGCGCGCGGGTGTACAGAGGATCGACGCCGCCGGCCTGGAACGACTGGAGGCAGTGTCGCAGACGCGTACGCTGTACCGATTCGATGTGCGAACGCGCAGCGAGTATGAGGGGGGCCATCTGCCCGGCTGGCGCTGGGCCCCAGGCGGGCAACTGGTGCAGGCGACCGACGAGTACCTGGCCACGCGCCGTGCGCGCATTGTTCTGGCGGACTTCGACGGCGTGCGYGCGCTGACRACGGCCGCGTGGCTGGCGCAGCTAGGCGGCTACGAGGTCTTCGTCTACGCTCCTCAGGCCCATGCGGGTCTCGTGACCGGCCCGGAGCCGGTGCGCGTGCTGATATCGCAACCGCCTGCCGCGCCGGTGTCGGCGCAGCAGGCGTCGCAACGGCTGGCGTCCGGCACGGCAAGGTTGTTCGATGTGGAGCGACGATCCGCCTACGAGAAGCGCCATGCAGAGGGCGCGTATTTCGCTGTGCCAGACCGGCTGGAAGCGCTGATTGCCGACATTCCGGCAGATCACGTCATCCTGATCACTTCGTCGGATGGTGTGCTCGCGCGCGCGGTAGCCGCGGAACTGGTGGCGCGTACTGGCCGTGATACCCGCTACCTAAGCGGCGGTACGCAGGCGTGGGTGGCTGCAGGGCTACCCGTGGGAACGGGTGGCGAGCGGGTGCTGACCGGCGACGACGACTACTGGTTCAGCCCGTATCAGCATTCCGATGTCGCGCAACGGAATGCCGGCTTCCAGGCGTATCTCGACTGGGAGGTCAATCTCGTGGAACAACTGGGGCGCGAGGGCGACATCGGCATCCGCCTGATCGCGGCGGCCGAGACGGCGAGTTGAATCGAACTGCCACGCCAGACGGCGTGCGCATACACCTGGCAGAGCCGCCTTGGCCGCCGCCGCGTGTCTCGGGCGAATGGGTCGATGTCGCGCATGCTTTCCTCAGGCGATGGTGCGTTGGAAAGCTTGCTGAAGATCCGCGATCAGGTCGCGCGGATCTTCCAGGCCGACATGCAGACGGATGACCGGGGCGTTGTTGCCATGTTCCTGCCAAGTTCGGGATGCGTTGAGCCGTTCGGCCGGCGCCACCAGTGCCAGGCTCTCGTAGCCGCCCCACGAAGCGCCGATCGAAAACAGCCGGAAGGCATTGACCAGACGGCCGGCGGCGGCATGGTCTGTCCCCAGCAGAGCGAACGACACCAGCCCACTGGCGCCGGTGAAATCGCGCCTCCAGAGCGCGTGGCCGGGGTCTTCGGGCAGCGCAGGATAGAAGGTCCGGGCGACCTGCGGCTGCCGCTGTAGCCATTGCGCTACCTCGGTGGCGTTACGCTGGTGCTGCGCGAGCCGTACGGGCAGCGTGCGCAGTCCGCGCAATGCCAGGTAGGCGTCATCGGCACCAATCGTCAGGCCCAGCGCTTCGTGCGCGTTGGCGATGCGGTCCGCCACTGCCTGGCCGTCGACCACGACTGCCCCTTGCATCACGTCGGAATGGCCAGCGATGTACTTGGTTGCAGCCTGGATCGAGATATTGGCCCCCAGCCGCAGCGGCTGCAGGAACCAGCCGCCGCTCCACGTGTTGTCGATGGCCACGGGAACGCCCCTCGYGCGGGCAATGGCGGTCAGGGCAGGCAGATCCAGGACATCGAACAGCAAGGAACCCGGCGACTCCACGTACACGAGCCGCGTATTGGTGCGGATCAATGCATCAAGGTTGTCGTGTGCGGGCGAGAAGTACTGAATCTGCACGCCCAGCCGCTGCAGCAGTGTCTGGTCAACCCGRCGCAGTGGTGCGTAGACCGTGTCGGAAACCAGCGCATGATCGCCCGGACCGAGCAGCGCCAGCAGCACCAGCGTAATCGCCGACAATCCGGACGGCGTGAGGAATGCACGATGCCCGCCTTCGAGCGTGCACAGCGCGTCTTCCAGCGCCTCATGCGTGTCGAGTCCGTGGCGACCGTAGGTGGCAATGCGCTCGCCGTGTGAGCGGCGGTGCTGACGGTCGGCCAGCGTCTCGATATCCTCGAAGCGCACCGTGCTGGTACGCACCACAGGGACGTTGACGGGGCCGACGCCGTTGCGCAGGCGCGGTGCGCCGGCATGCAGTAGCCGCGTGTGGATGCCGTCTGCGGAATTCTGGCTCATCGATCGTCCTTGTCAGCCTTGGATGGTTGCGGATGCCGGGGCGAACGCGGCATTGAATCCGGCGGGCAGGCGCGGGATGGCGCCCAGCGCCCGGCGCAGGAATGCGCGCGTGCGTTCGTGGCGGGGAGCGCCGAAGATCTGCTCGGGCGGACCGTGCTCGACGATGCGACCAGCCTCGGTGAAATAGATGTGGTCGCTGATTTCGGCCGCGAARCGCATTTCGTGCGTCACCAGCACGCAGGTCATGCCGTCTTCCACCAGTTCACGGATAACGGTCAGCACTTCGCCAACGGTTTCGGGATCGAGCGCAGACGTCACCTCGTCGAAGAGCATCAGCTCCGGGCGCATGGCTAGCGCCCGGGCAATCGCCACCCGTTGCTGCTGACCGCCCGACAGCTCGCCCGGATAGGCGTGTGCCTTGTCCGACAGCCGCACCTTGCCCAGCAGCGCATGGGCTTCCTGCTCGGCCTCGCGGCGGGTGCGGCCATTCACGCGAGTGGGCGCGATCACCAGATTCTCCAGCACGGTCAGGTGCGGAAACAGGTTGTACTGCTGGAAGACAAAGCCCACGCGCTTGCGCAGCGCAATCAGCTCGTCTTCGGTGCACAGGGTCTCCACCRCGGTATCGCCAACGCGAATCTGCCCCTGCTGCGGCCGCAGCAGGCCAGTGATGCAGCGCAGGATCGTGCTCTTTCCCGAACCGGACGGCCCGATGATGGTCACGGCCTCGCCGCGTCGTACCTCGACGTCGATACCCTTGAGCACGCTGTTGTCGCCGAAGGTCAGGTGGACATCGTGCAGCGCGACAAGTGGTGCGGCGGGCGCTGGCGACTGCCGGCTGCGCAGGAAGGAATCAGTGGCGGTCATGACGACGCTCCAGCGCACGCGTGGCGCGCGCGATCGGATAGCAGTAAGCAAAGAAAAGGCCCAGCAGCGTGAAGTAGACCAGCACCGTGAAATCGGTGCGGGCCACGGTATTGCTGGCCACTTGGGCGGTATCGACCACGTCGTGCACGCCAACCAGGGAGGCCAACGACGTGCTCATGGTGATGCTCGCGTACAGGTTCATCCACGGCGGTAGCATGCGTCGCAGGCACTGCGGCAGTACGATGAGCCGGAAAATCTGGCTGCGACGGAACGCCAGCGACTGGGCGGCCTCCCACTGAGCACTTGGAATCGACTGGATCGCGCCGCGGAAAATCTCGGCCACATTGGCACTGGCGGGGAGTGCGAGACCCAGCACGACCTTGATCCAGTCCGGGAACGGCACGGTCCAATGGGCGATGTGAAGCTCGAACGGGAACACGTAGGTGGTGAAGTACACGAGCACCAGGATGGGCGCGTTGCGGAACGCCTGTACCCACAGACGCGCCATGTGGCGTACCCAAGGATAGGTGGACAGGGACAGCGCCCCGATGACCAGGCCGGCCAGTGTGCCGAGCGCCATCGCAAGGATGCTGATCTCGATATTGGCCCCCATGCCGCGCAGCAGCGCGGGTGACCAGGTCCAGAGATTGCGGAATACAGCCGGGGTGCTACCGGTSGCGGTCCAGAATCCGACCACGGCCAGCACGCACACGGCGGCGAGCGCCCMGGGGCTGAGGAGGGCGCTCCTGACGGGGTTGGGCGCCACGCGCCAGCGCAGGGCGAGCGGATTACTGGCCATAGCCGGGCATCCTCAAGCGTAGTTCCAGCCAGCGTCCTGTTCGGCTGACCAGCCAGGTCAGCAATCCGAAGCATGCCAGGATCAACAGCAGCAGCTCCAGCACATTGTCGCGCTGGGTCCAGATCATGATGGACTCGTACGTGACGTCGCCGACGGCGATGGCCGACGCGACGGCAGTCATCTTGACCAGGTCGACGAGGTTGTTGACCAGCGCGGGCAGCGCGAATCGGACGGCCAGCGGCAATTCGACCTGCAGCAGCAGTTGCCGGCGGGAGAACCCCAGCGAGCGCGCGGCTTCCAGTGTGGCCCCCGGCACGGCTTCGATGCCGGCGCGGAGCGCCTCGGCGTGAAACACGGCCTTGTGCAGCGAGACGACGGCGACGACCCAGAAGAACGGCGTCAGCGGATTGCTGCTGCCCAAGTTGTGCAGATGCTGGGTAATCAGCATGTTCAGCACGAGGAAGCCGCAATAGAGCTGTACCAGCGTGGGCGTGTTACGCGTCAGTTCGACGAACGCACGCGCTGGCGTGGCCAGGGCCGCCTTGCCGGACGTGAGTAGCGCGGCCAGGACCGCGCCAGCTACCAGGCTGCACGGAATCGTCAGTGCGCAGAGTTGCAGCGTGACGACCAATCCGTGGAGAAACGCGGTGCGCTCCGTGGTGTCCAGCACGAACGCATAGTTCAGGCCCAACGGTTTGAGGGCGGCGATGACGGAGMCGATCCAGGCGTCAATCATGGGCGCGCCTCCGCTGGCGCGGGGCGCAGCGTGCCCACGGCCTGCGCGATGCGCCGCAATGCCGCTTCCAGCACATGGCGCGGCCCGGCGGCCGCAATCGGCGACAGCCGGACGCGACGGGCACGCTGGGACGACGGAATCGACGGCGTGGTCATGGTTTCCGGCTTTCCGTGAAGACCGTGAAATCCTGCGGCGCCACGTCGAACTTGCCCTGGCGGGCATGGTCGTGGGCGGCCCTGATATAGGCACCGTCCGGCACGCCGAACTTGCGGGCCTGGCTGAGCAGGAAGCCGGTGCGATGCCAGTCGCGGATGGCCGTGTCGACAAACGCCACGGTGTCCTGTTCGCCGCGCCGCGTCCACACGACGGTTGGGGAAGGGATCAACTGATCTTCGGTGGCCAGCGCGAAGGCGGTCCACTCGGCCTTGTTGGGGCCGGTCAGCGTCTGGTACAGCGCTGGCTGGATATGCACTGACGCCGCGCACGTGCCCCCCTTGAGCGCCAGCAGGGATTCCGGAATGCCGCGCAGGCCCTTGACGATGGCGCCGTACTGTTCGGCCAGCGGCTTCGCGAAGTTGCTGCCCTGAGATACGCAGGCCACTTTCCCGCGCAGATCCTCCCAGCGTTTGATGCCGCTTTGCCTGGACACCATCGCGCCGCCGCCGACCAGGTCGTAGGGCGTGGGCGCGAAGCTCAGAATCTCGCTGCGTTCCTGCGTCCACTGGATGTTGGCCACGAGCAGGTCGACCTTGCCGGCCTGCAGGAACTGCACGCGCGTGGATGCGGTTACCGGTACGGTCTCAAGTTGCACGCCAAGGCGCCGGGCCAGGTCTGCCGCCAGTTCCGTCTGGTAGCCGCCGGTCTTGCCGGTCGCAGTGTCGAGGAGGCCGAATGGCGGGCTGGCGCCATCGATGCCCACCGACAGCTTGCCGCGCTGCCGAATCCTGTCGAGCGTGGCGTCAGCCCATGCGGTATGCGCCAGCGCGACCCCAGCCAGGAGCAGGGCGCTCGATACGAGACGCTTGTCCATCGGGCGCCCCCTCAACCCTTGTACCTGGCTTGCAACTCGGGCAGCAGTGGCTGCGGCGGCGTAATGCCAAGCCGCTTCTCCGTGCCGATCAGCCAGCCCGTGCGGTGCCATTCCTGCACGACCTTGTCTACTGCGGCGACGGTATCCGCCTCCCCCTTGCGCGCCCAGACCACCGATGGCGCGGGCAGGATCTCGGTCGGAATCGGCGCTGCGTAGCCGGCCCACTCGGCATTGGTACGCAGCAGCGGATGGATCAGCGTGGCGTCATGGACCGCCGCCACGCATTGGCCGCCACGCAAGGCCAGCAGCGATTCGGATGCGGTTTTGAAACCGCGTACCTGGGCGCCGTATTGCTCCTGCAGCGGCTTCACGAAGCTGCTGCCCTGCGATGCGCAGACGGTCTTGCCGCGAAGGTCATCCCATTGATGGATGCCGCTGGTCTTGAGCGCCGCGGCGGTGCCGCCCACGCGATAGAACGGCGTGGGCGCATAGGACAGCAGCTCACCGCGATCGGCGTTGTACTCCATCGAGGCGATCAGCAGGTCTACCTTGCCTGCCTGCAGGAACTGCACGCGGTTCGACGGATTGACCTGTACGAGTTCAGCTTCCACGCCTAGCCGCCGGGCGAGGTCGCGGGCAAGTTCGGGATTCCAGCCGATCAGTTGCTGGGTCGCAGGATCGATCGATCCGAAAGGGCCCCCGTTGACCAGCACGCCGATGGCAACTTTGCCGCGTTGCTTGATCTTGTCGAGCGTGGCATCAGCGTGCGCCGGCTGSGTGGCGAGGAGGGTGAACGCGAGTGCGGCGATGGCGCGCAGGGTGTGGTCGGTTGTCATGAGGCTTGGGTAGTGGAAGCTGGTCAGCCGGCGCCTGGAAAAGGCATCGCTGCACAGCAAGGGAGATTCCCATGAAGGGGTGCGGCGGCGGTGCGCAGCAGCTAGTTCAGCGTGATCCCGGCAGAYACGATGACCGCCGCGTATCGGGGCAAATCCTTCGATAGCGTGTCGTCGAGCGCCCGCGCCGAAGAGGCCACCACAACAAAGCCGGCCTCTTCAAGCTGCTGCCTGGTGGACGGCTGGGTCAGCACGGCCGTGGCATCGCGGTTGATGCGCTCGACAACCTCGGTTGGCGTGCCGGCCGGGGCGAGCAGGCCCTGCCAGCTTTCCACCGCGAAGCCCGGTGCACCGGATTCGGCCATCGTGGGCACTTGCGGGAGCGCCTTCGAACGGTAGGGCGTGGTGACGGCGAGCGCGGTCAGGCGTCCGTTGCGCACGTAGTCGGTGACGGCGGCCAGCGTGATCAGTGTGGCGTCGATATGGCCACCGAGCAGATCAAGCGTGGCAGGGCCGCCGCCGGGGTATGGGATGTAGTTGACCTCGATGCCGAGCTGGCGCGACAGCATTTCATGCGCGACGTGGGCGATCCCACCATTGCCGGGCAATCCCAGCGCGAGTTCGCCGGGCTTGCGCCGCGTCAGCGCCAGGTACTCGCCGAAGGTTCTCACGCCCAGGTCGGGACGGACGACCAGGATCTGCGGGCTGACGACAGCCTTGGTCACGCCACGGAATGCGTGCCGCGTGTCGTAGGGCAGCCGCTTGAACAGCGAAGCATTTAGCGTTACGCCTTCGCCGCCCAGCAGCAACGTGTAGCCGTCCGGCGTGGCGCGGGCCACCTGGGCCGCGCCAATTGTGCCGCTGGCGCCGGACACGTTTTCGACCACCACGCTCTGGTGCCACCGCTCGCTGAGCTTCTGCGCCAATGTACGGGCCAGCTTGTCGGCGCTGCCGCCAGCCGACACCGGTACGATGATGCGGACGGTCCTGGCCGGAAAGCTGTCGGCCGGCGTGTCGGCGATGGCGGCGATGGCGGCGGTTGCGCAGGCGGAGCAGGCAAAGGCCACCAGTGCGGATTTCAATGTGTCGAGCAGTCTGCGGCGCAGCATGATGAAAGCCAGTATGAGTCCGGACACGCATGCCGACACGATGTCGGCATGCAGTCAAGCAATGTCGCGGACCAATCAGCTTATGGAGGGATGCATCCAATACGAACAAATCTTTTCGTACTTGGATATGCGCGCCCGACTTGCACGCTCAACGTGGCGTCAACGACCCTGCGGAAGTGGCAATTGAAGATGGTCCCGCAACGTGCGGCCCTCATAGTCGCGTCGGAACGCTCCGCGAGCTTGCAGGATCGGCACCACCTCGCGCGTGAAGTCTTCAAATCCACCGGGGAAATAGGCGGGCATGATGTTGAAGCCATCGGCGGCGCCGGCACGCACCCATTCGATCATGTGGTCGGCCACCTGTGCGGCGGTGCCAACCACGATCTGGTGGCCGCGCGCACTGGCCACCAGATGATAGAGCTGGCGCAGCGTTAGCCCGCGGTCACGCGCCAGCCTGATGAGCAACGCGCTGCGGCTATGCACGACGACCTGCGCGGGCAATGGCGGCAGCGGCGCGTCGAGCGCGAAGCCAGACACGTCGACGGCGAGTTGCTCGGCCAGGATGGCCAACGCATTCGACTGGTCGGTGAAGGACTGCAGTTGCGCGAGCTTGTCGTGTGCCTCTGCCTCGGTCGCGCCGATGATCGGCATCAGGCCGGGCATGATCAGGCAATGACGCGGATCGCGTCCCGCTTCAGCCACCTGCCGGCGCAGGCCGTTTGCAAACTCGGTCGCCGATTCGAGGTCCTGTTGCGCGGTGAAAACAACTTCCGCATGACGCGCGGCCAATGCCTGGCCCGGGCCCGACGAACCTGCCTGGATCAGCACGGGCTGTCCCTGTTCACTGTTCGTGACGTTGAGTGGGCCGGCGACCGAGAAGTGACGGCCTTCGTGGTTCAGCGGGTGCATCTTGTCCACGTCGATATAGATGCCACCAGCCTTGTCCTGAACGTACGGGTCCGGATCCCACGAGCGCCAAAGCCCCTTTATCACCGAGACGAACTCTTCGGCAATGGCATAGCGTTCGGCGTGATCGGGGTGACGGCTGCGGCTGAAGTTCACCGAGCCGTCCGCGAATGTGGTCACGATGTTCCACGCGGCGCGGCCGCGCGACAACTTGTCTATGGTCGCCAGCGTTCGCGCCAGGTTGAACGGTTCGCTGTATGTCGTCGACGCGGTGGCAGCCAGMCCGACATGTGTGGTCACCATCGACAGCGCAGCGAGCATGGCCAGCGGATCGGGGCGCGTGATCATCGAAGGATGGGCGTCGGCGGAAGTCAGCAGCCGGTCGCCGAAGAACACCATGTCGAACTTCGCGCGCTCGGCCGCCTGTGTCATACGCACGACCAGGTCGATGTTCTCGGTACCAGACTCGGCGCCTGGGTATCGCCAACCGGCCGCATGATGCCCGGCCGCGAGCAGGAACAATCCAAGTTTCATGATTGTCTCTGCTCAGTTTCCCTGCACTGTGCTGTCCTTGACCACACGCGCGGCAATCTCGTGTACCTGGCGGATGCGCTGCGACGTCTGCTCCGCCGTCAGCGTCTGCACATCCACCTGGACGCGGCCCAGCGCGGCAACGGTGTCGGGCTCTGCCAGGATCTCGCCGATCCACTGACGCAGCCTGGCCAGCACCTCGGGCGRCACGTTGCGCGGCGCGGTGATGAAGAATGCACCGGCCAGCGAGTCTTCCCAGCCCTTGATACCCGCATCGCGGATGCTGGGCACGTTGGGCAGGTCTGGCGAACGCGCACCACCGAAGTAGGCGAGCGCGCGCAGCTTACCCTGCTTGATGAACTGCGTGCTGAGCGGATCGAAAACCAGGTCCACGTGGCCCGCCACCACATCGGCCACGGCCGGCGCACTGCCCTTGTAGGGCACGTGCCGGATATCGATGTTGGCGAGCCGCTTGAGCAGTTCGCCAGCCAGGTGCCCCGGGGTGCCATTGCCCGAACTGGCGAACGTGAGCTTGCCGGGATTCGCGCGCGCGTAGGCAATCAACTCCGGCAGTGTTCGGATCGGCAGCGCTGGGTTGATAGCCACCGTCGCCAGCGAGTTGCCGATATAGGCAACGGGCACGAGGTCGTAAAACGGGTCGAACTTTACGGTCATTAACTGCGGAGCGATGGCCAGGTTGCCGATCGACGTATTGAGCAGTGTGTATCCGTCCGCCGGAGACGCCGCCACGAAGCCGGCCCCGAGCGTGCCGCCTGCGCCGGCCTTGTATTCGATCACCACCGGTTGTCCAGCCTTCTCGGCCAGCCGCCTGGCAATGATCCGTGCGACGTTGTCATTGGTGCCTCCGGGTGTATAGGGCACCACGTAGTTGATCGGCTTCGACGGGAAGGGCTGTTGTGCAGATGCGGTCACGGTGGCGGCGTGGAGCACGGCGAGTACCGCAAGCGCGGCGCGCAGGGGCGCAGGTAGAGCGGGAAAGTGCATGACGATCGGGAACGGAAAAAGATGGGCTTGGGCGCATGAAGCAGACCGACCATCGTAGGTCGATACGCGTGGCGCCGGAACTGCCGATTCGTCATGTCGTTAGCCGCTCAGGTGATAAGCGGCTTGCACCCGGGGCCACGGGTGATGCGACCACTTCAGGAAATAGGTAACTCTGATCTGCACGATGTTCATTCTTGTAACCAATGCCCCCTCCCGGTCGGTACTCCCGGGGGCTAAGTCGTAAGAGGGATCTCAGCGCTCCCGGGTGAGGGCAGCTCGACATTCGTCATCCCTTTGCTGTAGTCCACAAGGCCCATTTCGCTCCACGTGTGCCCCCGGCTYTCCACCGCCCACATTGTGTTGCGACCCTCCGGTCGAGGAGCCCGCAACACATCTGCCGGACGACGCCGAAAGCCGACATCTCACCACCCCATGGAATTCACGCCCCGTGCAACAGACTTCTCAGGCGTTGTGGGGGGTGCCGGTGCAGCATCGGATACCGCGTCGGCATCGAGATCCCGATGCACGGTTCGCCCCCCGTATCGCTCCTGCAACCGTTTCCACACCCGAGGCGATGTATGCGTTCGCTGACTTGTCCGAATTCTCTGTGGATTCAACGTGCTACGAGAGGGTGGCACAGGCATCGCTCCCCTCTGTCGTGATGTAGCTTCACGGGACATAAGTGCGCCATGGTTATGTTTGGCTGGTAATAATCCGCAGCGCCCTGCGCGCGGGAAGTGTGGGGACAAAGGCGATCGGCAGCATCGCCAACGCCCCGGCGGCATGACCCCCTTTTGCAGGAGAGACCGACATGCCCAAGACAGTGCTGGCTGTATTCGGTACCCGCCCCGAGGCCATCAAGATGGCACCGCTCATCCATCGGCTCAGGGAATCCGCGAATTTCGACCTCCGGGTATGCGTAACGGGCCAGCACCGGCAAATGCTCGACCAGGTACTGCGGCTCTTCGACATCGTTCCGGACTTCGACCTGAACGTCATCAGCCATGGTCAGAGCCTGTCGGACATCACCACGCGTGTGCTTTCCGGCGTGCACTCSGTGCTGGACCGGTTCCTGCCGGATGCCATGCTTGTGCATGGCGACACCACGACCACCCTGGCCGCAACGCTCGCGGCGTTCTATCGCAACGTGGCCGTCGGACACGTCGAAGCGGGACTGCGCACYGGCAATCTCGGCGCCCCCTGGCCTGAAGAGATGAACCGGCGCGTGACCGACGTGATGGCGTCCTGGCATTTCGCGCCGACGCGGCAGGCCCGGGAAGCGTTGTTGCGCGAAGGTGTCGATCCCTGCGGCATCAGCCTGACTGGCAACACCGGCATTGACGCCCTGCTGCGGGTCAAGGCCCGACTGGATGCCGATGTGCAGATGCGTTGCCAACTTAGCGCGCGCTATCCCTTCCTGGATGCGTCGCGCAGGCTCGTGCTGGTAACGGGGCATCGTCGCGAGAACTTCGGTACGCCATTCGAGCGCCTGTTCACCGCGCTGCGCGCGTTGGCGGACCGCAATCCGGATATCCAGATCGTCTACCCGGTGCATCTCAACCCGCGCGTGCGAGAACCGGTGCAGGCGATCCTGAGCGGGCATCCGGACATCCACCTGATCGAGCCCCAGGACTACCTGCCCTTCGTGTTCCTGATGTCGCGCGCCCACCTGATCATCACCGATTCGGGCGGCATCCAGGAGGAAGCGCCGGCGCTGGGCAAGCCGGTACTGGTCACGCGGGAAACCACCGAGCGGCCGGAAGCCGTGGCCGCCGGCACAGCGCGGCTGGTGGGTACCGATCCGGCAAGGCTCATCGTGGCGGCAGAACAGTTACTGAACGATGCGGAGGCCTACGCGCGCATGGCGCGTGCCCACAACCCGTTCGGCGACGGCCGCGCCAGCGAACGCATCGTGCAGGCGCTGGAGGGCGAGCACCCCGGTGCATATGGGGAATGCGGCGACGAGTCGGCCGATGCCGACGCCGTCAGCCTGTAGTACAGGACCTGTCCTGGCGACATCGGCGGTTCAGCGCAACCGCCCGCCGGGCTGGTAGTTGGTCAAGAGGAGCGAAGCAATGAACCTCTCACGTATTGCAGCAGCAGCAACAGCTGTGGCTGTCGCGGGTGCCACGGCACCCGCCACCACCTTTGCCGCATTGACCGGCGAAGCGACGACGGCGACGGCTGGCGCGCCGCTCTACCTCCCCGCGAGTCCGGCGGACCCCGGAGGGCTGGCAGGCTACGACCATGGCGTCCAGCTCGACTTCGCCTACGAATCCGACGGCAAGGGCAAGGACAAGGCGCAAAAAGACAAGATCAAGGCTAAACAGCCGAAGAAGGTCAAAGCCGGGCCAAAAGTGCGTTCGGGCCAGTACACGCTTGCACCGGCGCCGGCGGCCGAGCCGGACTGACGGCCGTTCAGGCACACGCACGCATACGCGTATGTACGCGTCGCGGCCGCCTGGCTTGTACCGGGAGGCAAACCGATATTCATCGCGTTGGGAGATGACCGTGTTCAACCAACTCCAATCTTTCCTGCGGCGCACGAGCGCGTTGATGYTCCTTGCGCTCGCGTTGGCCGCTGTCTTGCCGGCCATGACGCATGCCGCCACCAACCAGATCGCACTGCTGGTGCCCGATGGCCTCAGCCTTCCCGATCCGCGCGTCTCGGCGTGGCTGGACGCCGCACAGGAAGAGGGACTGAAGATCACCGTCATCAACGACACGCAATTCCAGCAGGGGATTACCCCCGCCCAGTTCTCCGGCGTGATCCTGCCAGACCAGGTCCATGTGAATGCGAGCGATGCGCTGATCGCGGCGCTCGATACGTATGCGAACCAGGGCGGGCAACTGATGCTGGTGTACGACTTCGGCGCGCTGACCACCACGGGGTTCTATGCATCGCCCAAAAGCCGGCTCAGCAGCCTGGCCGGCGTTGACTACGTGCTCTACGACCAGCTGCTCGGTAACATGATTGGCGTGGGACCGATCACCGCATTGGGGACCACGCTCAGGACGCTGCAGGTGCCGCCGGGAAAATCCATGGTGTGGGACGCGGCGGGCACCGATCCCGTGGAAGGCATCTCGGGCTATGTCTACGGCTTCCTGATCTATCCGAGTTTCGTCACCCAGGGCACCTATACGGGCACCGCGCTGGTGACCTCGCCGAACTTCGGTCTCGTGGCGGGGTTGCGCAATGTCGGATCGGGGCGGGTGCTGTTCGTCAACTTGCCACTTTCGTACCTGAAGGGCCAGACGGACGGCATGCTGATGCACGGCTTCCTGCGTTACTTCGGCAGCAACCTGATGAAGATGGCGCGCCTCTCGGCCCAGCCTCAGGCACGTGGCGGCCTGGTGCTGAACTGGCACTTCTGCGCGGGTGACCAGGTTGCACCCGCGAACGTTCTCAAGAGCCGGGGTACCTTCAACAACGGCCCATTCTCCATTTCCATCACGGCGGGTCCGGACCAGATCACCGGCGGGGACGCCAAAGGCGTCAACCTGTCCGGCAACATCACGGCCCAACAGCTGGTGGCGTACCTGCTGTCCAAGGGGCACCGGATTGGCAGTCATGGGGGCTGGATTCATGATTTCTGGGGCGCCAACGCCAGCGAGACCAACCAGGCCACCTTCGAGCAGTACCTGGTGATGAACAAGCAAAGCGTGGAGAGTGCCACCGCGATACCGGCCGTCGAATACGCCGCGCCGGAAGGCAATACACCGCAGTGGTCCGTCAATTGGCTGGAGGCCAACGGCAACAGCAGTTATTACTTCCTCGGCCATACGGGCATGGCACCGACGCGGAGTTATCGCAATGGCGTGCTGTCGAACAACACCATCCGTGCCTTCCCGGTGATGCCGTTCGGGCCCTATGCCACGTTCGAAGAGTTCGATGAGTTCAACGTTCCGGCTGCCACCATCACCACCTGGTACCGGCAACTGATCGACTTCGTGGTGAAGAATCGCACCGGCCGGYTGATCTACATGCATCCGCGGGGCGCCGCCGACTACCCGACGGTGCTCAATGCCCTGTTCAACAAAGCCGCCAACCTGAAGGCCAGCGGGCAGTTCAACTGGTACACGATGGATACCCTGGCGCAGTTCGGCCAGCGTCGCGAGCAGACCACCTGGCAGGCCACCGATACCGGCAACGCATGGTCGTTCCAGGCCAGCCACCCGACCGACCTGACCGACATGGCCTGGGTCCTGCCGCGCTCCGGCTATAGCCAGCCGGTGGTGACGCAGGGACTCGCCACGGTGACGTGGGATGCCGCCAACTGGATCGTCACCGCTACGGGGGGCAACTCGCTGGCATTCGTCGCCGGCAAGCACTGATGCGCGGGGTTGGCTGCGGCAGCATGGCAAGCCCCACGGAAAACGACACGGGAGGGCATTGAGCATGCGCCTGGTGTATCGCCTGTTTCTCTCGATGAACGCACTGCTGGTCTTCAGCATGTCCGCGCCCGAGACGAAGGCCACGGAAGCACCCGTGAGGGGCGAATCGTTCGCCCGCGGGTCCGTCCCTCCGAAAACCGCCACCAGGCCGTCGCCAGGAACCGTGACGCTCGCTGCTGCCGGACCCGGTGCCGGCGCGATGGAAGTTGCGATGCCGATGCTGGACACGCTGGAAAGCGATGGCGCGCCTGAGCCAGCGCTGCGCCCCCGCCCCCGCTCCAACGTCGCGGCGCTGAAGCCGCCCCTGCGCGAGGAAACCCGGGCGATCGCGCGGCCCATGACGGTCGTGCTGATGCTGATCGTGGGGTTGGTGCTCTTCTATGCCGTTCGTCACTACCTGTTCACGCTGAACCGGCTGTTCGGGGAGCAGCGCCACCCGTACCTGGACATCGACATCGCGGACTGGCCCACGCTGACCGTGCTGGTCGCGGCACATAACGAGGAGGCGGTGATCGCCGGGTCGCTGAAGTGCCTGCTGCACGCGGACTATCCCGTCGACCGGCTCACCATCATGCCCGTCAATGACCGCTCCAGCGACCGCACGCGCGAAATCATCGACGACTTCGTCCGGCAATACCCGGGCCGTGTCACGCCGTTCCACCGCACGAGTGGCAAGCCCGGCAAGGCCGCCGCCCTGAAGGATGCCAGCGAGGCCGTCGCCAGCGACATCATCATCGTGTTCGATGCGGACTACCTGCCGCCGGTAAATCTGCTCAAGCAACTGGTGGCCCCGTTCTTCGATCCCGAGGTTGGCGCAACCATGGGCCGCGTGGTGCCGCTGAACCTGGGCAGCAACCTGCTGACGCGGTTGCTGGACCTGGAACGCTCTGGCGGCTACCAGGTGGACCAGCAGGCGCGCATGAACCTGAGCCTGGTGCCGCAGTATGGCGGTACCGTCGGCGGCGTCAGGATGCGGGCACTGCGCAGCGTGGGCGGCTGGCACGACGATGTGCTGGCCGAAGACACGGACGTGACCTACCGGCTGCTGCTGGCCAACTGGAAGACGGTCTACCAGAACTGGTCGGAATGCTATGAGGAGGTGCCAGAGACCTGGCCGGTGCGCATACGACAGATCATGCGCTGGACCAAGGGCCACAATCAGGCGTTGTTTCGACACGGGCTGAAGATGGCCACCTGCCGGCACCACGGTCTGTTCGAAAAGATCGACGGCGTGGCGTTGCTCGGCATCTACATGATGGCGCCGCTGATGCTGCTCGGCTGGCTGATGGCCATCCTGCTGTTCTATGCCGGCGGTCTTTCGCTGTTCGGTGAAGCCGTGATCCTGTTCGCGCTGATGTCGTATGGGACGCTCGGGAATTTTGCGGCGTTCTTCGAGATCGCGGCTGCCGTCTACCTGGACGGCACACGTGAACGCATCCGCCTGCTGCCACTGAACTACTTCGGCTTCCTGGTCAGCATGCTGGCCGTGTCGCGCGCCATCTTCAGCCAGGTGGTCTTCGACTACCTGCTGCGCCGCGAAATGCGGTGGGACAAGACGGCGCGCTACCGGCAGAGGAGCTGACCATGTGGCCCCTGCTGCTCGGCACGCTCACCATGCTGGTCTTTGCGCTGCCGCTGTTGCCGTCCGTGATCGAGTGGCGGCGCCGCCGCGATACCCACCCGCTGGCCATCGATGGCGAACATACGCTGGACGTCGCGGCGGTGGCGGCGGGATTCCGCGCGCTCGCCGCGCGGCATGGCGATGGCAACGGCCTGCACGCCGTGGCACACCCACTCGACGACCTGGGCCCCGTAGTCCATGTCACTGGCAAGTTCATGCCGAAGGCGGCGGAGGCATTCGATGGCGTGTGCGAGCGCGCCATCGTAACCGGCGGATCGCTGGTGCTTCCGGATCTCCACACGTTTTCCCGGCCTATCTACGGCCGCCGCAGTATTTCCACGGGCCGGCGCAATCGCACGCAGGTACTGCTGTCCGAAGGCGAGATCCTGATGCGCAGCGGCAGCGAGCTGCAGCGCTGGGCGCATGCGCGCAGTATCCACGTGGAGGCGAAGGGGCGCTTGCTCGGGCCAGCTTCGGCGCTGTACGGCATCCGCCTGGAAGACGAATGCGAGTTCACCTCGGTCAGCGCCGCGGTGATCTGGTTCGGCCCACGCCACGCTGGCGTGCCATTCGACATGGATGCCGCCGCACCGGCCGGGGGAGACTGGGCCCATGCCGTCATCGTGCCGCCCGAAGCCAGGGAYGGCCGCTGGCTGGTCACGCATGATCTGACATTTCCCGCCAGCACCTTGTATCGCGGCGACCTTGTCGTGCATGGCGACTTGTGGATCGGCACCGGGGCGCGCATCATTGGCAGCGTCAAGGCAAGCGGTGGCATCTGGCTGGGTACGCGGGTGCGCATCGACGGGGCCCTGATTGCCGCGGGCGCCATCTCGGTGGCGCGCGAATGCGTCATCGCCGGACCCGTGGCCGCCGAGCGCGAGATCGATGTCGGCGCGCGCTGTACGATCGGCACAGCGGACAAATGCACCACCCTGGTGGCGCCGGTGCTTCGCGTGTGCGCCGGAACAGTGGTTTATGGCGCGGCATGCGCCCCGGAGGGAGGAAGGGTCTTGTCGGATGGCCATGCGGCCACTCCACCATGCCCCGGCATACCATGAAGACATTGCTCACGCTGCTCCTCCTGATTGCTACCAGCCTCACCGCGCCGGCGCGCGCCGCCGAGCTGGTGATGGCCGACTACCAGCGGCCCGACGGGGCGATCACGACCTATTTCAACGGGGACTCGATCGATCCGTACTTTGCGTCGAAGGCACTGCTGGCGGCGCAGGACGCCGGCATGACCACGCGAACCGCGGCCATCCGCTGGATCGGCTGGCTGCTTGCGCGCCAGCACGCGGACGGACGCTTCGACCGTTACTGCGTGAAAGGCCAGCGCTTCGTCTCGTGCCAGGAGGCTGACGCCGACGACGCGTTGATGGCGGTCTGGATGGAATTGCTGGTACGCGCGGCGCCGCCCAAGGGCATGCCGCCGGCGTGGCAGGCCAGTTTCGACAAGGCGAGCCGGCACCTGGACACCCTGCGCGCCCCGGCTTCCGGCGTCTACCTGATCTCGGCCAAGCTTCCGGTGGCCCTGCTGATGGACAACGTGGAAGTGTCGAGTGCCTTCAAGGCTGTCGGCGACTATCACCGGCGCCGCGGCGATGCCGCAGGCGCCGCCGGCTGGATGCGCAAGGCCGAACAGCTCGACAAGGACATCCTGCGGGTGTTCTGGCGCCCCAACCTGGGCTACCTCGTCAGCACCCAGCCACGCACCGAGTCGGAGTTCTACCCGGACGCCGTGGCGCAGATCTTCCCCATCCTGGCCGATATCCGGCCCGCCAGCCGGCCCCATGCGGCGGCCTACGCGTTGTGGATGAAGGAGAACCGCATGGTCTGGCTGCAGATGTCCGAGGCCGACTTTCCGTGGGGACTGGTGGCCCTGGTGGCCGACAAGATGGGAGACAAGGAAGCGATTGCGTGCTGGCGCATGCGCTCCATCCAGTTCCGGCATGGCACGCACTGGAATGTCCTGGAGGAGGCGCTGTACCTGGCATTCGCGTCACGCCTCACTGCGGAACAGGTGGTGGCACCGCCTCCGGCTGGCATGCGGTGTCGCTGATTTGCATCACCCGCGACCATAACCTGCCCTTCGGGCCAGTTCGCATCGACCGCCCATGGCGAAGCGGTGTATGGTGCATCGGCAGCTTGCGGGCCGGAGGCTCCTGGCAGGGCCTTCCGTGCGACATCGATTCACGATCGAGAGGATACGCATGGCAAAGCACTCCGATACCAGAACCAACGGCACCCGTGCCTTGCCCCTGCTGGGCATGCTGGCACTGCTCGCCGCCACCGATGTCCGCGCCCAGGCGGAAGCCACGCCGCCAAGAACGTTCGCGCCGCTGCTCACCGGTTTCATCGAAGGCGGCCTCGGCCACGCCAACCTCTCCGGCGACAATGCCAACTGGAACGACCAGTACGTGCGAGGCGGGGTCAATTTCACCCCGAAGGACTACGTCACTGGCGAAATCAGCCACCAGAGCCATTTTGGCGATCAGGGCACGTTCTTCGGCCTGGGCTACACGCGCACCTTCGACGAGAACTGGTATGGCTTCATCAGCGCCGGCACCAGCGCGGGCGGCTTCTTCCTGCCCGAGTTCCGGGCCGATGGGTTGCTGTTCCGCAAACTGCTCGAGAAGAAGAACCTGGTGGCGAGCGTTGGCTTTACCTACTACCGCGCCAAGGATGTCTATACCGACAAGACCCTGCTGCTTGGCCTGACCTATTACTTCGACGCGCCCTGGATCCTCCAGTTGGGCGCACGGCTGAACCGCAGCGACCCGGGCAATGTCCGCTCCAATCGCGGCATTGTCGCCATTGCCTACGGCCGCGACAAGGATCAGTTCATCACATTGAAGTACGACGGCGGCAGCGAAGCCTACCAACTGACCGGCGAGCAGGCCCTGCTGAGCGACTTCAAGAGCCATGAGGTCTCGCTGACCTGGCGTAAATGGATCACCAAGCGCTATGGCATCAACCTGCGCGCCATCTACTACGACAACCCGTCCTATACGCGCAAGCAGGCGGAAATCGGGGTCTTCGCGGAGTTCTAGCCATGACGCACCCTCACGGACATACTGCCGCCACCCGCGACCAGAGCGACGCGCTTGGCCTGACCACCCTGTGCCTGGCCAGGCATCGCTCTCTGGACCACCTGACGTTATCCCTTCCCACCATCGCGGGAATCATGCTCGTACCGGCGGGGTTCAACCTGGCCGAGTGGATGCTGCGCGACGATATCAGCTGGCTGTGGGCGGGCGTGCTGCGCTTCTGGATCGACAAGCTCGGCATCGATGGTGTCGTCCTCGAACAGTTGACCCGGGTGGCATGGTTCGACTTCAACCTGCCTTACACCACTGTCGTTGCACCGGCGCCGGACACGGTGACATGGGGCATGACGCTGATCGCGACGCTCGCGGTCTGCCTGATGGCCTTTCGGATACGGGACCTGTATCTGCCGTTGCGATACTTCCTGCTGTTCGCGGTGTTCATCCAGGGCACGGCGCTCCTGTTCTTCGCGGTGGCGCCGCATAGCTTTCCGTATACGGCCAGCCGCTATGTGGACAACGGCCTGAAGACCTGCGCCAGCTTGCTGTTCCTGTTGCCATGGGGACATGCGCTTGTCTATTACATCTTCGACTTCTCCTGGCCGAAGAAGATATTCCTGACGTTGCTCACGCTGGTGTTCATTATCATCGCGGTGCCGATGCAGCTGACGTTGCACGTTTACCTGATGGTGTCCTGTTCATTGTTGTTGATGCCGCTGCTGTCGTTTGTGTTCGGTCCCACGATGCTGGTGTTCGGATGTATTGCGTTGTATGGGTGGGCGATGAGTTGGGAGAGGGTCGAACGGTAGCGCGTAGTGCGTTGTGGAAGCGGGCATCAGCCCGCCCCTTTAGCGCTGCGTCGGCCCTCGACGGCGCAGGAAGTTAGCCTGTCTCTTTGACGCCCGCATCGAGAATGCGCTTGTAGAAGCCAATCTCGTTGATGATCGCCTTTCCGCTATTGGCTCGCAGCAGTGCCATCTGCTGCTGCGCGCGCGCCGTRTCGCCTCGTTTCGCCGCGACGTAGCCCAAGAGCATCCACGGATAGCCTGCGCTCGGATCGATCTGGGTGGACCAGGTCGGCGCGTGCGCACTCAGGTAGGCGTAGCCATTGTCATATCGGCGCTGTGTGGACACCGCATCGGCGGACAAGGGGACTTCATAGAGCTGCGGAAACACCTGCGTGACCGTACCGGGATAGAAATTTGGATTGGGCGTGTTCTCGGCATCCGCGACATAAAAGATCGAGCCATCGGATCGGCCCTGAATTCCCGCGGCAACCGATGCGGCAACCCGGTTGTAGTAACTTGCATCCGCATCGCCCAGCGCTTTGAGTGCGTTGGAAAAATCGACCAGCCCCCGATAATTTTCCGTATTGTCTTCCGTGTAGGCGATGCTTGACGGCGTAAAGCTGGCGCAATAGGTCGGATGGGTCGGCGGCGCGTAGTCTTGCCGGAAGACCGAGATCAGGCCGTTCGGCTTTTGCGGGGCAGCCAGATTCGCATACGCGATGGACTTGAGAGCTGGCAGGTTGCGCCGAAACCATTCGATGTCGCCAGTGACTCTCATGTACTCGGATGCCAGCGACAGGAATGTCGACGCATACGAATCGTTGGAGTCGGCGGGACACTGGATCGGGGAATTCAGATCGCCACCAAACTTGACGTCGTTGATGGTGTAGTTCGCAGGGCTGACGTTCCGGATATACAAGTCCATGTAAGTCCGAACTTCATTGGGACGGTCCTTGATGAAGGCGAACAGGCCGATATTCGCAAAATACCAATTGAGCCAGTTGCTGCCAACGCCAACCTGATAGGCGCCGGCAAAGGGGCCCGTGGTAATTTTCAAGGCATCCAGATTGGCGAGGATATCGAAGCCCGAATTCACCTGCGCGACCTGACGGGTGGGGGCCGCGGCAGTCGATTCTGCAGGGTCACCATCGCCGCCACAACCGGCTACGGTCAGCACAAGAGCGGTCAACAGAACCGTTCCCTTGGTGGGAAGGTCATGCAAAGGGTGTAGAGATTTCACTTCCATACTTGGATTGCTTGATTGATGTAAATCGGGGTTCGCCGAGCGCACGATGGGTGTGCGTGCATAGGGATGCTGCCCCAAGGCGTCAAACGCCAAGGGAGCGCTTCGCTGTTGCCAACTGTTACAAGCGGAGAAAAGCGCGGGGGCAGTCGAGGTCACCCTGCGCTAAACAGCACAGGAGAATGGTTGATCACTTGCCTAAGAAAACACCTTGGATCGAGCGCGCAAAGCGACGCTTACCACGCGTGCATTGCTCGTCGCCAGGCTGAAAAGGCAGCGCAGGATATTACCGCAGGGCACCCATCGACGATGGCGCCTGATGCCCCCAAAAAAACGGTGCAGGCGGCGTAAGCCGCGCTGCACCGGCAAACACCCGACTGTCCGGCAGACGGGTCCCAGAGCGATATCAAACTACCAATCAGGCCGCCAGCTGCGCGGGCTGACAGACGCGCAGCAGCGTCTGGAGCCGTGCGCGGTCGAGGTTGCGGCCGATGAAGACGAACTTGCTCTCGCGTGGGCGCGCGTCCCACGGGTCGGCCGGATGGAAGTCCATCAGCCGGTGCACGGCTTGCAGCACGTGGCGGCGGTCGTCGTCCTGCACGGCGACGATGCCCTTCATGCGGAAGACATCGTCGCCCTGCGCGGCCAGCAGGGCCTTGAGCGCGTGTTCCAGGCGCTGGCGGTCGAACGGGGTGTCGAACAGCAGCGAGACGGACGTCACCGACGGATCATGGCGATGGGCGTGGGCGTCGTCGTCAGCGTGGCCGTGCTCGCAGGTCTCGTCGCACACATGATCGTGATCGTGGTCATGGTCGTGCCCCGCGTGCAGGTCGTCCGCCGGCAGCGTGGCCACGCCGGGCGTGAAGCCCCCGATGCCGAGGATGCGCGACAGATCCACCTGGGCGTGGTTCGAGCGCAGGATCTGYGCGCCCTCGTTCAGGTGATGGAGTCGCGCCGCCAGTGCGTCGAGCCGTTCGGCGCTAACCAGATCGGACTTGTTCAGGATGAGGCGGTCCGCCGCCACGATCTGGTCGACCGCCTGGTTGTCGAAGCCGGACAGCTGTGGGTCATCCAGGTGCGACTCGATGTGCACCGCGTCCACCAGCGTCAGGATGCCGTCGAGCGTCACCTGCTTCGCCACGTCGTTGTCCATGAAGAAGGTTGCCGCCACCGGCGTGGGGTCGGCCAGCCCGCTGGTTTCCACGAGGATATGGTCGAAGCGCTCCGGCTGGGCCAGCAGCTTCTGGAGAATCCGCACGAGGTCGGTCCGCACGTCCACCACGCAGCAGATGCAGCCGTTGGTCATCTGGTAGATCTCCTCGTCGGAGGTCATCACCAGGTCCGAATCGACATCCACCTCCCCGAACTCGTTCTCGATCACCGCGATGCGGTGGCCGTGCTTCTGCGTGAGGATGTGGTTGAGCAGCGTGGTCTTGCCGGCGCCGAGAAAGCCGGTAAGGATGGTCACGGGCACGGGCGTGGCTTGCGGGAAGGTCATGATGTCTCCTGGGTGGGAAAGTCGGAATGCACGGCGGCGAGCGTGGCGCGCATGCCGCGCCAGCGCGAGACCAGCCCCGCGTGCTCCACGCCGAACAGRTCCAGCACACGGCCCACGGTATGGCCGACGATGTCGTCCACGCTCTGCGGATGGGCGTAGAACGCCGGCACGGGCGGCATGACGATGGCGCCCATCTCGGTCACCGTGGTCATGTTGCGCAGGTGGACGAGGTGCAGCGGCGTCTCGCGCGCCAGCAGCACCAGCCGGCGGCGCTCCTTGAGCATCACGTCCGCCGCGCGGGTGACGAGGTTGTCCGCCACACCGGTGGCGATGGCGGCCAGCGTGCGCATCGAGCAGGGCGCCACCACCATGCCGTCGCAGCGGAATGAGCCGCTCGCCACGGTCGCGCCGATATCGCGCACGTTGTGCACCACATCCGCCAGYCGCTCCACCTCGGGCCGCTGCATGCCGAGTTCGTGATGGATCGTCAGCAGCCCGGACGGCGAGCAGACCAGATGCGTCTCCCAGCCCTCCGCCGTGCCAAGCGCCTGGAGCAGCCGCACGCCGTAGGCCGCGCCGCTGGCCCCGGTGATGGCCACGACGAGCCGGCGCGGGGCGCTCATGGCCGGGCCTCCCCAGCTTTGGCAGCCAGGGCTTGCAGCACCTGCTCGGGCCGGATCGGRTAGTGGCGGAAGCGCACCCCGATGGCGTCGTACACCGCGTTGGCGATGGCCGGGCCGATGGCGACGATCGGGTCCTCGCCCACTCCCTTGGCACCGAACGGCCCGCCCGGGTCCGGCGCGGCTTCCAGCAGGATCGTGTGGATCGGCGGCATGTCCATCGCCAGCGGCATCTTGTAGTCCACGAAGTTGGCATTGAGCGAGCGCCCGGTCTGCATGTCGATCTGGTAGTCCTCGTACAGCGTATGGCCGATGCCCTGCTGGATGCCGCCCTCGATCTGGCCCGCCGCCGCCACTGGGTGGATGACCTTGCCGATGTCGTGAACGGGCACCACCTGCGCCACGGTGATGAAGCCGGTCTCGGTATCGACCTCCACTTCCACGAAATGCGCGGCGAACGAGTACGACTTGGTCGGGTGATAGGTAGCGGTGCCGACGAACTGCGCAGCGGGCAGGCCCTTGCGCGGCATGACCGCCTCGCGCACGGTCAGCGTGGGGCCGGGGCTGTCGCGTACGGCAATCACGCCGTTGGCGATGTCGAGCTGCTCCGGCGTGGTCTCCATCTGTGCGGCAGCACGGGCCAACAACTGCGTCTTGATCTCGCCAGCGGCCATCTGCGCCGCGCGCCCGACCATATAGGTGGTGTGGCTGGCGAAGGCGCCGATGTCCCACGGCACCACGTCCGTATCGCCATGGACCACGCTCACGCAATCGAAGGGGATGCACAACTCCTCCGCCACGATCTGCGCCAGCGCAGTGTGCGCGCCGGTGCCGAGCCCGGCGGCGCCGGTCAGCAGCACCACGGTGCCATCCTCGTTCATCTTGATGATGGCGTTGCCCTGCTCCTTGATGCCGGGGTAGGCGCTGCTGCCGTGCATCTCGCAGCCCACGCCCCAGCCGCGYCGGATCACGCCCTGCTGCTGGCGCGTCTCCGCGCGCCGCTGCGCCCAGCCGGTGGCCTCGATGCCYTTGCGGATGCAGGCTTCCAGCCCGTGGCCGATCAGCGGATGGTTGGACGGTGCGATATCGCCCTCGCGCACCGCGTTGCGCAGCTTCAGTTCCGCAGGGTCCAGGCCGAGGTGGGCGGCGGCCTCATCCATCTGGATATCGAGCGCGTAGTAGGTCTGCACCACGCCGTAGCCCCGGAACGCGCCGGCGATGGGGCTGTTGGTGTAGACGCACCGCCCCTCCAGTCGCACGTTCTCGCAGCGGTAGAGCGAGACCATCGCCGCGGTGCCGACGTTGGTCACGCCGGGCCCGTGCGAGCCATAGGCGCCCGAGTTGAACACCACCTTGGCCTCGCGCGCGGTGATCGTGCCGTCGTTGCGGAAGCCCTGGCGCAGCCAGACCCGCGCCGGGTGGCGCGTCCGGCCGCCGAGGAAGGTCTCCTCGCGYGTGTATTCCATGCGCACCGGGCGGCGCGTCTCGCGCGCCAGCAGCGCGCACAGGAATTCGCTCTGGAACAGGTCCTGCTTGGCGCCGAAGCCGCCGCCCATGTGATCCACCAGCACGCGCACCTTGTGCAGCGGCAGGCCCAGCACCTCGGCCATGATCCCGCGCACCATGAAGGCGGTCTGCGTGGAGATCCACACGGTCAGGTTGCCGTTGCCGTCCCATTTGCAAGTCAGCACGTTCGGTTCCATGTAGGCCGGGGTGGGGCGGCCGCCCTCGTAGACGCCTTCGAGGATGAAGTCGGCCGTGGCGAAACCCTTGTCCACATCGCCACGCTCGATCCGCACCGGTGGCAGCACGAGGTTGCCGCCAGGCTCGCGGTCGTGGATCAGCGGTGCGCCGGGCGCGGCGGCATCGTCCACGGTGAACACGGCGGGCAGCGGCTCGTACTCGACCTCGATCAGCTCGACGGCGCGCGCAGCAATCTCCTCGCTGATGGCGGCCACGACGGCCACGCCTTCGCCCCAGTAGCGCACCTTGTCGTCGAGGATGTACTGGTCGCAGGTGACCGAGGCCGAGCGCGGGTGCGGCGAGCCGGCATGCAGCACGCGCGGCACGTTCTCGTGCGTCAGCACGGCCTTCACGCCGGGCAGCGCCAGCGCGGCCGAGGCGTCGATGCGGCGGATGCGCGCATGGGCGATGTTGCTGCGCTTCATCTTGGCGTGGAGCAGGCCGGCGAGCGGCATATCGGCGACGTACTTCGCGTTGCCGGTGACCTTGTCGAGCAGGTCCGTGCGCTTGACGCTGTGTCCGATCACGGCGTGGGTCATCGCGTGGCCTCCGGTGCRTGGCGCAGGGCYTCGGCSGTCTGYTCGATGGCCTCGATGATCTTGGTGTAGCCGGTGCAGCGGCAGATGTTGCCGGCGATGGCGAAGCGGATYTCCTCGCGCGTGGGCTGGGGGTTCTCCTCCAGCAGCGCCTTGGCCATGACCACGAAGCCCGGYGTGCAGAAGCCGCACTGGGCCGCGCCGCAGCGCATGAACTGGTCCTGCACCGGGTGCACGGTGTCGGGGTCGGGCTGGATGCCCTCGATCGTGACCAGCGTGCAGCCGTGCGCCTCGGGCGCCAGCACCAGGCAGGCGTTGGTCGGCTTGCCGTCCATCAGGACCGTGCAGGAGCCGCATTCGCCCACGTCGCAGCCCTTCTTGGTGCCGGTGAGACCGGCGTCATAACGCAGGGCGTCGAGCAGCGTGCTGTGCGGCTCCACCGCGAGTTCGCGGGGCTCGCCGTTGATGGTGAGTGCGATGAGTTGGCGCATCAGTGGGTCTCCGTTTCCTGMAGGGCCAGTTCGATGGCACGGCGCGTCAGTACGCCCACCATCTCGCGGCGGTAATCGGCGCTGGCGCGCACGTCGCTGATCGGGCGGGCGTCTTCCATGGCCGCGTGCGCGGCCTGGAGGACCAGCCCGGCCGAGACGGGGCGGCCGCGCAGCATGGCTTCGGCGTGGACGGCGCGGATCGGCGTGGGGCCCACCGCCGCCAGCACGATGCCGACGTCGAGGCACTGCCCGCGCTCCACCGTGATCGACACCGCCACGCCCACCGTGGCCAGCTCCATCTGCACGCGCCGACCATGCTTGAGGTAGGCCTTGCCGGTGTGGGGCCGGGGCGCCGGCACGGTCAGGCGCGAGACCAGTTCGTCGGCGGCCAGCGCGGTCTTGCCGGCGCCGGTGACAAAGGATTCCACCGGCATCGAGCGCGAGCCGGACAGGCCGTAGAGGTGCACCTGCGCACGGTCGGCAATCAGCGGCGCGAGCGTGTCGGCCGATGGCGACGCGCGGCAGACATTGCCCACCACCGTGGCGCGGTTGCGCACCTGGATCGAGGCGAAGTCGGTCACGGCGCGGGCCAGGCTGGYGTAGTGGCGCCGGGCGATGTCCGAGGTCTCGACCTCCCGCGTGGTGACCAGCGCACCGATGCGCAGGCCCTCGACGGCATCGAACGTCAGCACGTCCATCCCCGGGATCTTCTTGATGTTGATGACCTGCGCGGGCTGGCGGTGCGACTCCTTGATCTGCACGAGCAGGTCGGTGCCGCCCGCCAGCACGCTGGCGCGCCCGCCGCAGCGGTGCAGCAGCGCGGACGCTTCGGCAAGCGTGGCAGGTTCGAGATATTCAAACGCTCTCATCGTGGCTCCTGTGGGGCGGCGTGTCGGTGAAACCATGATGGTTGGCGCACGATCATCGGTAAATACCCATAACCGGATTTATTGATCGTGTTACGCTCTGAATCGACCACCACACCACGCTTCAACAGAAAGCACGGGGGAGACATGGCCAACCTCAGCAACATGAACGTTTCGCTGCGGCAACTGCGCGCCTTTATCGCCGTTGCCGAGGAACTGCATTTCACGCGCGCGGCGGAGAAGCTCAACCTCTCGCAGTCGTCAGTCAGCGCCCTGATCCACGAACTGGAAGGCAACCTCGGCCTCAAGCTGTTCGACCGCCACACGCGGCTCATGCAGATCACCCAGGCCGGCGCCGAATTGCTGCCGATGGTCAAGAAGGCCGTGGCCGACATCGACAGCGTGCTGGAAAACTCCAACGAACTGCGCTCGCTGGGCCGGGGGCGGGTGTCGATTGCGGCGTCGTCGATCCAGGCGGCGCTGATGCTGCCGCGCTTTATCCGCGAGTTCTGCGTTGGGCATCCGGGCGTGAAGGTGGAGTTGCACGATGTGTCCGAGCACGAGGTGCCGCGCATGGTCAGCTCGGGCGAGGTCGATTTCGGTATCGGCACGATTCCGGAGGGCCAGCCGGACCTCACCGCGCACCGTCTCTCGTCGGATGCCTTCGTGATCGTGATGCCGCCGCATCACCCGCTGGCGCGGCGCCGGGAACTGACCTGGGAGGATGTGGCGAAGCTCCCGGTGATCGGCCCGCACCGAGGCAACCCGATCCGCGATTGCCTCGATGCGGCACTGGCGGCGCGCGGGATCACGCTGTCCCGCGTGCACGARGTCTTCCTGCCGCTGACGATGGTCGGCATGGTCGATGCGGGGCTCGGCATCGCCGTGATGAGCACTGCGGTGACGCGCCTGACGTCAGCGCTGGGGCTGGTCACGGTGGCGCCGCGCGACCCGGCCATCCACCGTGACATCTCCCTGCTGGTGCATGCGGACCGCTCGCTTTCGCCGCCCGCCCAGTCCTTCCGCGACCTGCTGATGAAGCACAAGAAGGAACTGGGCGAGTAGGGCGCGTAAGTCCGATCAGGCGATCTTCTTCGCCATCATCTCCGGCGCCCCGGCRATCCCCCGGGCGTTGAACAGCAGGTTCAGCAGCACCGCGCAGAGCGTGCCGAGCAGGATGCCGTTYTGGCAGAACTTGGCCACCAGTTCCGGCAGCTGCACGAAGAACTTGTCCGCCACCAGCGGGATCATCCCCATGGCGATGCTGACCGCCACGATATAGGCGTTCTTCTTGTTCTCGACAAAATCCACATGGCCGAGGATGCGCACGCCGGTGGCCGCCACCATGCCGAACATCACCAGCGCCGCCCCGCCCAGCACGTACTGCGGGATCGACGCCGCGAAGAACGCCAGCTTCGGCAGGCAGCCCAGCACGATCAGCATGCCGCCCGCCGTGGCGCACACCCAGCGGCTACGCACGCCGGTCACCTGCACCAGCCCCACGTTCTGGGCGTAGGAGGTATAGGTGAAGGTGTTGAACACCGCCCCGACCAGCGCGCCCACGCCATCGGCGCGCAGCCCCCGTGCCAGGTCGTCCGGCGTGACGGGCCGCTCCACGATCTCCCCGAGCGCCAGGAACTGCCCCACGCCCTCGATCATGATCACCACCATCACCACGCACAGCGTGACCGAGGTCATGGCGTCGAAAGTCGGCCAGCCGAAGTGGAACGGCGTGATCAGCTCCACCCMGTGCGCCGTGTGCACGCCCGCGAAGCTGACCTTGCCCATCGACAGCGCGATGACAAAGCCCACCGTGATGCCAATCAGCACCGCGATATTGCACAGGAAGCCCTTGAAGAAGGCGATCATGACCAGTACGGTCAGCAGCACCGCCGCCGCGATGCCGAGGTTGGCGGGCAGGCCGTAGGCCGGGTTCGGCACCGGGCCGGTCGGGCTGGCAATCGTCGGGTTGCCGCCCGCTGCCCAGTTGATGCCCACCCGCATCAGCGAGATGCCGATGATAAGCACCACGGTGCCGGTGACCACGGGCGGGAACCAGCGGATCAGCCGGCTGACGTAGGGCGCTGCCACGTAGGTGAACACGCCGGCCACCATCACCGCGCCGAATACGGCGGGCAGGCCGAGCGCGGGGTTGGAGCCGGTGGCGATGATCGGCGCGATGGCGGTGAAAGTGACGCCCATCATCACCGGCAGGCGGATGCCGATCTTCCAGATGCCGATGCTCTGGATCATCGTCACCAGCCCGCAGCAGAACAGGTCGGCGGCAATCAGGAAGGCAATCTGGTCCTTGGGCAGCTTCAGCGCGCCGCCGATGATCAGCGGCACGGCAATGGCGCCCGCGTACATCACGAGCACGTGTTGCAGCCCGAGCGCGGCCAGGCGCAGSGGGGGCAGGACTTCATCGACCGGATGCACGGGCGGTTTCCCGTGGGGGGCGTGGTGGGGGGTCATGCTGTCTCCTTGGTCTTCCAGGCCGGTCGCCGCATGATGGGTCGGAAGGGAGTCGCTGTAGCCGCCCCCCGTGGTCTGTGCCACGTCTTCCGCCACCTGCGTTGTCGTTATCGGGGCAGCATGCCAGCCACCGGTCAGTGGGTAAACAGGCGCCACGGATGAATCGATCGGCAAAGCCGATCAATCTGCCCCTACGGCGCGCAATCTAGGGGCTGGTGGGGGGGTACGGCGGCGGGTCAGTGTTTTCCCGTATCGAGCCGCGCCAGCAGTGCCGTGGCGCGAGCCATGGCGGCGGGGTCGATGCGGGCACGGATGCCGTCGAAGGCCGGGCCGCGCGTGGCGTCCAGCCCCATGCGCGAGGTGGTGCCCACGCCGGACGCCGAGGGGTCGAGCGCGCTGCCGGGCAGGCCGTCCACCACCACTACATCCAGATGCGGCTGCAGGTGCGTGGCGATGGCCCACAGCACCTCCTCGTCGCGCGTGATGTCGACATCCTCGTCGACGGCCACCACGGTCTTCAGGTACGGGTCCCAGCCGAGCAGGCCGAGCATGACCTGCCGCGCCTCGCCGGGGCGCGACTGGCGCAGCGCCACGTAGGCGTGGAAGTGCGTGCCGGAACTCGGGTAGTGCACCGCCGTGACACCGGGAAAGCGCTCGCGCAGCTTCTCCACCATCTCCGACTCGCGCGGAATGCGTCCGAGGTTCAGGTGCTCGGCCGAATTGCCGCCGACCACATCGRCCAGCCAGGCATCGCGGCGGCGCATCACCGTCTCCACGTGCAGCAGGTTGTTGGTGGAGCGATCGGACGAATAGCCGGTGAACTCGCCGAACGGCCCTTCCTCGACGCGCGCCGACGGGTCGATCACCCCCTCCAGCACGATCTCGGCATGCGCGGGCACGGCGATGCCATAACGCGGCGTCCGTACCACCTCAAGCGGCGCACCGAACAGCCCGCCGGCCACGTGGCGCTCGTCCACGCCATAGGGCAGGCGCGCCGCACCGGCCAGCATGAACAGCGGATGGGCGCCGACCACCATCGCCACCGGCAGCGGCCTGCCAGCCTCCGTGGCGCGCTGGAGCATGCGCCACAGGTGCCCGCGCGAATGCAGGCTGGTGGCGATCTCCGTGGGCGAGTGCAGCATCGACCGGTGATAGCTGGCGTTGCCGATGCCGGTMTCGGGGTCTTCGGCAATCAGGATGGCATTGGTGATGTACGGACCCCGGTCCGTGGCGAAGTGCCGGATCGCGGGAATCGTCGACAGATCGACCTGCTCCTGCACGATGTCCGTCACCGCGCCGCTCGGCAGCACGCGYGGCGGCTGCATGCGGCGGCTGCGCGCCTGGTACTCGGCATGGATGCCGGCCGGCGAGACCCCGCCGAGCATGCGCCCCACGCGCTCGCGCGAGGCGAACAGGTTGGTGACCAGCGGCGTGGCGAGGCCCGCCACGTTCTCGAACACGATGGCCGGATGGCGGTTCTGCGCGGCCAGTGCCCAGACCAGCGCGGTCGGGTCCTGGTCGGCGGCCACGGGCTCGCGCACGGTCAGGACGTCGTCGGGATACGCCGCGCGGTACGCGGCCAGGAAGGTGTGGAAGTCYTGSGAKGTGTYATCGAACCCCGCCGAAGATGGCGAGGATGATGTCGTTGAGGCAGTCATGGCATGGCTCCGCTTGGGTACAGGCTGGTACAACCATCGGGAGTCCGTTGCCGCGCGCGGGCGGGGCCGGGGAGGGCGGCCCGCGCGTGACCAGACGGATGTCAGGATCGAGCGAGGGTCAGGGCGACGTCAGCGCGTGCTGGCGTAAGTGTCCTTGAGCCGCGCCTGTGCTTCCTCCTGGGTCTTGGGCGGCGCGGTCGGCTCGATGCCGACCAGCCGGGCGATGTTGTTGCCCATGTAGCCCTCCAGCCCGTCCTCGTCCAGGTCCATGCCCTGCGGGGCGGGCCCGCACAGCATTTCCAGCTCGCGCAGCCACATGCCGGGCTCGTTGGGCGGCGTATCCGTGCCGAACACGATCTTGTTGCGCGGCAGCTGCCGGGCGAACTCGACAATGCGCGACTGGAAGCACCAGCCGGACTCGCAATACACGTTCGGCGTGTCCATCGCCATCCAGAACGCCTCGAACGAGTAGTTGCCGCCGGTCTGGATGCCGAAGTGCCCGATGATGAAATTGACCATGGGGAACTCGCGGATCACCGGGTAGAACATCGTCGGAATCGTGTACGGGCCATCGCCGGTATGGATCAGCACCACGATGTTGTACTTGGCGCAGACCTTCATCGCCGGGCGCAGCCAGTCCAGCGCGCGGTCCGGCCGGTAGCCGTGCATGTTGGCGTGCAGCTTCAGCATCTTGAAGCCGTATTCCTTGATGTGGAACTCCAGCTCCTGCGCGCCTTCCTCCGGGCCCCAGCGCGGGTTGAAGGTGAAGTTGCCGATGAAGCGGTCCGGGTACTTCTGGCACAGGCTGGCCACGTAGGCCATGTAGTCGCGGATGCCTTCGCGGCCGCGGCGGTTGCCGTCGCGGTAGCCGGTGTTGCCCGGCGGCGGCTGGATAAAGCCCATGTCGATGCGGCGCGGCTTGCCGTTGATCATGTAGGGGCCGTCCATCATCTTGAGCAGGCGCTCGCCGGTGAAGGGCTCGCCGGTGTGGCGCCAGGCTTCGTCGACGAGGTTGGTCGGGTGCAGGTGGGTATCGATAATCATGTGTGGCTCCGGGTGCGGAATCAGGCGGCCAGGCGGGCGCGGGCTTCCTCGAGCGTGCGCGGCACGGGCGTGGGTTCCAGGCCGATCATGCGGGCGACGTTGTTGCCGAGGTAGTCCTCGAGCGTGTCCTCGTCCAGGTTCAGGCCCTGCGGCGGCTCGAAGCAGAGCACCTCCAGCAGGCGCAGCCACATGCCGGGCTCGTTGGGCGGGGTATCGGAGCCGAAMAGGATCTTGTGCTTCGGCAGCACCTTGGCGAACTCGACGATGCGCGACTGCAGGCACCAGCCGGACTCGCAATACACGTTCGGCATGTCCATGGCCATCTGGAACGGCTCGAAGCAGTACACCCCGCCGGTCTGCACGCCAAAGTGGGCCATGATGAAGTTCACGGTCGGGAACTCCTTCATCATCGGCACCCACTCGGTGGGAATGCTGTACGGGCCGTCGCCGGTGTGCAGCTTGACCAGCACGCCCAGCTCGGCGCACTTCTGCAGCGCCGGGCGCAGCCAGTCCAGCGCGCGGTCGGGCCGGTAGGCGTGCATGTTGGCCTGGAACTGGACCATCTTGAAGCCGAGCCGCTTCACGTAGTGCTCCATCGCGTTCACGCCGTTCTCCACGCCGCAGCGCGGGTTGTAGACGTAGCAGCCGATGAAGCGCTCCGGGTACTTCTCCACCATCTCGCGCGTGTAGCCCATGTACATGTCGATGGACTCCGCGCCGCTGCGCTCGCCGTCGGTGTACGTGTAGATGGTGTTGCCCTGGGGCGGCTGGATGAAGGCCTTGTCGATGCGGCGCGGCTTGCCGTTGATGGTGAACGGACCGTCCATCATGCGGATCAGGCGTTCGCCCGTAAACGGGTCGCCGTCATGCCGCCAGGCCAGGTCGACCAGGTGCGTCGGATAGCAACTGGTGTCGATGATCATTGAGATCCCCTAACGATGACTCAGGTGGAAGACGTGCATGCCGGCGTTCGGGGACGCTGGTCATGCCGCTTGCGGGAGTCGTGTCAGGGGGCGGGTGCGGCTGGATGCATGGCGCCACTGACGAACGACTCCGTCAGTGAGCAATCTCCAGTTGAACGGGGCGGCGTTGCGCCGCTGGTGTCCAATCGACCGCTTATACCCACGCGTTCGTTATACAGGATAGCCGGCGCCGCGGCGGCATTGATCTGGAACGCAGATCCATATATCGGCCGGGCCGATGAAGCTTATGCGAAACAATTCGTTCGGGCGCGGGGAACGCTTTCTTAGGATGGCGCTCCTTCCCGTCAAAAACGAGCGACGCGCATGACAACAAGAACAGCAGCTCCCCGAACCCCCGTCAGCCGGTTCCCGCAGTTCCGCCGATCGGCCGCCTGCCTGGCCGCGCTGGCCCTGGCCACCCTGGCGGCTGGCTGCGGCAGCGACGGCGACAGCGCCGCCCAGACCCCGGTGGCCACCACGCCGCCGCCCACGGTCCAGAAGAAGCCGAACATCATTTTCATCATGGCCGATGACCTCGGCTATTCGGACCTCGGCGCCTTCGGCAGCGAGATCCGCACGCCCAACCTCGACGCGCTGGTGAAGCAGGGCCGCATCCTGGCCAACCACCACACGGCGGCGGTCTGCGCGGTCACGCGCTCGATGATCATCTCCGGCACCGACCACCACCTGGTGGGCGAGGGCACCATGGCCACCAGCGATGTCAACTACATCGACGAAAACGGCAAGCCGGTGCCCGGCTACGAGGGCTACCTGAACGACCGCGCGCTCTCCATCGCCCAGCTGCTCAAGGAYGGCGGCTACCACACCTATATGGCCGGCAAGTGGCACCTGGGCAGCGGCCTGCCCAACGCCACCAACCAGGGCGCGGCGGTGGGCGCCAGCTCGCCGGGGCAGACGCCGGTCTCGTGGGGCTTCGAGAAGAGCTACGCGCTGCTGGGCGGCGGCGGCGACCACTACGGCCGCAACGGCAGCACGGCCTATGTGGAGGACGACCACTACGTCACGCCGAACACCACCAACTTCTTCTCTTCGGACTTCTACACGTCCACGATCATCAAGTACATCGATTCCAGCACCGGCAAGAACGCGGACGGCAAGCCGTTCTTCGCCTACCTGACCTACCAGGCGCCGCACTCGCCGCTGCAGGCCCCGGCGGCCTATATCGACCGGTACAAGGGCGTCTACGACGCTGGCTACGAGCCGATCCGTGCGGCGCGGCTGGCGCGCCAGAAGGCGCTCGGGCTGATTCCGGCGGACTTCACGCCGAACCCGGGCCGGGACGAGACGGTGGCCGTCACCCCGCGCACCGCCAACTGGGGCACGGCGCAGGCCAACTACGTGASGTCGACGAACAGCGCGGCGCAGGGCGGGGTGGATACCCGYGTGATGAACGCCAACAAGAAGTGGGATAGCCTCACCGCCGACGAGAAGCGCGCCCAGGCCCGCTACATGGAGATCTTCGCGGCGATGGTCGAGAACCTCGACGACAACGTCGGCCGGCTGGTGGCCCACCTCAAGGACATCGGCGAGTACGAGAACACGCTGATCGTGTTCCAGTCCGACAACGGCCCGGAAGCCAGCTACTACGAGTTCAGCGGCAACTACGACCAGAAYTACGACGCCAAGAACGCGGCGGCGGCGGTCTACCCGACGCTGGGCACCACCGCCTACACGGGCAGCAGCAATCTCGACTACGGCCAGCGCTGGGCGGAAGTCAGCGCCACGCCGTTCCGGCTCTGGAAGTCGTTCCCGGCCGAGGGCGGGCATTCGGTGCCGACCATCGTCAAGCTGCCGGGCGCGGTGCCTGCGGCGCAGTCGCCGCAACTCAACGCCTTCACCCACGTGGTGGACCTGGCGCCCACCTTCCTGGAGCTCGCCGGCATCGCCGCGCCCAGCACGCCGGCCGCGCCGCTGTACGACGCCAAGGGCGTGAACCGCAACGCCGGCAAGGTCGTGTACGACGGGCGCAATGTCTACCCGATCAGCGGGCTGTCGCTGGTGGCCACGCTGCAGGGCAAGGCCACGGCACCGGCACGTACCACCTTCGCCGAGGAGCTGTACGGCCGCACCTATGTCTATAGCGACAACTGGAAGGCCACGTGGATCGAGCCGCCGTTCGGCCCGGCCCATGGCGAGTGGACGCTCTACGACATCCGCGCGGACCGTGGCGAGACCAACGACCTCGCCGCCCAGCGTCCGGACGTGCTGGCGGACCTCAAGGCCAAGTGGAACGATTATGCAAAGGCGGTCGGCGCGGTATTGCCGAAGGTGCCGGGCATGATCTACTGAGGCGGCGGCGACCATGCGTATTGCATCCCGGCCGCTGGCGGCGGTCGCCGGCTTGGCCTTCGCTGCGGGGCTGGCCGTCACGGTCGGCGTGCGCGCGGTGCCGGCCATCACCGGGACTACCGCCTCGCCGCTCGGCAGCGCGCGCCASTGCCAGACCTACGCCGGCCTGCCGGACGGCTGGCGCCGGGAGCGCACCGCCGGCATGGTCCACGTGCGCGGCGGCAGCTTCGTACCCGGCACCACGCTCGGCTACCCGGACGAGCGYCCCGCCGGCACGGCGCGCGTGGGCGCCTACTGGATCGATCGCACCGAAGTCACCAACGCCCAGTTCGCCGCCTTCGTGCAGGCCACCGGCTACGTCACGGACGCCGAGCGTGCCGGCGAGGCCGTGGTCTTCCACAAGCCGAGCGATGCCGAACTCCAGCAGCGCCCGTACGCGTGGTGGTCGATGGTGCGCGGCGCGGACTGGCGGCATCCGGGCGGGCCGGCCACCGACGTCGCCGGCAAGGACAACCAGCCGGTGACGCTGGTCACGCAGGCCGATGCGCGCGCCTACGCGCAATGGCTCGGCCGCGACCTGCCCACCGAGGACGAATGGGAGTTCGCCGCCAAGGCCGGGCAGGACGGCGCCGGCCTGGAAACCGCGCCGAAGACCCCGGACGGCACGCCCACCGCCAACTACTGGCAAGGCGTGTTCCCGGTGCTCAACACCTCGCAGGATGGTTTCGACGGGCTGGCGCCGGTCGGCTGCTACGCGGCCAACGCGTGGGGGCTGCACGACATGATCGCCAATGCCTGGGAATGGACCGCCGACCCGTACACCGGCCCGCGCCAGTCGCACGCCAACGGCGACACGGCGGCGGTGGCGGCGGCCACCTCGCGCCAGCGGCGCGACGCCCGYACCGCCGTGATCAAGGGCGGCTCRTTCCTGTGCGCGCCGGATTTCTGCGTCCGCTACCGCGCCTCGGCCCGGGAACCCGCCGAGCGTGACCTGCCGACCTCGCACATCGGGTTCCGTACGGTGCTGCGCGATGGCTGACCGCTTGGGGCGATTCGCCCTCTCCATATTGCTGGCGATGATCGCCGTCACCGCCCGGGCGGACGATGCCCCGCGCGTGGTSCGCCTTGGCGTGGCGACGGAMACCGACCGCGCGCTGATCGAGGCAGCGGCGCCCGCCGGCCTCGCTCAAGGCGTGCGGCTGGAAGCCGTGGCGTTTGCCGATGCCGGCAAGGCCGCCGCCGCGCTGGCCGCCGGCCAGATCGACGGCTCCGTGGCGCAGGACGCCCAGGTGGTGGCCGCCAACCCGCAGGTCTGCGCCGCCGGCTACACGGTGACTTATCCGATGGGCCTGTACGCGCAGCAACTCGCTGCGCTGCGCGAGGTGCCGGTGGGCGGCGTGGTGGCGCTGCCGGCGGACCGCGCCGGGCAGGGGCGGGCCTTGCTGCTGCTGCAACGCTATGGGCTGGTGCGGCTCGATTCGGCGGCGGGGCTCACGCCGCGCCCGAAAGACATCGTCGATAACCCGCGCAAGCTGCGCTGGCACACGCTGCCGGCCGCGCGGCTGCCCGGCGCGCTGCGCACGAGCGCGCTGGTGGCCATGCCCTATGCGACGGCGGCCAGCGCCAACCTCGCCCCGGCGCGCGACGCCATCGGCATGGAAGACGCCCGCGTGCCCTGGGCCAATGTGCTGGCCGTGCGCGCTGCGGACTGTGGGGCGGGGTGGGCCGGGGCCACRGTGGCCGCGCTCCACGCCCCGGCTGTCAAGACCTTCATCCTGGCCCGATTCAACGATTCCGTGCGCCGGCCATGGTAGAGGGCGCCACGCTGTCGTTTGACTGCACGGCCTGYGGCAAATGTTGCAACTCGCCGCCGCTGATGAGCCTGCCGGAGCTGTTCCGCCATGCCGACCGCTTTATCGGCGCGCTGGCGCTGCGGCGCATCCGCCCGCCGGTGGCCGGCACGCGCCATGCCGTGGCGGGACGGGTGGTGGAGGTGGGGGAGGAAGACGTCGCGCAGTTCCACGCCATCGCCCGCCGGCAGGGCCATGCGCTGCCCGGCGGGGAATATCTGGTCCTGATGACGCAGGCCATCGACTATCCCTCGGCTGGCCGCTGCCCGGCGCTGGCCGACGACAACCGCTGCGCCATCCACGCCGACCGGCCCGCCACCTGCGCGATGGTCCCGCTCGACGCCTGGGTGCCCGACGGCCTGCAACAGGTGGCACTGGCCGCCAAGCAGCCCGGTGGCGCGCAGTATYTGGGTGCTGATTGCATCACTGTGGGGGCGTCCCGCCCGCTGGTGCAGGCGCGTGAGGTGGTGGATGCCGGCTATCGCGCCGCGCTGGCCCGCCGCCGCGACGCCGAGGCCGATGACAAGCGCGACTGGGGCGACGCGGTGTTTCGCCTGTTGCTGCCGGAATTGCTGGGTCCGCGCGGCGACCTCGCCGCGATCCCGCCGGACGGCCAGCGCACGCTGTCGCTGGCCCCCGTACTGGCCGTGCTGGCCGCCAATGGGGCGGATGCCCGGGCGCGCTGCCTAATATATATAGGGGCCCAGCGCGCCGGCATCGCCGCCAGCGTGGCCCGGGCCCTTGCCCGGCGCCAGCCTGCCGACAAGCCGACCACGGCCCTGCTGCGCGGCTTCGACACCGCACTGGCAGCGCTGGCCAGCCGGCTGGGTTAGCCGCAGCCGGGTCCGGGCGGTCAGGACGGTTCAGGGCTCGCGCGCCGCGTCCGGCGAGAGGCCCAGCACCCAGTCGCGGAAGGCATCCAGCGCGGGCGCGTGGGGGCCGTCCTCCGGATAGGCGAAGTAGTAGCCCTGGCTCACGTCGAGCACCCGTTCCACCGGAATCACCAGCTGGCCGGTCTCCAGTTCGCGCTCGATCAGCAGGCGCGGCGCCAGCCCGATGCCCAGCCCGGCCGCCGCGGCGGCCGTCATCATCGTAAACAGCTCATAGCGCGGCCCGCGCGCCGCCGCCACGCTGTAGTCCCAGCCCTGCACCGCGTACCAGTCGCGCCACGCCTGCGGGCGCGTGCTCAGGTGCAGATGGCGGCAGTGGGCGAAGCCCTCGGCATCGGCCAGCGCATGGGCCGCCCGAAAGGCGGGGCTGCACACCGGCACCATGCCGCCTTCCCGGAAAATCACCCCGCCGCGCGTGCCCGGCCAGAACTGGTCGCCGAAGTAGATCGCCGCGTCGTAGGCGCAATCCTGGAACGAGAAGGGCTGGGAGCGGGCGCTCAGGTTGACCGTGATCTCGGGGTGCAGCCGGGCGAAATCCGGCAGGCGGGGAATCAGCCATTGCGTGGCGAAGGTCGGCACCACGGCCAACTCCAGCGTGTAGCCCTGGGTGCGGCCGGCGCTGATCTCCTGGGTGTCCCGTTCGATATGGTCCAGATGGCGCCGCACGCGCGCCGCGTACTCTCGCCCGGTTTCGGTCAACTCCAGCCGGCGCCGCACCCGGGTGAACAGCGCCACGCCGAGCCGCTGCTCGAGCAGCGCCACCTGCCGGCCGACGGCGCTCTGGGTGAGCGCGAGTTCGTCGGCGGCACGGGTGAAGCTGCCCAGCCGGGCGGCGGCCTCGAACGCGAGCAGCGCGTTCAGGTTGGGGATGTCCTTTCTCATGGCGGGCGGGGGCAGGGTGGGGCGGCAGGGGGAGAGTATAGCGACGCGGACATCGTGCGCGCGGCGCACAACGTTGTGAGCATTCGTCGCTTGTGACCCGCCCGGCGCTGCCGCTATGCTGCGGCGCAACCCCACCGTGACCACGTCCCCATGAATTCGAACATCGCCAAGCTGCTCAATGCCAACCTGGGCGCGGCCCGCGCCGCCCACCTGCTGACCCTGGTCACCATGCCCGAAGGGCTGCCGGCCGATATCGAGGGCCGCGCCACGCGCGCCGAGATCGCCCAGGCGCTCAACGTCGTGCTGTTCGGCGATATCCTGGACCGCGTGCCGACCGGCCGCGCCTACACCGACGACGTGGCCCGGGCCGGCGGCAAGGTCACCTTCGACCACGGCGCGCTGCGCACGGTGAAGTGGGCGAGCGGCGCGCTGCCCGAGGGCGAGGCYGCCTTCACGCGCATCCTGCGCCCRCTCGGCTACGTGCTGAACGGCACCTATCCGCTCGACCGCATCGGCATGACCGGCCGCTCGTACGCCCATGCCGACGCCCCCGAGCAGATCGCCCAGTTCTTCCTGAGCGAGTTCCACCCGGAGCGCGAGCGCTACAGCGACGCCTTCCGCGCCGCCGTGACCCGCGTGACCGAAGCCTCCACCGATCCGCTGACCCCGCGCGCCCAGACGCTGCTATGGCAACTCGAACGCGACGGCCTSCTGGCCGTGGCGGATGGTGCCGAACTGGTCGGCCTGCTAGCCCGCTGCTTCGCCCGCCAGCACCCGGCGCCGCGTCTGGAAGACTACGAGACCCTGCTCCAGGAATCGGCCGAAATGGCGTGGATCTCCACCGAAGGCAACGCCTTCAACCACGCCACCGACCGCGTGGCCGACGTCTTCGCCCTGGCCGACGCCCAGAAGGCCCTGGGCCGTCCGATGAAGGAAAAGGTCGAGGTCTCCGGCAGCGGCCGCGTCAAGCAAACCGCCTTCCGCGCCGACCCGGTGACGCGCGAGTTCGTGGGCGCTGACGGCGAGACGGTGACGCGCCAGGTGCCGGGCTCGTTCTATGAGTTCATCACGCGGGACAGCTTCGAGGACGAAGCCGAGGCCCGCCGCAAGGTGGACCTCGGGTTTGACGCCGGGAACGCGCAGGGCATCTTCAAGATGACGGCGGCGGCCTAGGGATGCACGGGCCCGCGCTGGCGGGCCCTCATGGCGAGCCACTCTGGGAAATGTCGAACACCTCCGAGCTGGCCAGGTAGTTGGCGCCCTTGCCCCCTACGACGAGCAGGCGGCCGTCAGGCAGCAGTGTCGCCGCGTACGCGGTCCGGCCGCTTGCCAAAGAGGCCGCCGGCAGCCATTGGCGACTGGCGGGGTCGAAGATTTCCACGGACGACAACTGCACGTTGGCAACGCCCGATCCCCCGGCTACCACCACCTGACCGTTTGGCATGACGGTCGCGGTATGTGAGTCGCGACGGTTCTTCATCGGCGGCAGGGGTTGCCAGCTCACGGTCTGCGGATTGAACAACTCGGCCTGATCGAGTGGGGTGCCGGAATTGTTGTTGCCGCCGGCCACCAGGACGGAACCATCGGCGAGCAATGACGCCGTATGGTTGGTGCGAGGTTGGCTCATGGCGGGGAGCGTCGTCCAGGTGTTGGCGATCGGATCGTAGATTTCCGCGGCGGCCAAGGTATCCCCAGAGTCATGGTCGCCCCCTGCGATCAGCACCCGGCCGTCCGCCAGCCGTGTGGCCGTGTGGCTGGCCCGCGCCGTGTTCAGGGACGCAACGGGTGTCCAGTTGCCTGTGCCGGGGTCGTAGACTTCGGCGACGGCCGTATAGCCGCTTGGATCACCGCCTCCCGCCACCAGGACCCGACCATCGTTGAGCAGAGTAGCGGTGTGATGGAAGTGGGAAGTCGTCATGGGGGGCGTCGCGGTCCACTGCGTGTCAAAAATCTCCGCTGAGGCTAGCCCGTTGCCGCTGGTGCCCACACCGGCCACGACAAGGACGCGACCATCCTGAAGCGTCGTCGATGTGTGCAGGAAGCGCCGCGTGGCCATTGGCTGGGCCCTCATCCAGATGCCTGCCTGGGTGCGGACTTCTGTGGAACTGAGGGCACTGGACGAACTGAAGCCGGCCGCCACCAGGACCGTGCCGTCCGGGCGCAGCGAGGCGGTATGCACTGCGCGTGGTTCGTTCAGGCTACCGGACGGGGTCCAGACGCCCACTGTCGTCACCGTCAGGGTCAGGGTGGTCTGGGCCTGGCCCGCCGCGTTGGACGCCGTCACCGTGAACGGGGTCGCGGCTTGCACGGTACTCGGCGCGCCACTGATGACCCCCGTCACGCTATCCAGGTCGAGGCCGTCAGGCAGCGGGGGATTGACCGAGAACTGCGTGGGTGCGCCGCCCGTGAGCGTTGGCACATTCGGCACGATGGGCTGCCCCACCACGTACACCGCATCGTCATAAGATACCGTCGCGGGGGCCAGCAAGGGCGGCGGCTGCACGGCAATCGAAATGGTCGTTTGCACACTGCCGGCGGCATTCGCACCTGTAACGGTGTACGTCGTGGCCGGCTGGGGTGTCGACGGCGTCCCGGCAATGGCGCCGGTCTGCGCGTCGATCGACAGACCCGGAGGAAGACCCGGGGCGATGGTGAACTGCGTGATTTCCCCACCCGTGGCAATGGGCACATTGGGGGGAATGGCCTGGCCTGTCATGTAGATGGCCGACTGGAGGGGATACCTCAGGCTATCCGGGGCGATGACATGGTCGGTCACCTCGATCTGAATACGACCGATTGCCGACCCCCTGACGTTCGTGGCCTTCACCGTATAGATCGTGGCAGGGGAAGCTGAGGCTGGCGTCCCGCTAATGACACCCGACTTGGGGTCGATGGTGAGGCCAAGCGGGAGCGAGGGCGCTATCGAGAAGGACTCCACCTCCCCGCCGTGAACACGGGGCGTGTTTGGGATGATGGGCTGGCCCGTGACATACACCATGGCGCTGTCTGCGTAGCTGAGCCCAACGGGTCGAACGAATGGGATCTGAGGCGTCGACAGCTCGCCGCAGCCGGTGAGGAGCTGCATGAGCAGGGCCGCGATGACCAAGACGAGAGGCTGCAGCCCGCGAAGGGCCGCGCCAGGTTGGCGTAGGTCGCCACCGTAGGACTCAGTACGAGTCATGGAGTCTCTCCTGATCGTCAGGATGCCGAAACGTGGCGCCCCACATTCACCCCGCACTCCTGACTTCCCTAATGCTAGGCGCTTGTATCCAGGAAGGCGCCGTTACGCGCCGGTGTCAGATATTCAATAAATTTGAATAACTATGACAGCGATAGCCTGTTTTATGCGGCGGCTTGATCGCTATAGTTCAGCCCATGGACAGCGCAGCAAACGCCATGAAGCGAACAGCGTGCTGCCAGAGAGCACCGCAAATTTATTGAATATTTTTTACCGGAGAAACCACCATGTCGAACGCCACCAACGCCAAGCTGCAAGTCCTGACCCCGCGCAACAGCCAGCTGATCATCATCGACCACCAGCCGCAGATGGCCTTCGGTGTGCAGTCGATGGACCGCCAGACCATGAAGAACAATGTGG
>NZ_JBFREV010000023.1:0-104660 GCF_052114485.1 Cupriavidus sp. KB_39
AGGCTTACGGCGGCGCGCTGGACGAGGGGCTGACCGGGCGTCAGGCCTATTTCCTGGCGGTGCCCGGCGCGGCAAGCGCGGCGGGGCTGTCCGTGGTCTCCTTCAAGGCCGTGGAACGCCTGGGCGAGCCCTACGCCGTCACCATCCAGCTCACGCACCCGCTCGAACTGAGTCAGGCCGACTACCTGGGCAAAGCGGCAACGTTTTCCATCGCGCCGGCCGACGGCGCGCTGCCACGCCAATTCGCCGGCTGCATCACGCAGTTCAGCAAGACCCGCCAGACGCACGATTTCTGTGGCTACGAGATCGTGGTAGAGCCCCTTGTTGCACGCCTGCGCCTCACGCAGGCCMGCCGCATCTACCAGCGGCAGACCTTCCCGGAGATCATCGAGGCGATCCTGCGCCGGCACGAACTCAAGGGTCACCAGTTCATCTTCCGGCTGCGGCGCAAGTATCCGCAGCTTGCGTTCCGCATGCAGTATCGGATGTCCGACTGGGACTACATCCGGCTGCTGATGGAGCAATCCGGCATCTATTCCTATTTCACCCCGGGCAAGTTTGGCGAGATGATCGTCTTCGGWGACGACATCGACCATTACCTCTACCAGCCGGAACTGCGGGTGCCGTACCGGGAGACGGCGGGGCTGGAGTCCGGGCAGGAAACGGTGTTCGCGCTCMAGACCCATGCGAAGACCATCCCRGCATCGTTCCGGGTGGCGGAYTTCAAYCCCGACAAGGCSTGGGARCGRCCTACCGGCGACGCCAACGTCGCACGCAAGGAGAAGACGACCTACGGCGAGTCCTATGTCTACGGTGCCCATCACCTCGACTTCGACGATGCCAAATGGGAGGCGCAGCTGCGCCATGAGGCAAAGGTCGCCGAACAACTGGTCTATGCCGGCGAGAGCAACGTGCTGGCGCTCTGCCCGGCGCGCATCCTGCGCATGGACATGGCCCTGCCCGACGCGCCCAATGGCCAGGTCATCACCGAGGTCATCCACACCGGCGCCCGCGACGCCGCCTATCGCAATACGTATCGGGCGATTCCTTCCGACCGGCGCTTCCGGCTGCCGATGGACGAGGCGAAATGGCCGCGCATTTCCGGCACGCTGAGCGCGCGTGTCACATCGCCGGGTGAATACAAATACGCCTACCTGACCCAGCACGGCCACTACATCGTGCGCTTCGATTTCGACTTCGACGCATGGCCCAAGGGCGGCGAAAGCGTGCCGCTGGCGCTGGCCAAGCCGTTCGCCGGCGCGCGGCAGACCGGCTTCCATTTCCCGCTGGTGGACGGCACCTACGTGGACGTCGCTTTCCGTGACGGCAATCCCAACAAGCCCTACATCGCACACGTGCAGCACAACAGCCAGCACRSGGACSTGATCACCAACCAGGACCGCTGGCTCTCGCGCAACGTGATTCGTACGCAGAGCAATAACAAGCTGCGCTTCGAGGACTGGGAGGGACAGGAAGGCATCAAGCTGTCGACCGAGTATGCGGGCAAGAGCCAGTTGAACCTTGGGTGTCTGGTGGATGGCAAGAGGAAGACGCGCGGGGAGGGTTTCGAGCTTCGCACGTCGGGTTGGGGCGCGATACGGGGTGGGAAGGGGCTGTTTCTCACCGCCGATGACCAGCCGCGGGCAGGTGGGAAGCAACTCGCGATGGAGGCGGCCAAGGCAGTGCTCGCCGATGCCCTCGCGCAAATGGAGCACCTCAACGCGTCCGCTGCGGCAGCCAAAGTCAGACTGGCCGACGTAGAGCGCCAGCGTGACCTCATGGAGCAGCGACTTGCCGAACTCAGCCAGGCAGTCTTGCTCGCCAGTGCGCCGGCTGGCATCGCGCTCGCTTCGGGCGAGAGTCTCCAGCTTGCGGCAAAGGGCAACATCGTAGCCACGACTCGCACCCATCTGGACATAGGGGCCGGCAAGTACGTCACCATTGCTGCTGGCGAGGGGGCATCCATCTTTGCGCAGAATCAGGGCATCAAACTCGTGGCCGCGAAAGCTGACCTTTCCGCTGCCGCCCACACCGGCCAAATGCGGTTGCTGTCCGCTCAGGACATGACGCTCGCAAGCGTCGACGGTAAATTCGTTGCGATGTCAGGCGGCGCCCTGACCCTCTCAAGCCAGGGCGCCTATATCAAGTTGGACGGCGGCAATATTGAGCTCGGCTGTCCGGGCAGCATCACGCTGAAGACCGCAAACTTCACGTGGCAAGGTCCCGCAAGCCTGAACCCATCCATGCCAGCCCTTCCCGTCGGGGCTTGCAAGGAATGCCTCCTCAGCGCCCATGCGGGTGTCGAGGCCATGACCGACAAGGGCTGAGGACAATGTCAATCCTCCAGACACCCGGCCTTCCCGCCCCTGGCCTTCATCCGAATGAATTCCTGACTCGCTTGAGCCAGAGCTACGAGGCGTATTCCAGCCTGAATCCGGCGACCCGTCTTTATGCAATCGTGGATGCGCGGAGCCTGCCCGATTTGCGCAGCGCGCTCGCACGCCTGGATGCAGTCGCTTTTGAAGCGCTTTGGGACGGCACCGCGCTTGCCGCGCACAAGGATCTATCGCCGCTGCTTGTTGCAGTGGACATGCCTGGGCCAGCTTCGGGAGATGCGCCACACCCGCTGGTGGCGCGCCTGAGACGCCTCTCTGTGGAGGCGTTCGCGGTGACCTGGGTGTGGTCGCCCTATTCACTGGAAGATCTGACGAGTCACTTCCGAAGCTTCTGCGAGTACACGTTACCGGACCGGCGGGCGTTCTACCTGCACTTCTACGACAACCGCATTCTCGAGCGCCTACGACAAGTCTGGACCGAGGGCGCGCAGGAGCGGTTCGCAGGTCTTGCGTTAGATCTCTGGTATCGAAGCCGGGACGGTGCGGATCGCACCTGGCCTCGCGAGGTGCTGGCGCCCTTTCCTATGGAAGAGACAGCGCTGCACATGACAGAAGCGCAGCATCTGAGTTTGCTCGCCTTGGGATACGCCGACAAGCTCGCGCTCCAACTCAGGCGGTTGCTCGGCGGTGACCTTGATCACTTGTCACAAGACGGCTTGTACCGGGCTGTCAGCGTCCAGTTGGAGCGAGCCGCAGCCTATCGAATCCAGAGCGACGACGACATGCTCAAGTACATCGCACGAGCCTTGCTCACTTCGCCGCGCTTCGATGAGCATCCTTCGGTCCAGCCACTTTTGATGGCGGCGACACGCGGCGATATTTCGTTCTCCGGCGCCCTGGTGCAAGCAGATGAGGTACTCCCGGCTCGTACAGATATGGACGCTCAATGAACATGGGACGACTGCTGCTTCTGCGTTGGCTATTACCCCTGCTGGTTGTCACGGGCTGCGACGCGTTTTCTTCGACACCAACCTACGGCGGCTTGAGCGTGGCCGGGTTTAACTACACGCCATACAACCTCACTCGGTTTGTCATTCGGGACGAGTTTGGAAACACGGCCGGTGGCGGGGGCGACCTCCAGCCGGGATCTGGCGAAGGTCGCTTGAGTTGCTGCTACCAACTGAAGGGAACGGAGTTCACGGTGGAGTGGGATCTCGTGGACCAAAATGAATTCTTGAAGGATATCTATGCGCCTATCAAAGAAATTCGTAAGGTCGCCCGGGTGCATCTTGCACCAACTAAGCTTGCCGGCGGCGTCGGCGAACGCGTGCTTGGCCTGCACTTTTACCCGGACGACCATGTCGAGTTCGAGTTCCGGAACGATCTGAGAGGGACCCGGTTCTTTTACGCGAAGATCGATGACTGGCTCTACAAGAAGCAAGGCAAGGTCTACGATCCGGAGTCGTCCGAGGACGCCGCTGCGTTCATTCAAACGGCGCGGATAGCTTCAGAGGGATGGTTGAAGTATCGGCTTACCAATACCGACGATCTAAAACAGTACGTGTACTTCACCTTGCTGATCAATCCGCGATTCGACACACATCCTGCTATTGAGAAGATCCTGGCCGAAACCCGCGGCAAGCCGGGAGCCTTCGGCGCGGCGATGGAGCAATTGCCAAGCGCGGTGCTTCAGGACTTGAAGCGCATGAAGGAACAACACGCCAATAAAGGACCTTCCCATGGCTAGACGAACCCACAACCTGAGACGACTGCTAATTCTGCGTTGGGTCTTGCCTCTGCTTCTTGTCACGGGCTGCGACGCGTTCTCTTCGACACCGACCTACGGCGGCTTGAGCGTGGCCGGGTTTAACTACACGCCATACAACCTCACTCGGTTTGTCATTCGGGACGAGTTTGGAAACACGGCCGGTGGCGGGGGCGACCTCCAGCCGGGGTCCGGAGAGGGCTCTTTGAGTTGCTGCTACCAACTGAAGGGAACGGAGTTCACGGTGGAGTGGGATCTCGTGGACCAAGATGAATTCTTGAAGGACATCTATGCGCCTATCAAAGAAATTCGTAAGGTCGCCCGGGTGCATCTCGCGCCAACTAAGCTTGCCGGCGGCGTCGGCGAACGCGTGCTTGGCCTGCACTTTTACCCGGACGACCATGTCGAGTTCGAGTTCCGGAACGATCTGAGAGGAACCCGGTTCTTTTACGCGGAGATCGATGACTGGCTCTACAAGAAGCAAGGCAAGGTCTACGATCCGGAGTCGTCCGAGGACGCCGCTGCGTTCATTCAAACTGCTCGGATAGCTTCAGAGGGATGGTTGAAGTATCGGCTTACCAATACCGACGATCTAAAACAGTACGTGTACTTCACCTTGCTGATTAATCCGCGATTCGACACACACCCTGCTATTGAGAAAATCCTGACCGAGAGCCGCGGCAAGCCGGGAGCCTTCGCCGCGGCCATGGAGCAACTTCCAAGTGCCGTAATCGAGGACCTGAAACGAACGAAAGCACGAGACTCACGGAAAGGAGCCGCCCATGGCTGACGTGATCGATCCGGTGGACCGCACGCCAATGGCCGTGCTGGATGGCATCATCGATGCTCACAAGGCATACAAGAAGGACGAATGCATACCTTGTGGCGCAGTCATCAAGATGGGCTTCTTCTTCGACGCCTTCGGCCGTCACCGGGACCAGGATGACCCGAAGACATCGCGCTACTCGAATATCTGCCGTCTGTGGGAGGCGCATCGGGAAAACCGTGACCGCCGGCGAGAGGCAATGTCCAATCACTTCTGGTATCGCTTCTACTATTCCGGCCTCGGCACTCCCCTGAACAAAGACGCCGAACACAGCGAGATTGTCTCGGCAGCCGTCAAGGTCGCCTCAGCCGCAGGCTCTTCTGCCGCAGACGCGGCCAAGGCCACCGTGCAGAAAATCACCGGCGTGGACAAGCTGATGGACCTCAAGAAGGCCCCCGCCAAGGCGACGAAGAAAGCGCTGTCCGAGGCGTTCGATGAAATGTCGTTGCGGCCGGTATCGAGAGCGTATGCCGATCTGGTGGTCCAGGCCGGAACAGTAAGAGGCAAGGCGGGGCGCGTGCTGACCATGGCAAGCGACGACCGGTGGGTCAGGCGTGGCAAGGCCGCTGTGCGCGGGACGTTGTATGAGGTCAGGAAGAATCCGCTAAAGGCTGCATGGTCGGTTGCAAAGGCCATTGTTGTCGATGCCGGCATGGATTCAATCCCGATGCTTCGGGACAACGCCGCAATCGCGCTGGTGTTCGGCACAGGCGTCGAGGACCGGCTTCGCGCCGCCCTCAGGCAATTCGAGTTGGCCTACCGCGACGCCACGCAACAGATGGAGAAGGTGCAGCGCATCGAGGTGTCCGTGTTCGGCGCAGACCGGGGCGGGGTCCTCGCGCGCGCATTCGTCAATGAACTCGTGCGCAAATACAAGCGCCGCCACGACGATGATCTGGCCATCGAGGGCAATACCATCGAAATCAGGTTTCTGGGCCTGCTCGATGCGGTGTCCTCGGTGATGGCGGAGAACAAGCTGCTCGATTTTCTTCCGCTGACCAACATGATCAAGCAGAACTACGGTGACCGGCCGCTGGGCGCGCCGCATGCGGTCAAGCGGTGCGTGCATTTCGCCGCTGCGCATGAACTGCGCTACTACCAACGATTGGACAGCCTGGGGAAGACCCGTGGGGATCAGTATCTCTATCCGGGCACTAGTGAGGACATCACGGGTGGCGCGCCGGCGGGATCGCTGGGGTTCCGCGCAGAGCTTCAGCGCGTGGCGCTGCGTGACATGCTGCACGAAGCGTTGATGGCTGGGGCGGCGCTAGACAGGATGGAAGATTTGATGAAACGTAAGGGTCCCACGTTCGAAAAATTCACCCTCGCCCACGCAATTCCAGTCGGCAACACAACCTACAAGATCCCGGACCTCATCAAGGCCTACCGCACCCTTGTGCCGCGCGCCAAGGGCCTGGATTTCAAGTCCCACATGGAGGTCTTCCTGCGTTGGCTGGCCATCCGGTATCAGTCACCGGCATTCCGGGAGTCCGTGACAAGTCACGCCGATGAGCTCAAGCGCGCCCACATCCAGCGAAGCCAGGAGGTGCGGGACGCGGAGGCGGCCTATCAGCAGGAGCGTCGTAAGTCTCCGGTGGATCATGTGGCACTGGCCAAAATCCTGACCCGCATGAATGCAGCGCGGGAAGCGCAGGCATTGAGGCTTCCCGAGCTGACCCAGGCGTTGCGCCACCCGGTCGCCAGCGTCTGGGACCGGCTCTCGGAAGAAGCGGAGAAGCAAACCAGACGCCTGCCACTGCAAGATGGACTACGGCGATCCGCGGAGCGTATCCGTGAAATGCAGCCGGTGTTGGAACGGATCGACGCGATGGACGCCGAAACAAGTGCGACGATGGTAGAGGCCGCGATGATGAGCCCGGAAGCAGAGGCGCTGGCGCGGGCATGGATGGACGGCGCCAGCGGGGCCAAACCGCCGCCGCCCGAGGTCATGGCGCTGTTCGATCTGCTGGTTCACGACACCATGCTGACCAGCTGGCACGACCACATTCTCTCGTCGACGTTGTACTTCCAGACCCGGGCGACCGATGGCTTCGGCAAGTCAGACGTCGAGAAGGAGGCGCGACAGCGCGAGGCGGATGAGCGCGCCGCGCAGCGGGTGGATCGGCTTCCAAAGATGAGCGGCGTGCCGACTGCACGGCCTTGAGCGTTAACCCCAAGCGCCCTCCCCATAGTCGGCGGCGGACTGACTTGTCGACAGTTTCCACCCATTACATGAAAGGAGATGGCATGCCAGGCATCATTCGAGAAGGCGATCGGCTTGTACAGGGCGGCGAGGTGCTACGCGGGGGCTCGCGTATGTTCATGGGCCGCGCGCTGGCGCGCCGCACGGATCCTGTGGAATGCAACGTCCACGGCAGGAATCGCATTGCACAGGGAAATCCGGACGTGCGCGATGGCGACCTGGAAGTCGCCGAGGATGGGCACCTGTGCGAGTGCGGGTGCGCCTTGATCTCGTCACTGCCTAACAGCGGCTCACGCTAGGTCAGTCCGATGGCCGTGGATTTTTCCTTGTTGCCACCGAGACAGCCCGTTCCGGAGAACGGGCCGTCGCCCGTGTTCTGGTCCTTTGTCTTCGTTGCGCTGGCGGTGGCCGGCGCCATGCTCGCGCTTTGGTCTTGGTCCGCGAAAGAACCGGCCCAGACGCTCTGGTTTTGGGCTTGCGTGATCGTAATCCCAGCATGTGGCGCTGGAGCTCTGGTTTTGCAGCGTTTCTCTCATTTCCAACGATGCCGCAACCGGGCAATTGCCGGCAATGTGGTCAGAGAGCGCTATCTCAACAGACTGTTCGATGCGGCCAGCGCGCCGCTCGCGGTGTTGGCAACGGACTATCGTGTGCATGCGGATGATGACGAGCAGACCTTCGAGGCGATGCTTGCCCGGAGCGCGACGCCGCTCACACGGCCCGCCAGGCATTCGCGCGAGCGTATCGTCGCCAGCTGCCTCGAGCCCGGCGTGGCGGCGCTCACGTTCGATGACGTCGAGCGGCATTCGGCGCTGCTCCAATGGATCCTAGAGGGATTTGCGCCGGCGATCATGCAGGCACTGGAGGCGGTTCCCGCGAGAATACCTGTGGCCATGCGTCTTGAGGTCGCGAGCGCCGCGCTCGACCCGGAAGCCATCTGGTCGGTCTGGAACGGCCTTCCAGATGGAACCTTTCCGGCCCGCCTGGGCCAGCCGGTGCTCGGGCCGGAAGGTGACTTGTGGGTAATCGATGCGATGCTGGACCAGACCGATCCGGTCCAGCGGGATGTCATCACCGTAATGGTCAGCGTCAACCTCAACGCAGTGCATGCCGCCGACCCGCCGCAAGGCAGCGCCGAGGCCGCATGTATGTTCGTATTGTGTCCCATCGCGCTCGCACGCCAGGAGCGTCTCGCGGTACGTGGCTGGATGCATCGGCCGCAGTCGCAGTCCAAGACGCCCGAAGGCAACGCCTTGCACTACGCCTTGAAATGGGGCCGCACGAGCGCGCCGGCTATCGGCGGACTGATTCACACGGGATGGGATGAGCAGGCCATCGGGCTGTATGGGGCCGCACTACGCGCAGAAGCACCCGCAGGCGGCGCGCTATCCCGCGTGAACCATGCACTGGAGACCCTCGTCGGGAACGCCGGAACCACCTCGCCATGGCTTGCCGCCGCGTTGGCGCTGCGCCGGGCGATGGAGGCTGGGGTGCCCTATCTGGTTGGCGGCCAGCAGGAGGAGCAAGCGCTGCTGGCTGTTGTGGCACCCGAGCAGCAAGATACCTTGAACAATGAAGAAATTCCGGATTGATCTCCTGTCCTGTGTGCTCGCGTCGATCGTCGCCGGGTGCCTGATCTGGTTCAAGGGTGACCTGTTCTGGCTTGATTCGGCAACCAGCAGGGCCCTCGCGATTGCCGCCCTGTTCGCCCTGCTCGTCCTTCTCATGCTGGTACTCGGCTTTGAACCGAGACGCGACGAGGCTGCTGCCGCGCGCCGCCTGTCGAACCAGCTCGCTCAGGATCCCGCGCGGCTCGCCGGCAGTACGCAGGCTCTGGTGGCGCGCCAGGGCGCAAGCGCGGCAGATTCGGCAACGACATTTGATCTGACTGATCTGCGCGACCGTCTTCGGGCGCAGCACGGTCGAGGTTGGCGCTACCGGCAGCCCTGGCTGCTTCTGACGGGCGACGACACCACCATTGGCAGGCTGCTGCCCCAACTGGGCGAGCGCGGATGGCTGGCTACGCCGGACGCGGTGCTGTTGTGGCGCAAGCCGGCAAGCGAGAACGGCCAGCCTGATACCGCCTGGCTCAGACAAATCCACAAGCTGCGGCGGCAGGTTCCGATTGATGCGGTCATCCTTACCACCGATGGCGAGACGAATCTGCCCGTGCGACGCACAGGCGTTGACGCTTACGTCACCGGCTTGTCCCGCATCGCCGAGGGCCTCTGCTGGTCCGCGCCGATCTATCTTCTCGATGTCGCGGGGACGCACGCAGTGCGCCTTGGCAACACTCCGCCGATCGGCTGCGAACTGGCCGAACCCGCAGACGCCGCCACCATCGACAAGGCGTTGCAATCCCTGCGTAATCAGCTCTCGGATCGCAGTATCGACCAGCTGGTCCGTGACCCCCGTGACCGCTATCTTGGCGAGTTGTCCGCGCGCCTCGACACCCGCGTCCGGATGCTCGCCGACTGGCTGGGCGGATTGGCGAAGAGCCCGCGGCGACGCATCCCGCTGCGGGGCATCATGTTCGCGTCCTATCCGATTGACGATGCAGCCAACGGTCCCGCCATCGACCTGCCGCTCTGGCAGCACCTCGGCCAGGCCGCAAGGCGCCATGCCGGCCGGCGCATCGGCTGGCATCCGGTCACGGTTGGCGCCGTCGCCGCCCTGACGGCCACCGGCCTGTGGAGCGCCGGCATGCTGGTGTCCGGGGTGCAAAACGGGCGGGACATTCACGCCGCACAGCAGGCCATCGACGGCCTCCGGTCGGCGCCTGACTCGGCCGCCCGCCTGCACGCGCTGCTCGCCCTGCAGCAGCAGATCGAGCCGGGCCGAGCCGGAGTTTCTGGCGCCGCAGCTGGCGCGCCACTGGTCTACCGACGCGCGGCTGACGCCCGGCGCGCAGCAGGATCTTGCCGAACGGCTGTTCCGCTTTCACGCGCAGTACCTGCCGGCCCATCCGGGGTGGCGCATCCTCCCGCAGCCCGAGTTGGTGGCGGGCGCGCGCCAGACGCTGCTGGCGGTCATCGGCGAGCGCAATGCCGAAGGCGCGATCTATCAGGGCATGCTCAGAGCCTTCGACGGCAAGTACGCAGACCAGACCCTGGCCTCGCTCACCGCCGGTACCGACGCGCGCGGACTGCTCCGGACAGCGGGCATCGTGCCCGGCGTCTTCACCCGCCAGGCCTACGAGGGCTATGTCGCCGCCGCAATCGAGTCTGCCGCCAGGCGCACGGCGGTCGCCAGCGACTGGGTGTTGACCGACGGCAGGCCGGAGGACGCGCCACAGCCCGCGGGCCGCTCGCCCGAGGCCCTGCAGGCCGCGCTGACCGAACAGTATTTTGCGGACTATGCGGACCACTGGCGCGGCTTCATGAACAGCATGCAGTGGGCGCAGGCGCCGACGCTTCCCGCCGCCATCGACCAACTCAAGCTGATGGCCGATGCACGTCAGTCGCCGGTGATCGCGTTGATGAAATCACTCGCCTACCAGGGTGGTGCTGGCGCGCGCAAGGATTCGCTGTCCGATACGCTCGTGGCCAGGGCTCAGGATCTGCTCGGCAGGAAGGCGGCGGGGGCCGAGGCCGCACAGCCAGATCCGGCAGGGCCGCTTGGCGCCGCCTTCGGCCCGGTGCTGCGGCTGACGGCTCAGGCTCCGGGCACTAACGACGACCTGAGCCTCCAACGTTTCCTCGACCGCGCCACCGCGCTGCGGCTACGGTTGCAACAGATCAGCCACAGCGCCGATGCCGATGCACAGGCGCGGCAGATGGCGCAGGCGCTGTTCCAGGGCAAGGCGTCGGCGCTGGCCGATACCCAGTCCTATGCGCAGTTGGTGGCTGCCAGCCTTGGCAGCGAATGGGCCGGGATGGGCGAGGCGCTGTTCGTACGCCCCATCGCCCAGGCCATGCAAACCGTGCTGCAACCCGCGAAGGCGAGCCTGAACGCTGCCTGGCGGCAGGGCATCGCCACGGCGTGGGGCCGATCGTTCGCTGGGCGCTACCCCTTTGCGGACACGGCCAATGATGCCTCGCTGACGGAGCTGGCGCGCTTCCTGCATCCGGAGACCGGGTTGCTCGCGGCGTTCCTCGGCACCCATCTGGCCGGCGCGCTGGAATTGCAGGGCGACCAATGGGTACCGGTGACGCCCGGCGGGCAGACGGGGGGCGAGGTACTCGCCTTCGACCCGGCCTTCCTCAGGGCAGTGAACGCTCTGCAGCGTGTGGCGGCCCACATGATGGCGCAGAGCGAGCTCCAGTATCGCTTCGAGGTCAAGCCGATCCCGTCTCCGGGTCTGACCGAAACGGTGCTGACCCTGGATGGTCAAAAGCTCCACTACTACAACCAGCGCGAGCGCTGGCAGGCCATGCGCTGGCCGGCCAATACGGTGGAGGAACCGGGTGCTCGCCTGCAATGGCAGAGCGAGGGCGCCGGCACGAACCGACACTACGAGTTTGGCGGCTACTGGGGATGGGTGCGAATGCTGGAGCGGGCAAGTATCGAGCCGCTGGACAGCGCGACCTACCAGTTGACCTGGCRCGGCATGCCGGAGACGCGCGCGGCGGCCACCGGGCCGGATAGCGCCGATGCCGATGCGGAAAGCCTGATGGCACGCGCCGCCAAACGCCCACCGCCGGCGGATATGGTCTACCCGCTGAAGTACCTGATGCGCACAGATGTCGGCCAGGGACCGCTGGAGTTGCTGGCGCTACGCGGGTTCATCCTGCCGTCGCGGATCTTTTTGGGACGGGCCCCGCATGGCTTGGGGCGCAGCGTTCCTGCGACGGTGCCGAAGGGATAGTCGAAGCCTGCGGATGTGGGTCCGACCCCACCTAGCCAGCCACCTCCCTCGGATCATGGCCGTAGCTGTCGCGTTCGCGGATCTTGCCGTCGACGCCATGGATCAGCAACTCCACTTTCTGGCGCCGGGCCAGTCCGGTGCCGGCCTGGATGGCCTCATCCTGCGTGGCATGGTGCGACTCGGCGTAGCGGGCGCCCTCATGGATCACGTCCCAACCGGTGCCGTGCGGCACGACATGGAGGTTGGTCTGCATGATGGTTCTCCTGGATCGTATGATCCTTCCATTATGGATGCCATGGCGCAGGGCACAATCCGGCGCCGTCTGACACGCCACCTGAGAGGCGCCGGGAAGGCGCCGGGCACCCGCCGGGGGGCGGCGTCCGCATCGCTTATGTCCGGCGCGGGACGGTTTACCGTGCCTTTTCGGGACACGCCTATATATTCTTGTAGGGAAAACAACGCGCAGGAGAGACAGCCATGCAAGCGAGGTTTGCGCGCGGCATTGCGCAGATGCCACTGACGGTGGCGGCCCGGGAATCCCTGCTGGCGGAGAAGGCCGCCATGCCCGAGGTCGGCGACCTGGTGACGGTTTGCAGCCAGGATATGGAAACCGAGTTCAGCGTCCGCCTGACGGCGGTGGCCGGACCGGAGCTGTGGTACGGCGTGATTCATGCCATCACGCGCGGTGCCGAAATGCTGGTCGTGGCCGAAGGCCTGGAGCTGGACGACGTGGTCAGCGTGCGGCGCCAGGAGATCGCGTCGGTGGTCAAGGCCAGTCAGCACCATTGATCGTTCCCGGCGGGAMCGGGTATGCTGCGGATGCACATCCATCCGTCGCCCCCGCTTTATGTCTTCCGCCTACACCACGTCCGCTTCCACCTCCCTATTCATTGCCGGCCCCGCCGGCCAGATCGAAACCCTGCTGGACACTCCCGCCGGCCCGCCCGTTGGCATTGCCGTGGTCGCGCACCCCCACCCGGGGCAGGGCGGCACCGCCGAGCACAAGATTCCCCAACTGCTGGCGCGCACGCTCCAGGCCCATGGTTTCGTGACGATGCGGCCGAACTACCGGGGCGTGGGGCGGAGCGAAGGGGCCTACGATGGCGGCCCCGGCGAGTCCACCGATGTGGAAGCCGTGCTGCGCCATCTGCAGGCCGAATATCCGGGCCTGCCAGTGGCGCTGGCCGGGTTCTCGTTCGGCGCTTTCGTGCAGACGCTGATGGTGGCGCGCCTGACCGAGGCGGGAGATTCGGCCGTGGAATCGATCCAGCATCTGATCCTGACCGGCATGCCGGCTGGCGCGCTGTCCGAGACGCTCCGCTACGACACCCCGCCCGTGCCGGCCCACACGCTGGTGGTGCATGGCGAGCGCGACGAGCGCGTGCCGCTGATCAATGTCTTCGACTGGGCCCGGCCGCAGGAACTGCCGGTGGTGGTCCTGCCGGCCGCCGGGCATTTCTTCACCGGCAAGCTGCCGGGCCTGCGCAGTGTGGTGGAGGGCTACCTGCGCCGGGCGGGCTGACTTCGTCTGACGCGCTGCCCCTCTCCCCCGGCCCCTCTCCCGCAGGCGGGAGAGGGGAGCAAACCCACGTATCCAGCAGGCGGGAGTGGGGAGCAAACCGAGGGTGTTCCTCCCCTCTCCCCCCGGGAGAGGGGCCGGGGGAGAGGGCAGGCGCCTCCCCTCGCTCAGAACTGATAAACCACCGAAATATCCCCGGTCAGGTTGGTCGTGCGCTGCACGATCGGGCTGTTCTTCGCATCGCCGACCAGCGCCGATACCCCGAAGTCCGCCGTGGCGAACCAGTGCTTGTTGATGAACCAGATGGCCGAGACGCCGCCGCCATAGGACTTGATCCCGCCGCTGGCACGGTATTCCGGGTGGCCGGAGCGTGCCGCCTGCTCGGGCGTCACGCCGAACCAGCGGCCCATGTAGGCCGARTCGGCCACGGTCATGGTCGGGCCGGCGAACCAGAAGAATTTCTCGGAGCTGCCCGGCAGCGGCATATAGGCGCCCAGGTCGCCAATCCAGCCGTTGGCGCCGCCGAACTGGCGCCGCGCGTTGGCCCGGATCACCAGCGGGAACGACTTCGACACCACGTAGTCGACAAACATCTTGGTCTCCGCCGCCATGCCGATATTGCCCATGCCGGCCAGGTTGTCGTGGTCCTTCTTCTCGCGGCGGCCCAGGTCGTAGGTCAGGGCGATGCCCGCGCGCCAGTGGTCATTGGAGACGATGTTCCAGCCCAGCCCTTCGCCGGTGGAGGCGAAAAACTTGTCGGCGTAGCGGATGTCGATGGTCGGCCCGCCGAAGACGTAGTAGTCGTGCGCGCCGTCGTAGCGCGGCCGCACGGTCATGGCCGCGCCGAGCCGGAATTTCCAGCCCTCGGGCTGGCCCTGGAACATCTCCACCAGCGGCACCCCCACCGAGTACTGCCATTCGGCCAGCGGCGCGGGCGTCTGCGCCCGGGCGGCCGGCGCGTGCAGCAGGGCCAGCGCGAGCAGCAGCGCGGCGAGCCACCCGGCCAGCGGTGGTGTGTGGGCTTCCGGATGTCTGGACACGTCAGGGTCCTCCCGTTGATTGTTGTGGTTCGCATGACGGCAAATCATCTTTTCACCGGCGCGCCGCCCGCGCAACTTCCTCGAATCCCACAAGCGTGTAGGAAGGACGCCGATTTCACCGGCGGCCCCCGTTGCCTACCATCCAGTCACCGTGGCCGCATCTTAGTCGCGGTCAGCCAGTTCGTCCGTACGCCAGTCGCGCCGCATCACCAGGAACGTAAAGGAGGTGGACCAGCCGATCAGCATCAGCCCCACCAGCGGCTGCACCGACGCCAGCAGCCGCAACTGGCCCATCGGGATGACGTCGCCGATACTCTGCGTGGTGAAGGTTTCCAGCGAGAAATAGACATAGGCCGCTGCCCCATGATCGTGCAGGCCCTTGAGTTCGCCGATACCGAACACGTCCGCCCCGAGCCAGTAGCCGGTGCTGAACAGCACGGCTTCCAGCACGTGGGCCAGGATGATGAGCAGGATCATGACGCCGATGTTGACCTTGCCGCTCCAGTGGCGCGGGTGCATGGCCGAGATCAGGCGCAGGGCTTCGTAGTGCACGGCCACGCAGATAATGGTCAGCATGGCGGTGATCAGGATGGCGATCAGGTATGGGGAGGCCGTGGCTTCCATAGTCGGCAAGGGTGGTTTTCTGACGCAGTGTTTCCCGGCAGACTATAGAAGCGCCCGCACGCTGACAATGCACCATGCGGCGCATGCCGAGAAAGTGAAGAAAAAGATACATTCCGGAATCCGGAGGTTCCATGAAGAACACGGTGGGCAATGTGCCGCCGCTGCATGCCGAGGGCATCGCCCCTGCCTTCCTCGCGGGTGGCGGGGAGATGGGCGCACTGATCCGCGACTTCGACTGGTCGCGCACGCCGCTGGGCACGCCCGAGACGTGGCCGCAAAGCCTGAAGACGGCCATCCGCATCATGCTGACGTCCCGCCAGCCGATCTGGGTGGGCTGGGGCGCCGATCTGCGCTTCTTCTATAACGACCCGTACAAGGCGATCATCGGCGGCAAGCATCCGGCGTCGCTGGGCGAGCCGACCGAGCGCGTCTGGAGCGAGATCTGGCACGAGATCGGGCCGATGCTGACCACGGCCATGGAGGGCAGCGAGGGCAGCTTCGTCGAGCAGAAGCTGCTCATCATGGAGCGCAACGGCTACCCGGAGGAGACCTACTACACCTTCTCCTACAGCCCTGTGCCCGACGACCACGGCGGCACGGGCGGCATCATCTGCGCCAACAGCGACGACACCGAGCSCGTGGTGGCCGAGCGCCAGCTGAAGCTGCTGCGCGAACTGGCCTCGTCGGCCACCAATGCCCGTTCCTGGGACGAAGCCTGCGCGCTGAGCCTGCGCGCGCTGGGCGCCAATCCCTATGACATTCCCTTCGCGCTGCTCTATCTGGGCGAGCGCGGCGCCGGCACGGCCACGCTGTGCGGCCACCATGGCATCGAGGTGGGCCATCCGGCCGCGCCGGCCGAGATCCGCACCGGCGGCGGCCCCTGGCCGTTTGCCGAGGTGCTGGCGCAGGGCGAGGTGATGCTGGTGGAAGACCTGTCCACGCGCTTCGGGGGGGCGACGCTGCCCGGCGGCGCCTGGCAGTTCACGCCGCGCCACGCGGCCGTGGTGCCGGTCACGCCTTCGGGCGAGACCACGCGCAGCGGCGTGCTGGTGGTGGGCCTGAACCCGTGCCGGCTGTTTGGCGACCGCTACCGCGCCTTCCTCGACCTCGTGGCGGGCCAGATCGGCCAGGCCATCAGCTACGCGCACGCCTACGAGGAAGAGCGCCGCCGCGCCGAGGCGCTGGCCGAGATCGAYCGCGCCAAGACCACCTTCTTCTCGAATATCAGCCATGAGTTCCGCACGCCGCTGACGCTGATGCTCGGGCCGCTCGAGGAACTGCTGAACCGTGCGGACGAGACCGCCGGCCCTGACGACGCCGATCGCCAGTTGGTGGAGATCACCCACCGCAACGGCCTGCGGCTGCTGAAGCTGGTCAATGCRCTGCTCGATTTCTCGCGGATCGAGGCCGGCCGGGTGCAGAAGCATCCCCAGCCCACCGACCTGCCCGCGTTCACGGCCGAACTGGCCTCGCTGTTCCGCTCGGCCATCGAGGGCGCCGGCCTGCAGCTGGTGGTGGAATGCGCGCCGCTGGGCTTCCCGGTGGCGGTGGACCGCGACATGTGGGAGACCATCGTCCTGAACCTGCTCTCCAACGCGTTCAAGTTCACCTACACCGGGGCGATTGCGGTGGCGGTGCGCGAGGCGGAGGACGGCGGCGTGGAACTGAGCATCCGCGACACCGGCATCGGCATTGCGGGGGATGAACTGCCCCGGCTGTTCGAGCGTTTCCACCGGGTGTCCGGCGCSGTGGGCCGGTCGATCGAGGGCAGCGGCATCGGCCTGGCGCTGGTACTGGAACTGGTGCGCCTGCACGACGGCGTGATCCGCGTGGAAAGCGAGGTGGGCGAAGGCACGCGCTTCGTGGTCACCCTGCCGCGCACGGCCCGGGCGGCCGCGCCGCAGCCCGCCGCGCCCGGGGCTGCGTCAAACCTGTCGACCCACGCCAGCCAGCAGGCGCTGGCCTACGTGGAAGCCGCGCGGCGCTGGACCCCCGAGGCGGAGGTGATGCCGGCTGCGGCGCTCGCCATGCTCACCCCCCCGCAGGAAGCGGTGCCCGGCGCGGTGCGCGGACATGTGATGATCGTCGATGACAACGCCGACCTGCGCGAATACATGCGCCGCATCCTGGSCGGGGCCGGCCACACGGTGGAGGTGGCCGCCGATGGCCAGGAGGCGCTGGACATGGCCCGCACGCGCGCGCCGGACCTGATCGTCTCGGACGTGATGATGCCGCGCCTGGACGGCTTCGGCCTGGTGCAGGCCGTGCGCGCCGACGCGGCGCTGCGCGAGACCCCCGTGGTGCTGCTCTCCGCCCGCGCGGGCGAGGAAGCGCGCGTCAGCGGCCTGGCCACCGGCGCGGACGACTACCTGACCAAGCCGTTCACCTCGCGCGAGTTGCTGGCGCGTGTGGCCAGCAATCTCCAGTTGTCGCACCTGCGCCGCACCACCGAACGCCGCCTGCGCGAGGAAATCGCCATGCGCACCCGGGCGCAGGAGGCGCTGCGCGAGCTGAACGACTCGCTCGAACGCCGCGTAGCGGAGACCGTGGCAGACCGGGACCGCCTCTGGGAACTGAGCGAAGACCTGTTGATGGTGGCCAGCTTCGACGGCGTGCTGGAGCGCTTCAGCCCGTCCTGGCGGCGCACGCTCGGCTATGCGGACAGCGCGCTGCTGGGCCGCTCGTGCATGGCTTTCGTCCACCCGGACGACCTCGTGGCCGTGACCGAGCAGATGATCGCGCTGCGCCACGATGGCACGGCGGTGCGCTACGAATGCCGCATGGCGCGGGCCGATGGCGGGCTGCGCTGGGTGGCGTGGACGCTCACGGTGGACCCCGCCACGGGCCGCATCCACGGCGTGGGCCGCGACGTCACCAGCGACAAGGAAGCGGCCGAGGCGCTGCGCCATGCCGACGAGGCGCTGCGCATGGCGCAGAAGATGGAAGCCATCGGCAAGCTGACCGGCGGYGTGGCGCACGACTTCAACAACCTGCTCCAGGTGATTGGCGGCAACCTGCAACTGCTGGCGCGCGATGTGTCCGGCAACGAGCGCCCCGAGGCACGCGTGCGCAACGCGCTGGCCGGGGTGGCGCGCGGGGCCAAGCTGGCGTCCCAACTGCTGGCCTTCGGCCGGCGCCAGCCGCTGGCGCCGAAGGTGGTGAACCTGGGCCGCTTTATCCGCGGGCTGGACGACATGCTGCGGCGGGCGCTCGGCGATGGCATCGAGATCGAGACCGTGGTGGCGGGCGGCCTGTGGAATACGCTGGTGGACCCGTTCCAGGTGGAAAACGCGCTGCTGAACCTGGCGATCAACGCGCGGGACGCGATGAGCGGCCACGGCCGGCTGACCATCGAGGCCGGCAACGCGGTGCTTGACGATGACTACGCGCGCCGCAATGCCGACGTGGCGCGCGGCCAGTATGTGATGGTGGCGGTGACCGATACCGGCACGGGCATGTCGCCCGAGATCCAGGCGCAGGTGTTCGAGCCGTTCTTCACCACCAAGCCCGAGGGGCAGGGCACCGGGCTGGGCCTGAGCATGGTGTACGGCTTCGTCAGGCAGTCCGGCGGGCATGTGAAGATCTACAGCGAGTCGGGGCAGGGCACCACGGTGCGGCTTTACCTGCCGCGCGTGCGCGAGGAGGAAGACCTCGAGACCGATGTCGAGGCCGGCCCGGCGGGCGGCGGCACGGAGACCGTGCTGGTGGTGGAGGATGACGAGGACGTCCGCGCGACCGTGGTGGAGATGCTGGCCAGCCTGGGCTACCGCGTGCTGAAGGCGCGCGACGCGCTGAGCGCGCTGGCCATCGTCGAAAGCGGCGTGCCGGTGGACCTGCTGTTCAGCGACGTGGTCATGCCCGGCCCGCTGCGCAGCACGGAAATGGCGCGCAAGGTGCGCGARCGGCTGCCCGGCATCGCGGTGCTGTTCACCTCGGGCTATACGGACAACGCCATCGTCCACAGCGGGCGGCTCGACGAGGGCATCGAACTGCTCAGCAAGCCGTACACGCGCGAAGCGCTCGCGCGCAAGGTGCGCCACGTGCTGGTGAGCGGCGGGGCCGAACTGGGGCCGGCGCCGGCGGAGGCACTGGGTTCGCCGGAACTGGCGATGCCGGAGATGCCACCCGTGGTGCAACTGGCACCGCAACGCATCCTCTTCGTCGAGGACGACGCGCTGGTGCGCGCCAGCACCGCGGAGCTGATGCGGACGTTCGGACTAAGTGTGGTRGAAGCGAGCACCGATGCCGAAGCGATGGCCGTGCTGCGCGAAGGGCCGGTCGATGTGCTGCTGACCGATGTGGGCCTGTCCGGCGCCTCGGGCGTGGACCTGGCGATGGATGCCTGCCGGCTGCAACCGGCGCTGCGGGTGATCTTCGTGAGCGGCTACGACGTGGTGCTCACGCCCGTGCAGCGTGCCGCCTTGCCAAACGCGGTCACGCTGCGAAAGCCCTACGCGCTGCCGGCATTTCTCGGCGTCTTGCAGGGCTGATGCCTTTTTCCCCTCTCTCAGAGGGAGAGGGGAGCAAATCACGCTGGCGCTCAGATCAGCGTCTGCGCGACCACGGCGGCGGCGGAACCGCTCGCCACGACGACGGCCACCCAGCCGCCCACGAGTACTGCACTGTTACGGAAAGTCATGATGGACTCCAGGAATGACAACCCGGAGCCCGCCTCGGGGAGCCCCGAGGCTACTGCTCCGTTTGTCTGACGTAMTTCCAATCCGCCGTCATCGGGCGGGACTCAGGCGTTGGCGCCTTCGGTGAACGGGTCGAACTTGCCTTGGCGGGCGCCATCCAGGTACGGATCAGCGGTGCGGGCCGGGCTGGCCGAGACACCGGTACGATCCAGGCCGGCTACCGTGCGGGCGCCTTCGCTGAACGTGTCGAACTTGCCTTGGCGGGCGCCGTCCAGGTACGGGTCGGCGGTGCGGGCCGGGCTGGCCGAGACACCGGTACGATCCAGGCCGGCAACGGTGCGGGCACCGTCGGTGAACGGGTCAGCCTTGCCAACGCGGGCACCATCGACATACGGGTTACGCGGTTCGTTCACGCCGCTGGCGCGGGCGCCATCGGTGAAGGCGTTGCGGGCGTCGTTCACGCGGTAGCTGTAGCCGTAGACTTCRCCRGTCTTGTTGGCGGGAGCGGCTTGCGCAGCGCCAGTSACGAAGGCGGCGGCGAGGGCGGCGGCGGTAAGGATGGTCTTGGCGTTCATGGTGTGGCTCCTTGTCTTCGTTTGGGCCGGGCGATCTCGGTTGGAGGTGGATCGCGGGGCCGTCGGTGCTGCGTTGTTTTGCTGCGTTGTGGCGGGGCTTTTTCTTTGCTGCTATCTACTGGTAGGTAGAGGATCAGGGCTAAAAAAAAGACCGCCTTCCGGTACTGATTGACTACTTGTACTGCGTGGACCGGGACTGCATCGCGGGGCTTGTTTCTGTTTGCCGGGTGATGCAGCGCTGTCCATGGCTCGAATATTATCTACTACTAGATAGACAAGCAAGGACTTTTTGCGCCGCGCCATCGTATTTCCTTCGAAAAGTGGGCGATTTGCCCCGGCAGGCTGGATGGTGTGMCGACCTAAGTCATTGATTTTTATACATAACCATAAAGGTTCCGTCCTGCCACGTCGAGGATTAGAGTAAACGCTCTAGCCTCGTAGATCCTTTGCATTGCGCTGCGCAACGAGCGCTTCGAGCAACGTTTGCGTCTGCTCGCGGATCACTTCCTGCACCCGGGCGGTCTCGGCTTCACCAAAGGACTCCCAGTGCAGCGCCTTGAGCACGTGGCGGCGCATGACCTTGAAGGCCGCTACCTGGCTGTCGATGGCGATGGTGCGGATGCGCGTCGCCTCGTCCGTGGCCGGCTGACCGGTCAGGCGCCCGATCACCTGCGACGTCACCGCGAAAATGCGGCGGTTGATGCCCGCGTCGATGCGCTCGAACGCGGCCGGCGGCCCGAGCCCGGCGCGCTCGCGCGCCATGAACTGGCGCCAGTGGTCGGTGTCCGGGCATTCAAGCAGGAAGGTGGTGAAGCGCAGTTGCAGGCCCAGGTAGGCATCGATCAACTCGGCGTCGGTGGCGTCCGGACGGGCCACGACGGCCTCGGCGGCGATCACCACATCGGCCAGCAGGCCCCAGGCGCGGTCCACGAAGTAGTCGATGCACGCCAGGTACACGCCTTCCTTATTGTCGAAGTAGTACTGGAGCGCGGGCGCGTTGACCCCGGCCTCGCGGGCGATGTCGCGCGTGGAGGCCCCGTCGAAACCGTGCGCGCCAAAGAGCCGCAGCGCGGCGTCGATGATCCGCGCGCGCGTTTCCTCGCCGCGCTGGTAGCCGCCTTCGGTTGCGGGCTTGTGTCGGGCCATGTTGCGTTTTCCTCAGTCCGTGGGCAGGCAGAAATATATCAGTTGACACATTTATTCCAAGTGGAATAATTGCGCGATCGCCCTCAATAGTGCTGTCGAAGCCCCGCGCCCCCATGTCCGCCCCCCAATCTTCTGCCGCCGCCCATCCGGCTGCCGGCCTCCCTGCATCCACTGGATCTTCCACGCGCAAGCCGCGTGCCGTCTCCCGCCGCCGCACCGTGCTGCTCGCCCTGGGCGCGCTCGCGCTGCTGGCCGCCGTGGTGTTCGGTGTGCGCTGGTGGCTGGTAGGCCGCTTTATCGAAAGCACCGACGATGCCTACCTCCAGGCGGACAGCGTGACGGTGGCGCCGAAGGTGAGCGGCTACGTGGCCGAAGTCTTCGTGCGCGACAACCAGCAGGTCATCGCCGGCCAGGCGCTGGTGCGGCTGGACAATCGCCAGTACCAGGCTGCCTTCGATGAGGCGCAGGCCACCGTGGCCTCGCGCCAGGCGGACGTGGCGCGGGCCGAGGCCGACCTCGCCCAGCAGAAGGCCCGCATCGCCCAGGCCGGCGCCGAGGTGGAAGGCGCGCGCGCCAACGCCCGCTACGCCGCCTCGCAGGTGGAGCGCTACGCGCCGYTGGTGAAGTCCGGTGCCGAGACCGAGGAACGCACCGCCGAACTGCGCAACGCCCAGACCCGCGCCGGTACCACGCTGGCTGCCAACGAGGCCGCGCTGCGCGTGGAGCAGAGCCAGGTGGTGACGCTGCAGGCGCGGCTCCAGCAGGCGCAGGCGCAACTGGAGGTGGGACAGGCCAGCGCGCGGCAGGCCCGGCTCGACCTGGACGACACCGTGGTTCGCGCCACCAACGCCGGCCGCGTGGCCGACAAGGGCGTGCGCGTGGGCCAGTTCGCCCAGCCCGGCACCCGCCTGCTGACCGTGGTGCCGGTGCAGGACCTCTACCTGACCGCCAATTTCAAGGAAACGCAGGTCGGGCGCATGCGTCCCGGCCAGCGCGTGACGCTGCATGTGGATGCGCTGCCCGGTGAAGACCTCCACGGCGTGGTGGACAGCCTCTCGCCCGGCACCGGCTCGCAGTTCGCGCTGCTGCCGGCGCAGAACGCCACCGGCAACTTCACCAAGATCGTCCAGCGCGTGCCGGTGCGGATTCATGTCGATGTGACGCCGGAGGCGCGCGCGGTGCTGATGCCGGGCCTCTCCGTGGTGGTGGATGTCGATACGCGCGACATGCATCCGGTGCAAGCCCGCGCCGGCGAGGCCCGCCATGGCTGAAGCGGCGCTCCCCGCCGGGGCTGCCCCCGCCACGCCACCGAACGACAAGCCCGCCAACGCCACCGCCGCCGACTGGATCGCCGTGGCCGCCGGCTCGCTCGGCGCACTGCTGGCCACGCTCGACATCTCCATCACCAACTCGGCGCTGCCMCAGATCCAGGGCCAGATCGGCGCGGCCGGCACCGAGGGCACGTGGGTCTCCACCGGCTACCTGATGGCCGAGATCGTCATCATCCCGCTCACCGCGTGGCTGACGCGGGTGTTCGGGCTGCGCCGCTTCCTGATGTGGAACGCGCTGCTGTTCACGGCGTTCTCGATGATGTGCGGCCTGTCCCATTCGCTGCCGGAGATGGTCATCGGCCGGATCGGGCAGGGCTTTGCCGGCGGGGCGATGATCCCCACCGCGCAGACCATCGTCCGCACCCGGCTGCCGCGCCACCAGATGCCGATCGGCATGTCGATGTTCGGCCTGATCGTGCTGCTTGGGCCGCTGCTGGGCCCCGTGGTGGGCGGCTGGCTGGCCGAGAACGTGAACTGGCGCTGGTGYTTCTTCCTGAACCTGCCGGTGACCGCCGTGCTGGTGCCGCTGCTGTACTTCGGGCTCAAGCAGGARCGCGCGGACCTGTCGGCCTTCATCAAGGCGGACTGGCTCGGSATTATCGGGCTGGCCATCGGCCTCAGTTCGCTGACCGTGGTGCTCGAGGAGGGCCAGCGCGAGCAGTGGTTCGAGTCGGCGACCATCGTCTACCTGTCCGCCCTGTCGGCCATCGGCCTGGGGATGATGTTCGTCGCCCAGTTCACGGCCAAGACACCCATCGTGCGGCTGCGACTGCTGCTGAACAAGAACTACGCGAGCGTGATTTTGATCGTCTCGGTGGTCGGGGCGGGGCTGTACGGGGTGTCCTACCTGCTGCCGCAGTTCCTGGCCACGATTGCCGGCTACAACGCCGAGCAGGCTGGCGGGATCATGCTGCTGTCCGGGCTGCCGGCCTTCCTGATGATGCCGGTGCTGCCGCGCCTGCTCGGCAAGGTGGACAGCCGCTGGCTGGTTATCACCGGGCTGGTGTGCTTCTTCGGCAGCTGCATGCTCGACATCAGCCTGACGACGGACAGCGTGGGGCATGACTTCACGCTGTCGCAGATCCTGCGCGGCTTCGGGCAGATTTTGGCGATGATGCCGCTGAATCAGGCGTCGATGGCGGCCGTGGCCACCCATGAGGCYGGCGATGCCGCCGGGCTCTACAACATGGCCCGCAACCTGGGCGGCTCGATCGGGCTGGCGCTGCTCGGCACGCTGATCGACCGCCGCAACGCCTACCACGACGSGGTGATCCGCGAATCGGTCACGGCCAATAGTTCGATCGGGCAGGAGCATATGTCCKCCAGCATCGCCAGCTTCGTGGCGCAGGGCGGCGACTACGCCCACGCCAGCCTGCAGGCCGTGGCGCAGTTGTCCGGCGAGATCGCCCGGCAGGCTGCGGTGATGACGTTCTCGGAAACCTTCTAYGCCCTCGGGCTGGCGCTGCTGTGCTGCGTGCCGCTGGCGCTGCTGCTGAAGGCGCCTCGTCCGGGCGCAGCCCCGGTCGAAGCCGGTCACTAAATCGATAAATAAAGCGGTACCTAATATGTACGCACCCCTTCGCGCCGCCCGGCCGGCGCTGATTCTCCTTGTTGCCGCCCTGGCCGCCGCCGGCTGCACCGTGGGCCCCGACTACCGCACCGCCCCGGAAGTGGCCGGCAATGCGGTGGCGGCCGGCACCTTCCCGCACGCACCGAAACTGGCCGAGGCTCGCCAGCCTGACGTGGCCGACTGGTGGCGCGCGCTGGGCGACCCGCTGCTGGCCAACCTGATCGAAACCGCGCTGCGTGACAGCCCGGACATCCGCGCCTCGCGCGCCCGCGTGCGGCAAGCCCGCGCCGGGCTGGCCGGCAATCGCGCCAACCTGATGCCGAAGGTGAACGCCAGCGCCGCCATGCTGCGCACGCGCGAGCCGGACCTCGCCTCGTTCGGCGGGGAAGGTGGGGGTGGCGGCGGCCGGGGGCCGCTGTCGCTCTATATTGCCGGGTTCGATGCCAGTTGGGAACTCGACCTGTTCGGCGGCACGCGCCGCGCCATCGAAGCGGCATCCGCCGAGGCCGAGGCCGCCGATGCCGATCTGGCCGACGCCCACGTGCAACTGGCCGCCGAAGTGGCGCAGGCCTACGTCACGCTGCGCGAGCAGCAGGCCAGCCTGGCCCATCTGCGCGCGTCGGAGACGCTGGAAGCCGACATGCTCGACCTGACCCGCCAGCGCCGCGCGCGCGGCGTGGCCTCCGAACTGGAAGTGGAACGGCTGCTGACGCAACTGGAGAACACGCGCGCCCGCATCGCGCCGGTGGAAGCGGGTTTGATCGAATCGTTCGATCAACTTGCACTGCTGACCGGCCGCCCGCCCGGCACGCTCGACACCGCGCTGGGTCCCTCGCGCGACCTGCCGGTGCTGCCSGAGACCGTGGCCGTGGGCGATCCCGCCACGCTGCTCAAGGCCCGGCCGGACATCCGCGTGGCCGAACGCCGGCTGGCCTCGCGYACGGCGCAGATCGGCGAGCGCAAGGCGGACTGGTTCCCGAAGGTATCGCTGCTGGGCTCGCTCGGCTTCAGTGCGATGGACCCCGGCCACCTCGTCCGCAAGGAGAACGGCACGTGGCTGACGCTGCCGCGCCTGCAATGGAACATCCTCGATTTTGGCCGGGTGGCGGCGAGTGTCGATAACGCCGAGGCCGGCCGGGACGAGGCCGAGGCCAGCTACGARAGCGTGGTGCTCAAGGCGCTGCGCGACGCCGACGTGGCGCTCTCCCGCTACGGGCACCAGCGCGACAACGTGGTGGTGCTGCGCCGCGTGGAGGCGTCCGCCGAGCGCGCCTCCACGCTCCAGCAGCAGCGCTACCGGGCGGGCACCGCCAGCATGCTCGAATGGCTGGACGTGGAGCGCACCCGCGTGGTGGCCCAGCAGGACCGGATTTCGGGCGATGCCAACCTGCTCAAGGACTACGTCTCGCTGCAGAAGGCGCTCGGACTGGGCTGGCGCACCTAAGAAAACGCCTACACGCAAACCAGACGCCGACCCCTGTCGGCGCCATCGCGCGCCCGGCACAGTGGCGTGTGGATAGAATCCGGGTGGGCGGCATCGGCATCGGATTAGCTGGCGCCGCCCCCGCGCCGCGGTTTGCAACAATGTGTTACAGACCCCATCGGCGCGTGCCCCGGACGCCCCCATGCACTTCAACGCCAACGACAGTCTCCTGATCAACGTGGTTGCCAGCATGGTGGTGGTCCTGGCCGGCACGCTGGTGGTCAAGCTGATCAACCGCTTCTTCTCGGGGCGGCTGCAGGCGGACAACCGGGGCGCCTATCGCGCCTGGACCGTGGCGTCGCGCAACGTGGTGGCGGCGGTGATGTTCCTGCTGTTGCTCGGCATCTGGGTGTCGGAGCTGAAGAGCGTGGCCATTTCGCTGGCGGCGTTCGCGGCGGCCCTGATCCTGGTCGGCAAGGAACTGGTGATGTGTTTCCTGGGCGCGTTCATGCGAATGATCACGCGCCCCTACCAGCTGGGCGATCTGGTCGAGATCGGGCCGTTCGGCGGGGAGGTCATCGACATGGATGTCATGTCGACCACGCTGGTGGAGGTGGCGCCCACGCGCCAGTACACGGGTTTCACGGTGCAGGTGCCGAACAGCCTGTTGATGACCACGGCCGTGCGCAACCATTCGCAGGCCGGCAAGTACACGCTGGACATGGTGCGCATTCCGCTGGCGGTGGGCATGGACCCGGACGTGGTGGAGGCGCAGCTGCTGGCCGTGGCGCGCCAGGCGTGCGAGCCGTTCATGGAAGAGGCCGGCCGCACGCTGCGCCGCTACGGCGACATGCGCTTCGTGGACCTGTCGCAGTTCGAGCCGCGCGTGCTGTTCGATCCCGTGGACGCGGAGCGGGTGGACGCCATCGTACGGTTCCCGGTGCCCGTGAGCGCGCGCCTGCCGGTGGCCCAGCAGATCGTGCGCGGCTACTACCGCGCGTGCACCCTCCCGCAGGCGGAGGCGGCGGTATAAGGTGGRAGGAAGATGAAAAGGGATCGGACGCAGAGCCGATCCCGCAATGCAGCAAGATGGCCTGACGGGGATCTTCTAGGAGAGCGGACCATGGCGCCGATGCTGAGGCTCTGGATGGACGGGGTGGGCGGGCCGGACTGGACCGGCTGGCGGCGCGGCCGCTCGCTGGYGGCGCTGCTGCTGGCCTCGTTCTGCCTGGCCGTGCTGGCCGGCTGCGCGAGCCTGCCTGCCAATGCCGGCCGCACCCCCAGCTACGCGGCCAAGGACACCAGCGGCACGCTGCTGGCCCGCACCCTGGCGCCCCGGCTGGCGCAGAACCCCGGAAAGTCGGTCTTCTACCCGCTCGGCGCCGGGCCGGACGCGCTGGCCGCCCGCATGGCGCTGGCGCGMGCCGCCCAGAAGACGCTGGACATCCAGTACTACATCTTCGACATCGACCAAACCGGCAGCGTGCTGATGGGCGACCTGATCGACGCGGCCGACCGGGGCGTGCGCGTGCGCATCCTGATGGATGACATCCACACCGAGAAGCAGGACAAGACCTGGGCGGCGGTCGATTCCCATCCCAATATCGAAGTGCGCATCTTCAACCCGTTCGCCAGCCGCCGCGCGCGCTGGTTCGAACTGGCGTTTGATTTCGGCCGGCTTAACCGCCGCATGCACAACAAGCAGATGACGGTGGATAACCTCGTCACCATCGTCGGCGGGCGCAATATCGGCGACGCCTATTTCTCGGCCAAGCCGGACATGGATTTCAGCGATCTGGACGTGATGGTGGCCGGCCCCGCCGTGCCGGCCGCGAGCGCCGTGTTCGACGAATACTGGAACAGCGAGAGCGCCTACCCGGTGGCCACGCTGGTGCCCGAGGGCAAGGAGGCGCCGGACGAGTTGCGGGCCTTCCGCAAGGCCATCGAGGCGCGCGGAGACCAGGTGCGCGCCAGCGAGTTCGTGCAGGAGCTGCTCGACTCGGGGCTGGTGCGCGGCATCGAGCTGGGCCATCTGCCCGGCTACTGGGGCGGRGCGCGCGTCATCTCGGACAAGGCCGARAAGGTGGAGGAAGACCCCGACGACCCCACCTCCCACGCCATTCCGCAGTTGCGCGCGATGATGGAAAAGGCGGAGCGCGAGCTGGTGCTGGTGTCGCCCTATTTCGTGCCCGACGACGAGAACATGGCCTGGCTGGCCGGCATCGCCAAGCGGGGGGTGAAGATCCGCGTGCTGACCAACTCGTTCGCCGCCACGGACGTGGCCGCCGTGCACGCCGGCTACGCGCCGCGGCGCAAGGCGCTGCTGCGGGCCGGCATCGACCTCTATGAACTGAAGCCCACCGCCAACGCCGAACTGGCGCGCAGCCAGGCGCGCAAGAGCCGGATGTTCGCCTCCAGCCGCGCCAGCCTGCACGCCAAGACCTATGTGGTGGACCGGCGGCTGCTGTTCATCGGCTCCCTGAACCTGGATCCGCGCTCGATCAAGCTCAATACGGAGATGGGCGTGGTGCTGGACAGCCCCGCGCTGGCCGAACGGCTGGTCAAGAGCATGGATGACGGGCTRCTCGACATCGCCTACAAGGTGGAACTGCGCAAGAGCGAGGGCGGCGGGGAGTCCATGACCTGGACCACGCGCGAGAAGGGGCAGCTCTCCACCGTGGACAGCGAGCCCGGCATGAGCGTGTGGCAGCACATGGGCATCGGCATCCTGCGCGTGCTGCCGGTGGAGGATCAGCTATAGGGCTAGGGTGGGATCGGCGCCGGGCGGCTCGGCGGACTGGAGCAGGTGCTCCTGCAGCCGCGACAGTTCCGGGGCGATGCCGCCCGGAAAGCCTTGCCGGCCCCCGCGCTTGTCGATCAGCAGGTCGGCCAGGAAGAGCGTGACCGGGGTGGGGTAGCCCTGCTGGCCAGCCAGCGCGGCAAGCTGGTTGGCGATGCGCGGATAGGTGTGGAACAGCTCGAAGGGGCGCACCTCGCGCGGTAGYTGCGCGAGCCACTTCAGCGCGGCGGGCGTCAGCGCCTGCGTGGCCGGGTCCGGCGGCTGGCGGGCGTCGCGCCAGTCCACGGTGCCGGTAGTCGGCACCTCGCCGTCGAGAATCTTCCTGGCTTCCTCGACGGTGACAAATTCGAACGAAATCGGGTCCATGGCAATCGGTGGCAAGACGGCGCGGAATGCGCGCCGACACCGCATTCTATCGGCATCTCCAGCCGGAAGTTGACAGCCGTGCGCGAAAGTCAGCGTAAAAGTCGGCGCGAAAGTCATGCCAGCGCGCCGCAACCCTCATGGCAGGGGCCCGGCCGGTCGRCGACGATAAAAGCGTTGCCGGAGCCCATGATGACCTACACCCTGATGATCGAGAATGACTGCCTGCCCATGGCCTTGCGCGCCGGGGCCGAACTGGCCTGCGCCGGGGGCACGCTGTGGCTGACGCTGGAAGGTGCCCGGCCGCGGCGCTCGCCGGATATCGTGCTGACGGCTGGCCAGCGGCACCGCGTGACCGAGGACGCCACCTATTTCCTGACCGCGCTGGGCCATGGCGCCGTGACCGTGTGCCGGGTCATCGCCCCGCCTGCCCCGCCGCTACGGGCCCGGTGGCGCTGGCACAGCCTGCCGCTGCGCTGAGGCGGGCGCCACCCGGGCCGCCTCGGCGCGAATCCAGGCGGCCACGCGCGCCACGTCTTCGCGTGGGTGGTCGGTGGCGTGGATCAGCCAGAAGGCGTTGGGGCTGGCCAGCGCGGCGCCGGGCATATCGACGACCGCCAGTTGCCCGCCCGCGATCAGCGGCTGGATCAGTTCCAGCCGCCCGAGCGCCACGCCCTGGCCGGCCAGCGCCGCGTGAATCATCTGGTCATATTGGTTGAATCGCAGGATGCCGCGCCGGCTKGCCTGCCGGTAGCCGTGCGCGCCGAGCCAGCTGCGCCAGTGCAGCCACGGGCGCGGGTCATCGAATTCCAGCAGGGGCARCTGGGCGAGGTCTTCCACGGCGGTCAGCCGGTGCGCGCCGAGCGAGGGATGGGCGACCGGGGCGATGGTCTCGTCGAACAGGCGGATCGCGTCCGCCGGGGCGTCGGCCTCGCGGCAATAGCGGATGGCGAGGTCGATGCCRTCCGCGCGCAGGTCGCTGATCTGGTTGCTGGCGGAGAGCCGCACGTCCAACTGCGGATGGGCGCGCTGCAGGCTGCCCAGGCGCGGCAGCAGCCACAGTCCCGCCACGCCGATGCTGGCCGTCACGGTCACCGGCTGGCGGCCATCGCGCTTGCGTAGTTCGCCGGCCACGTCCTGGAGTTGCTGCACCGCGCCATCTGCGCTGCGGAACAGCCGCTCGCCTTCGGGCGTGAAGGCCACGCCGCGATGCTGGCGCACGAACAGCCGAACCTGGAGGTGGTCTTCCAGCGCGCGGATCTGCCGGCTGACGGCGGACTGCGTCAGGCACAGGTCGTCCGCTGCCTGGGTGATGCTCATGCGCCGGCCCACGGCCACGAAGCCCTTGAGCAGATCGAGCGGGAACAGCCGGGCGAGCGGGACGGACATGGCGGGATGGGTGGGGAAGGTGTTGGGATTAAAGCACGGCTCGGCCCCCGCTGCCATGACCACCACGCATGGCAGGAGGGCGAAAATGTCGCTTGAGCCTGCGCCCCCGATCGCCTGAAATAGAGCGATCTCCCAACCCGATCGTCCCATCCTCCCGACATGACCCAACGCCCCGCCTCCCATGCCGCCGGCGCATTGCCGACCGGTTCGCCACCCTGGTGGCGCACCGCCTGGTTCCTGCTGCTGGCCGGCGGGCTGGTGATGGGGCTGGCGCTCGGTGCGCGCCACGTGCAGGGCCTGTTCATGCTGCCGATCATCACGGACCGGGGCTGGACGCGCGAGACCTTCGCCTTCGCCATGGCCGTGCAGAACCTGACCTGGGGGCTGGCCCAGCCCTTCACGGGCATGGTGGCGGACCGCTTCGGCTCCGCCCGGGTGATGCTGGCCGGGCTGTCGCTGTACGCGGTCGGCCTGTTCCTGATGGCACAGGCGGCCACGCCGGCGGCCTTCGTCTGGTCGGCGGGGCTGTGCGTGGGCGGGGCGCTGTCCGGCACCACCTTCGGCGTGGTCTACGGCGCCTTGAGCCGGATGATCGCGCCGGCGCAGCGCAGCCGKGCGCTGGGGCTCGCCGGSGCGATGGGTGGCATCGGCCAGTTCCTGCTGGTGCCGGGCGCGCAGGTGATGATCCTCCAGGCCGGCTGGCGCGGCGCGCTGGTGATCCTGGCCGTGACCGCCGCCGCCATGCTCCCGCTGGCGCTGCCATTCCAGGATCGGACGCACCCCGCCAGCGGTGCCGGTGCCGGGGGCGCCCAGCCGCCGCTGCTCGGGGCGGTGCGCGAGGCCTTCCGCCATTCGGGCTTCTGGCTGCTCAACCTCGGCTTCCTYGCATGTGGCTTTCAGTTGGCTTTTATCGCCAATCACCTGCCGGCCTACCTGCGGGACAAGGGCATGCAGCCGTCCGAAGGCATGGYGGCGCTGGCGATCATCGCGCTGGCCAATATCGCCGGGACGTACTGGTTCGGCGTGCTGGGCGGGCGGCATTCGCGCAAGTATCTGCTGGCCGGTATCTATTTAGTACGAACGGCGGCGATGGCGCTGTTCGTGCTGCTGCCCCTCAGCGCCGCCACGCTTTACGGGTTTGCGGCGGTGATGGGCTTCCTCTGGCTCGGCACCGTGCCGCTGACCAGCGGCATCGTCTCGCAGGTCTTCGGCGTGCGCTACATCACCACGCTGTTCGGCTTCGTGTTCTTCGGCCATCAGCTTGGCTCGTTCCTCGGGGTCTGGCTGGGCGGGGTGGTGTTCGAGGCCACGCGCTCCTACGACCTGGTGTGGATGGGGGCGATGGCGCTCGGGGTGGTAGCCGCCGCGCTGCACTGGCCGATCGACGACCGGGAGATCGTCCGCGCGGGCTGGCCGCAGCCGCAACGCTGAGTTCGGCCGGCTGGGCTATGCTTGGCATGGACTCTGGAGACATGCCATGCCCAACCCGATTTCCGGGCGCGCCGTCCGCGTCGCCCTCCTTGCCGCCCTGGCCGCCGTGGTCCTCGGCGGCTGCGCCACGCTCCAGCCGGTGCAGACCGCCCAGTCGATGCTCGGCAGCCCGCAAAGCTCGGTACGCGAGACATTCGGCAACCCGACCGAGACCTACCAACTGGCCGACGGCACCCAGCGCTGGATCTATTCCAAGCAGCCCTACGGCTTCGAGGTCTACGCGGCCGACTTCGACGCCGCCGGCAAGCTGGCCGGCTTCCGCCAGACCCTGACCGAGAAGGAGATCTACGAGGCGCGCCCCGGGATCTGGACCAAGCGCGACATCGCCGAGCGCTTCGGCCTCCCGCGCGAGCCGGTGCAGTACTTCGCCCTGATGAAGCGCGAGGCATGGAGCTATCGGATGTACATGGCCGGCAACCTGCCGGCGCACTTCAGCGTCTATTTCGATGACGCCGGCGTGCTGGACCGCACCATGATCATCATGGACTCGCGCGGCGGGGACCGCAGCCGCTCCAAGTAAGTGAGGGCGATGGGGTGGCGCCCCGGCTAGCCCCTATAATGGGGCGCCTCCGCCATGTCGGGCGCGGCGGCTATTATCAGGTTCCCCGCCGTTCTCATGCCCTCGTACCCTCTTGTCCTTTGCCTGACCATAGCCGTGGTGTGCAGCGTGGGCATGGTTATCGCCACCTGGCCGCGCCGCGACGATCCCACGATCAAGGCTTTCCTCGTGCTGGCCGGCGGCGTGGCCATCTGGAGCGGCGGCCGGCTGCTCGAAGTCAGCTCGACCGATCTGGACGGGCGCATCTTCTGGGCCAAGGCCCAGTACGCGGGCATCGTGATGGTGCCCATCGGCTGGCTGGTGGCGATGATCCACCTGAGCCGGCCGCGCTACGTGGTGCCGTGGTCGCGCCTGTGGCTGCCGGTGCTGGCCGCCGTGGCGTCGGTGGTGMTGGTGCTGACCAACGAGCGGCATCACCTGATCTGGACGCGCATCGACATGATGCCGGCCGGCGTCTCGCCGGGCGCGATCTTCCACCATGGCCCCGGCTACGTGGTGGTGGCGGCGTGGACCTACTTCATGCTGCTGCTAAGCCTGGTTTTCCTGCTCACGGCCGAGGTGCCCAATGCGGCGCTGACCCGGCGGGGCCGGGCCATCGTGGCCAGCAGCCTCACCTTGCCGCTGCTCACCCACATGGCCTACCTGCAGCGCTGGACCAGCCCGCTCGGCGGCGACCTGACCCCGGCCACGTTTTCCCTGATGACGGTGGTGGTCTGGATCTGTGCGCTGCGTACCCATCTGGACGACATCGGCCACTACGCGCGGCTGCGCGTGTTCGACACGATTGGCGACGGCTGCGTGATCGTCGACGCGAAGGGGCGGCTCGTCGAGTTCAACCCGGCCGCCCTGCGGCTGGTGCCCGACCTGCGCCGGGGGCAGCCGATGCCGGCCGTATGGGACGAGGCGCTGCGCCAGCCGCGCGAGGCGGGGGCCGACGTCGGCGCCATCCCCTACATTCCCCAGGGCGCGCACTACGAGGTGACGGCGGAGCCGGTGATGCGGCTGGACGGCAAGCGCATCGGCACGCTGGTCTTCATGCGCGACATCAGCCGCTACCAGTCGCGCGAACTGGCGCTGACGGCCCAGCTCGGCCAGACCGAGGCGAAGCTCTCGCGCGTGGAGGCGGACCTCGACATCGACGCGCTGACCGGCATCCCCAACCGGCGTTTCTTCCAGCGCGAGTCGCTGCTGGCCGTGACCCGGGCCTWCGAGGCGGGCGAGCCGATCGGGCTGCTGATTCTCGATGTGGACCTCTTCAAGCAATACAACGACCTGTACGGCCACCCCTGCGGCGACGATTGCCTGCGCCGGGTGGCGACCGCGCTGACCAGCGTGCTGGTGGGCGAGCAGTTCTGCGCGCGGCTGGGCGGCGAGGAATTCGCGGTGGTGCTGCCGGACGCCTCGCAGGACGAGACGCGCAACGTGGCGCGCCGCATGGTGGCGGCGGTGCGCGACCTGGAGATCCCGCACAACGGCACGCCAGTGCAGCCCTTCGTCACGATTAGCGTGGGCGCGGCCTGTACGGTGCCGGACGCGCCACGGCTGGAGCCGCTGCTGCACCGCGCGGACAGCGCGATGTACCAGGCCAAGCGCGCCGGGCGCAATCGCTTCGTCCAGGACGGGAAGATCTACATGGGCCTGCAGGCATAGTGGCACGCGCMGGGGCTTGCAAAATCCGCAAGCTCCTGTAGAATGCGCCGCTCACCTTGCCCAGGTGGCGGAATTGGTAGACGCACTAGGTTCAGGTCCTAGCGGTGGCAACACTGTGGAGGTTCGAGTCCTCTCCTGGGCACCAAGATTGAAGAAAAAGGCCCCGCGCAAGCGGGGCCTTTTTCGTTGGCGCGATGGTTGYCGCCCCTCTCCCTCAGGGAGAGGGGCGGGGGAGAGGGCTGGCGGTTCAGGCAGCGATATCGCGTCCGGTCACGCCGGCCCTCTCCCCCAACCCCTCTCCCGCAAGCGGGAGAGGGGAGAAAGCACGCGGTACCGCCGCCWGCCGGATGACATCGCCCACCATCTCGGCCGTCACCGCCGACAACGTCCACCCCAGATGCCCGTGGCCCGTGTTGTAGAACACGTTGGCCTGCCGTCCGCGCCCCACGCGCGGCATCATGTTCGGCATCATCGGCCGCAGCCCTGCCCACGGCACCACGCTGCGCGTGCTCACGCCGGGGAAGCAGGTGTTGACCCAGTCGATCAGGGGCCGGATGCGGTCCGCGCGGATGTCGCGGTCGATGCCGTTGAACTCGGCCGTGCCGGCCACGCGGAAACGGTCCACGCCGAGCCGGCTGGTCACGAGCTTGGTCTCGTCGTCGAGCAGGCTGACCGTGGGCGCCGCAGCCTGGCTGGCGGCGTCGGGCAAGTTCACCGTGATCGAATAGCCCTTCACCGGGTAGATGTTCACGCGGTCRCCCAGTTGCGTGGCGAACTGCCGGCTGGCCACGCCGGCGCAGACCACTACGGCGTCGAAGGTTGTCGAACTTGTCTGATTACCGTCGCGGACGGTGATGGTGGCCGTGCGGCCGTCCGAGTTGACCGACTGCACGTCCTGGCTGTAGCGCGTGACCACGCCCAGCCGCTGGGCCGCCGCGGCCAGGCCGGAGGTGAACTTGTGGATGTCGCCGGTGGCGTCGCTCTCGGTGTAGTAGCCGCCGTAGTACTGGCCGGCCAGCGTCGGCTCGATCGCACGCATTTCCTCGGGYGTGACCGCGCGGCGCGGCAGGCCGCCYTCGGCCARCAGCSTGGAGACCTCGCCGGCATGGTCGAAGCCGGCCTTGTCCCGGTAGATATGGAGGATGCCCTGCCGCTTGAGATCGAAGTCGATGCCTTCCGCCTCGGCCCAGCCGAACAGGTGCGCGCGGGCGGCGATGGCCAGGCGGGCGGTCTCGATCGTGTTGGCCCGGTAGTGCGGCATGGCGGCGATGAACGCGGCGAACCAGCTCAGCTTGTGCCAGGTGGGGCGGGGGTTCACGAGCAGCGGCGCGTCGTTGCGGAGCATCCACTTGATGCCCTTGACCAGCGTGGAGCGGTGGGTCCAGACCTCGGCGTTCGACGCGGAGAGCTGGCCGCCATTGGCGAACGAGGTTTCCATGGCGGCGTAGCGATGGCGCTCGAGCAGTGTGACCGCGAAACCACGTTTGGCGAGGGCGTAAGCGGTCGTCACGCCGGTGATGCCACCGCCGATGACAGCGATTGTCTTCATGTTGTCAGGTCTTCCAGGACGTCGTGGATGGGGGGTACGTGGCGCACCATGCGCGACGCACGCCCCCTCTGTCCTTGACCTGAGAGATTCACGATGCGCGCGGGCGCATCGCTTGCTCCTTCGGTACCGTCGGCTGACGCGAGCCGGGGTTCTTCAGAGTGCAATGGCGTTACCGGTCCTTTGGCCTGAGAGTTTCCGGGGCGGTTGCTCCTTCGGCGCCGGCCTGCCGGGCGGCAGGCACAGTCTCTCCCGATAACGCGGGTAAAACGGGTATGGCGGGTGAWGCGGTATGACGRGGCTACTATGCCACGGGCGGCGCCGGCGCGGCAACCCCAGGTTAGTCGAGGTCGCGCGGCTTGCGGCCGGTGATCATCGCCCCGACCAGGTTTTCCTTGCCGGCCACGCTGGTAACGATGGCCACCAGCGCGTGCACCACCACCAGCCCGAGCAGCGTGTTGGAGAGCCAGCGATGGATGTCGATGGGCCAGTCCTCGCCCCAGAACGCGTCGAGGCGGGAGAGCCAGCCGGTAACGGCGAGCAGCAGGATCAGGGTCCACATCGCCAGCATCATCACCGCGCCGAGCGGGGTGTGGCTGATGAAGCGCGGCGTGCGGCGCCGGGCCATGGCCCGGGCATGGGCCAGCACGCCGGCGGGGCGCGGCAGCCAGGCGCGGAAGCGCGCGTGTTCGCTGCCGATGAAGCCCCAGAGAATGCGAAACAGCACAAGTCCGGCGGCCACGTAGCCCAGCACGCGGTGCATCTGGTCGCCGGAATCGTCGATGAGGTCGTAGCAGACGATGGCCGCCACGCTCCAGTGCGTGAGCCGCACCACCACGTCCCAGACGCGGAGCGTGGTGGTATTGCGCAGCTGGCCGGCCGGCACCGACATGCTTACTTCTCGATCTCGGACTTCACGATGTCGAGCGTCTTCGTGTCGAAGTAGATCTCGGCCTTCTTGCCGTCCTTGGTGGTGCCATAGATCTCGTAGCAGTTGCCGTCCACCTTGAACTTCTTGATGTTGTAGCCCTGGGCCGCGATCTTGGCCTTGGCGTCGGCCTCGGGCATCCATTCGGACTTCGGATGCTTGTCGCACTTGGCGCCCGCGAAGGCCCCCGTGGAAAACGCACCGGCGATGAGAAGTACGGCCACTTTCAGCATTGCAGCTCCCGCAAGAAGCCCCATCCGGGGCGGATGCCGGAATCGTACGCGGTAACAAGAACAATTCCCAATCAATGTTTTCCCGCACGATGACCTGCATCAAATGCCGTGCGCGCCGCCCGGCGCGGCGGCTATCGGCGTGAACGTCGGCAGCGGGATTGTCCGGGCTGTGGGACAATTCCGCCTCGCCCACASGGCGTGGGTGACGAAGGTGTCTGCATGAAATCGATCGACTGGAAAGACTGGGAAATCTTCTGCCGCGTGGTGGAAGGGGGCGGCTTCACGCAGGGCGCCGAACTGGCGGAAGTGCCCAAGTCATCGGCCAGCGCGGCGGTTGCCCGGCTGGAAACCCAGCTTGGTGTGCGCCTGTTCGAGCGGACCACGCGGCGCGTGCGCGTGACCCAGCGCGGCCAGCAGCTCTATGACCGCGTGGCGCCCCTGTTTGGCGAGTTGCGCGAGATCAGCGCCGAGGCCGCCTCGGTGAGTGCCGAGGTCAGCGGCACGCTGCGCATCGCCACGCCTTACGAGGTGGGTTCGCAGCACCTGTCCGCCTCGCTCTCCAGGTTACTTAAGCTGCACCCGTCGCTGCATGTGGAACTGGACATGAGCTGGGACCAGCCCGACCTGATTCGCCACGGCTATGACCTCGCCTTCGTCATGACCGACACCAACCTCCACGACAGCTCGTTCGCGAGCAAGCGCGTGGTGCTGATCGAGCGTGCGTTCTATGCGGCGCCCGCGCTGATCCGCGAGCACGGCCTGCCGCGCGCGCCGCAGGACCTGAAGGGCTGGCCGACGCTCGGCAACCTCGACGATGTGCAATGGGAATTCCTGCGCGATGGGGTGGAAACCTTCGCCATGGACGTCTCGCCGCGCATCTCCACGCATAACGCTGAAGTCCGGCTCAAGGCCGCGCTGGATGGGCTGGGCGTGGCGCGCATGTCGCCCCGCTTCGTGCACGAGCATCTGGTGCACGGCCAACTGGTGCGCGTGCTGCCCGGCTATACGTCGTCGCCGCTGAAGGTGTACGTGCTGATGCCCGCGCGCAAGCTGATGCCGCCGAGCGTGCGGGCCTTCCTCACTGTGCTCGAGGAAACGCTGGGCGTGCCGGAGACCCGGCGCCCGGCACCGCGCGCCAAGGCGCTGGGGGGCACGGATGGATCGGACAGCGCCGACATCGCCGATACCCCGGACGGTGACGGCGGCGCGGTGGTGATCGGGCTCGACTGAGTTTCCAGGCGAGCCGGTCGGTCAGTAGGGCTGGTCGCCGGGACGGATGTCGAAGCCGAGCGTGTCGGCGATCTCGAGTATCTCTTCGTCGTCTTCGCTGCGCGTGATCCAGCCGCCGTAGGCGTCGCCGCCGGTATCCCAGTTCCAGAGCGTGTAGCCGGCCATGCGTAGCTGCGTGGCGACGATCTCCATCAGCTCGGGCACGCTCGTGCCCTCCAGGAAGTCTTCGTCCTCGGTGTCCTCGGTGCCCCAGTCCACCTCGAGGTCGATCCGCTCGCAAAGCTGGTTCAGGCAGCCGATAAAGGACTCGGCGTCTTTCCAGTCGACATAAAAGCCGGATTCCCAATCGATGATGTCCTTGACCTGCCACAGCAGGCCGGCGGCATCGATCTCGTCTTCCTCGGCGTCTTCCAGCGCTTCCTCGAACAGCGAAAACTGCCGGCTGGTCTGGGCGCTGTCGCCGAGGTTAATCAGCGCGAATAGCCGGCTGATGGCGTCTTGCGCGTCGTCGTCCAGTTCAATTGCCATCTGCTCCTCCTCTGGCTTCGGTATTCATATCCGTCAGGCTGCCACGTTCACGATTTCGCGCTGGCCGCGAGGCGTCACGCGCAGGGCGCGCGACGTGTCCGTACGCTCGATCCATCCGCGTGCCAGCAGGCTGTCGAGCAGCGCCGCGCCGAGCGCCCCGCCCAGATGGGGCTTGCGTTCGCTCCAGTCCGGGCAGGTGCAGGCGAACTGCCGGCGCTTGCGGCGGGTGGCGCCCAGGTCGATGCCAAGCTGCCCCATCGCCTCCGCGCCGGGGGCGCTGAGGTCGACGGCGCTGCCCGACACGATCAGCCAGCCCGCTTCGGACATTCGTTCGAAAAGACCCACCGCAAGTTCCCCAGCCAGATGGTCATAACAGGTGCGAGCCTGTCGCAGCGCCGGCGGCGCCGTGCGGGAGACCGGCACGGCACGCACGCGCGGCGGCTGGCTGGCCAGCGACGCCGACGCAAGCGCCTCGATGGCCACACCAATTTCCGGCGTGGCCAGCCGGTAATAGCGATTGCGCCCACGCGTCTCCACGGCGAGCAGGCCGCCTTCGGACATGCGGGCGAGATGGCCGCTGGTGGACGAGGCCGACAGCCCGGCAATCATCGCCAGTTCGCCGGCCGGCCGCGCGCTGCCATCCATCAACGCCCACAACATGGCCGCACGGCCGGGGTCGGCCAGCAGCCCAGCAAGCTGGCTGATGCCAGGAGCGTATTCCATAGTTCAGTGCGGAGTGAAACGACGGATGAAGTATAGAGCGAGATGCGTACAACCATATAGTGGACAAACGCAACGATATAAAATACTATGTCCACAAATATCCAGGCAGTTCTAATAAAGGAGACATGATGTTGCGCCTGATGATGTACTCGCTGTGGACGGCTGCCCTGTTGACGGTCAGCCCTGCGCAGGCGGCCTATCCGGACCGGCCGATCGTTCTGGTGGTGCCGTTCGCGGCCGGCGGGCCGGCTGACGTGATGGCGCGCACGCTCGCCAAGTCMATGACCACGCGGATCGGGCAGACGATCGTCGTGGAGAACCGGCCCGGCGCCGGGGGGCTCGTGGGTATCTCGGGCGTGACGCGTGCCACGGCAGACGGCTATACGCTGGGCATGGCCGGTACGGGCGCGATGGTCTACGCACCGTTCATTTCTCCCAAGATGCCATTCGACCCGCTCAAGGACGTGGCCTACCTGAGCACGATGGTCTCCACCCCGAACCTGCTGGTGGTCAATGCCAGCTCTCCCTTCAAATCGGTCGCGGATCTGCAGGCAGCGGCCAAGCGCGAGCCGGAGAAGTTCACCGTTGCGTCTGCGGGCGTGGGTAGCAGCACGCACGTGGTTGGCGCGCTATTCCAGCGCGAAGCGGGCATCCGCCTGCGCCACGTGCCATACAAGGGCGGCGCGCCCGCCGTGCAGGACCTGATGGGCGGACAGGTGGACATGTTCATCGCCGAAGTCCCGGCGGTCGCGCACCTGATCAAGGGCGGCAAGCTTCGCGCGCTGATGGTGACGGACACCAAGCGGCTCGCGGCGCTTCCCGATGTGCCCACGGCGGCCGAAGCCGGCTTGCCGAAGGTGCTTGCCGCAGGGGCGTACGGCATCGTCGCGCCACGTGGCCTGCCCGACGATGTGTCCCGCAAGATCGTCGATGCCGTCACCGCCGCATTGCGTACCCCCGACCTCATCGAGAAGTTTGCCGAGCAGGGCGGTATCGCACAGTCCAGCACCCCCGACGCCTACCGCGCGCTGATCAAGTCCGAGCAGGGGCGATGGGGGCCGGTGATCAAGGCAGCAGGCATCACCGCGGAGTAACCGCTTTTGCAGAGGAATCAACAGATGAGCATCAAGACGCGAATCACCGAATTGCTTGGGATCCGCTACCCCATCATCCAGGCGGGCATGAGCTGGGCGTCGTCGAGTTCTCCGCTCGTCGGGGCGGTGTCGAAGGCCGGCGGCCTGGGCGTGATCGCGGCTGGCCCGATGCGGCCCGACGACCTGCGCCGTGCGATTCGCGAAGTGCGCGAGATCACCGATGCGCCGTTCGCGGTCAACGTCGCCCTGTACAACAAACGGGCGGCCGAGCATCTGCAGATCGTGCTGGACGAAGGCGTGCCGATCCTCATCGCGTCACAAGGCAGTCCGCGCGAACACATCGACCGCTTCAAGGCCGCCGGGGTCAAGTGGCTACACGTGGTGGCGCATCCCGACCATGCGCGCAAGGCGGCGTCCGCCGGCGTCGATGGGCTGGTCGTGGTGGGCGGCGAGGCGGGTGGACATCCGCCGCCCAGCGGTACGAGCACGCTGGTGCTGGTGCGATTGATTGCGCGTGCCGTTGACTTGCCGATCGTGGCCGGCGGCGGGATTGCCGATGGCGCGGGCGTTGCGGCCATGCTTTGCCTCGGCGCGGATGCCGTGCAGATGGGCACCCGCTTCCTCCTGACCCCCGAGGCCTCGCTGCACGACGCCTACAAGGAGAAGGTGCTGGCGGCCGGGGTGGGCGATACCACGCTCGTGGGCTGGCGTGGCCTGCCGATTCGTGCGGTGCGCAATGCGTTCACCGACGAGTACGAGGCGGCGGAACGGGCAGGTCAGCCGCGCGAGGCGCTCGAGGCGCTGTTCGGCAGCCGGTCGCTCAAGATGGCCGCCCTGGATGGCGATGTCGAGCAGGGCAAGGTCGAGGCGGGCCAGAGCGCCGCGCTGATCGATGGGCTAGTGCCCGCCGGCGTGTTGGTCGAACGCATTGCGGCAGAGACGCGCGAAGCGATGGCGCGTATGGCAAATCAATGGAAGTAGAGAGGTGGGGACATGAGCGAACTGCAGATTGAGGATGTCGGCCAGGTGCGCGTGCTGCGCATGAACCGCCCGGAAAAGCGCAACGCGCTGAACAATGCCCTGACGCGTGGGCTGGTGGAGGCGTTGGCGGCGGCCGAAGCCGATGATGCCGTGCACGTCGTCGTGCTCACGGGCAATGGCTCGGCCTTCTGCGCCGGTGCCGACATCGGCGAGTTCAAGGACCTGACCTCGGACCAGATGTCGCGCGTGGAAGAGCGCGCCGCGCTGACGATGCAGTTGCATCTCAGCGTCTCGCGGATGAGCAAGCCGGTGATTGCCGCCATCAACGGCTTCGCGATGGGCGGTGGTGCAGGGCTGGCCATTGCATGCGATCTGGCCCTCGCCGCGCGCTCGGCCCGCATCGGCTATCCGGAAGTGAAGCATGGCATCGTGGCCGCGATCGTCCTGCCCAATCTGACGCGGCAGATTGGCCGCAAGGCGGCATTTCACCTCGTGGCCACCGGCGAATCGATCGATGCGGAGCGCGCTGTCGCGCTGGGCATGGTCAACGCCGTGCATGACGACCACCTGCTGATGGAGGAGACCATGGCGCTGGCCAGTCGTCTGGCAGAGGTCAGTCGTGCGGCCATGGCCACCACCAAGCAGACGTTCCACCGCGTGGTGGACCTGCCGCTGGAAGCGGGTCTGGAGGTCGGGCGCGAAGCCAACAAGCGCATGCGCAGCTTTGTGCGGACGGAGCGGTAGCGCGCCATGAACAAGCCACTCGAACACATCACGATTCTCGACCTCTCGCGGGTGCTGGCCTGCCCGTTCGCCTCGATGATCCTTGCGGAACTCGGTGCCACGGTGATCAAGGTCGAGCAGCCCGGCGCCGGTGACGAGACCCGCAGTTTCGAACCGCAGGTGGAGGCCGAGGGGGGGAGCGAAAGCGCCTACTTCATGGCGTTCAATCGGAGCAAGCAGTCGATCACGRTCAACCTGCGCAATGAGGCGGGGCAACAGATCGTGCGGGATCTGGCGGCCAAGGTCGATGTGGTGATCGAGAACTTCCCGGTCGGCACGCTCAAGCGCTATGGACTCGGCCCCGAGACGCTGCGCGAGATCAATCCGAAGCTGGTCTATCTTTCCTGTACCGGGTTCGGGCAGACCGGCCCCTACGCCGCGCGCAAGGGCTACGACACCGTGTTCCAGGCGATGGGCGGGCTGATGAGCCTGACCGGCGAGCGCGGCGGTGGGCCCGTGAAGCCCGGCTTGCCGATGGCAGACCTGACGTCCGGCCTGTGGGCCGCCATCGCCGTGCTCTCGGCGCTGCAAGGCCGCAGTGCGTCAGGGCAGGGCTGTCACATCGATCTTTCGATGTTCGACGCACAGGTCAGCCTGCTCACGCTGGCGGCGGCGCGTTGGTTCACGCTGCACGAAGTGCCGCCGCGCATGGGCACGGAGCACCCCGGCCGCGTGCCATCGGCGAGTTTCCAGGCTGCGTGCGGCCGCTGGCTCCATATTACGGCGAGCGACCAGCACTGGGTGCCGCTCTGCCAGGTGCTGAAACTCGAGACATGGGGCGCCGATCCGGAACTCCAGACGAACGCCGGCCGCGTGCGCCGGCGCGATGAAGTGATGCAGCGGCTGACCGAGGCCATCGCGGCGTGTGAGGGTGCCGCGCTGTGCGAGGCCATGGACAACGCGGGTGTGCCCGCCGGCCCGATCAAGTCGGTGGATGAAGTCCTGTCCGATCCCCATGTGCAAGCGCGGGGCATGGTGGCGGAATTCGATCATCCTGTCATCGGCACGTTTCAGGCGCTGCCAGTGCCGCTGCGCTTCGACGGCTGGGACAACCCCGAGGTGGGACGGCCCCCGCTGCTTGGCGAGCATACGGGCGACGTGCTGCGCGACTGGCTGGGCATGGACGCCGAACGCGTGAAGGCCCTGCGCGAAGCCAAGGCCATCTAAGGTGTAGCCARACCGAGGCGTATCGAGATAACCATGACTGAATCGAACGAAACGGGCACAGCCCCCGCCGTGCTCTACGCGGTGGAAGGCGGCGTTGCCACCATCACGCTGAACCGGCCGGATAGCCGCAATGCGCTGAACCTGGCCATGTGCGAGGGGTTGCAGGCYGCCGCCACGGCGGCTGCCGCCGATCCGGACGTGCGCGTGGTGCTGGTGCGCGCTGCCGGTCCGGCGTTCTGCGCCGGCGCCGACCTCAAGGAGCGCAAGACGATGGATGAAGCGCAGGTGCTGGCCCGCCGCATGCGTGGATTCTTTGCCTACGACGCGCTGGAACGCCTGCCGATGCCAGTGATCGCGGTGGTAGCCGGYTCGGCGGCCGGTTCTGGCGTGGAGATTGCTGCSGCCTGCGACCTTGCAGTTGCCACGCCCGACGCTACGTTCTGGACGCCTGAGGCGCAGTGGGGCACCGTGGGTGCAACCCAGCGACTGGCGCGSATCGTCGGCAAGCGGCTGGCCAAGGACATGATGTTCACCGGACGACGCCTGACGGCGGCGGAAGCGCAGGACGTCGGCCTCGTCACGCGCGTTGTCGCGCCTGAGAGCCTGGACGCCGAAGTGGCCGCCATGGCGGCAAGCATCGCCAAGGCACCGCCGCTGGGCATGCGCCTGGCCAAACGCTGCATCGATCGCGGCATCGAGCTGGGCCCGCGCGGTGCGCTGGCGGAAGAACTTCTGGCAATCGAAGAGAACCTGGCCCGCTCCGACTGGCGGGCGGGAATTGGTGGATTTGGAGGTAGAGCATGACGTGGGAACCTCGCACATTGGCAGCAGTGCTGGCGCAGCAGGCCAGCCTGGGTGGGGCGCGGCGCGCGTTGGTCACGCCTGACGGGGCCGCCACGTGGCGCGACCTCGAAGCGCAATCGCGCCGCGTTGCCAAGGCGCTGCTGGCGCGCGGCGTGAAGCGCGGAGAATTCGTCGGCCTGCTGTGCGGTAACGATGTGAATTGGGTGGCGAGCTTCTACGGCGCTGCGCTGATCGGTGCCGTGACCGTGCCGGTCAACACCCGCTTCAAGGCTGCGGAAATCGAGTACTGCCTGCGCCAGTCCGATGTGCGGCTGCTGATCCTGGCGGACCGCTTCCTGAAGATCGATTTCATGGGTTTCCTCCGCGAGGTGGAACCCGCTGTCGACCATGAACTGCCGGGGCAGGCGCTGCCACTGCTCGGCGACGTGGTGGTGGTCGGCAACGATGTGCCGCACGCTGGGATCGGCTGGGAGGCATTTCTCGCCGCCGGCGATGCCCTGAGCGATGAAGCGCTCGCGRAWGCCATGCGCGCCGTGACGCCGGATGACCTGCTGCTGATCCAGTTCACGTCGGGCACCACGGCGTACCCGAAGGGCGTGATGCTCACGCACGACAATATGCTGCGCAACGCCTCGGCTGTCGGGCAGCGGCTTGGCATCGAAGCATCGGATTGCTATTTCAACTGTCGGCCGTTCTTTCATGTGGCCGGCTCCACGCTGTCCCTCCTTTGCGCGCTGTGCGCGGGCGCGAGCATCGCCACCCTGCCGACGTTCGATGCCGGCGCCGCGCTGGCGATGATGGAGCGGGAGCGCTGCACGTTCRTCTCGGGCAATGAGACGTTGTTCCAGATGCTGATCTCCCACCCGTCGTTCGACCGCTCGCGTTTGCATCTGCGCGGTGGATGGGCCGCGGCAGGCGCCGACACGATGCAGCGCATCATCGACGAGATGGGCATCGAGACGATTTGCTGGGCGTATGGGCTGTCGGAGGCGTCGCCCAACGTCGTGATCAATGACTGGCGCGACGATGCAGCGCTGCGCGTGGGTGGGTTCGCGCTCCCGCATGAAGGCGTGGCGGTGCGGATCATCGATGAGGCGTCGGGCGTCGTCTGTGGCGTCGACGAGGTGGGCGAGATCCAGGTCAAGGGCTGGGGCGTCATGCGGGGCTACTACAAGCAGCCCGAGGCGAACGCCAAGGTATTCACCGCGGACGGCTGGCTGCGCACCGGCGATCTTGGGGCGTTGCGCACCGATGGACGCCTGCGGCTGGTCGGCCGGCTCAAGGACGTGTTCCGCGTCGGCGGTGAGAACGTGGCGCCTGCCGAAGTGGAACAGGCCCTGCTGTCCCATCCCGCCGTGGCTTCAGCCCAGGTGGTGGGGGTGCCCGACGCGAGGCTGGGCGAAGTGCCGGCCGCGTTCGTCACGCTCAAGGCCGGCGCGACGCTGGATGCCGAGACGTTGCTCGCATGGGCCAGGCCGCGCATGGCAAATTTCCGTACCCCGCGCTACGCCGCCATCGTGACGGACTTCGAGCGCATCGGCATGACCGCCAGCGGCAAGGTGCAGAAGAACAAGCTGCGCGAGCACGCCATCGCGTTGTTTCACCCGTCGAACCCATGAATCCCGCGTCGGAGACATCCATGACTGCCGAAGTCGTCCTCTGTGAGTGCTTTGCCCGCGAYGGGTTGCAGCATGAGCCCGATTTTGTGYCCACCGAAACCAAGGTGGCCCTCGTCGATCGATTTGCGGCCATCGGCTTTCCCCGCGTGGAGGCCACGTCGTACTCGAATCCGAAGGTCGTGCCGCAGTTTGCGGATGCTACCGAGCTACTGCGTACGCTGCCACGCCGAGAAGGCGTGATGTACAAGGCGACATGCGCTAACGGCCACGCGGTGCAACGCGCGCTCGCGGACCTGGAGGCCGGTTTCGGGGCCACCGAGGTGAGCCTGCTGGTGTCGGCCTCGTCGTCGCACTCGGAGCGCAACCTCAAGCGCAGCCGGGACGATCAGTGGTTGAACATTCGCGCGATGGCAGATGCGGCGCGCGGGCGCTTCCGCATGATCGGCACAATCTCGGTCGCGTTCGGCTGCCCGTTCGAGGGCCATGTCGATCCGCAGGAAGTCCTGCGCGATGTGGGGCGGTTTCGCGATGCCGGTGTCAGGTTCGTGACGCTCGGCGACACGACCGGCATGGCGACGCCCCTAACCGTGCGTGCGTTGTTCCGCGCCATGCGGAAGGCCTTCCCGGACGTTACCCCGATTGCGCATTTCCATGACACACGTGGCACTGGCCTGGTCAACTATGTTGCCGCGCTGGAAGCCGGGGTGACTCACTTCGATTGCGCGATGGGCGGCGTGGGCGGTCATCCCGCCAAGGTACAGTACGGGGGCGGACATACCGGAAACGTGTGCACCGAGGACTGGGTGGCGCTGCTTGACGCGATGGGCGTCCGAACCGGCATCGATCTGGACGGCATGCTGGCGGTTGCGAAGCAATGCGAAGCCGTGCTCGGTCGACCGTTGCACAGCCGGGTGTTGCGTAGCGGCCTGAACCCGCTACGCGCCGTATTACACGCCGCCTGAGCCACCCACGAGCCGGTTGAGGCGCGATACCAGCGAGCGGATTTCGGCGAGATCGAGGTCGGCGCCGCCACCCTGTTCCGTGGCGGCGTCAGCCGCCGGCGCCGGGGTCTCCGCTTCGTCGATGGTCTCTCCCGCAGCGGCCCGCCGCTCTTCGTCCAGCACGTCGCGCGCGCTGGTGGTGAGCATCGACAGCATTTCCATCAACTGTTTGCGCTGCTCGGCGCTGAGCGGACTCAGCAGCCGCTCGTTACGCGCGTTGGCGTCAACGATCACCTTTCGGTAGAGCGCATCGCCGGCCTTGGTCAGGCTCAGCAGCACCGCGCGGGCATCGGTATCGCTACGCTCGCTGACGATCAGTCCGCGCTCGATTAGACCCGATACGGTGCGGCTGGCATAGCTCTTGTCCAATGCGGCGCGTCGTGCGAGCTCCTTCAAGGAAAGCGGTGCGTGCGCGCCGAGCATGCCAATCGATCGCCATTCCAGCAGTGTCAGCCCGAACTTGCGCTGCACGCGCAACGATGCGCTCGCGGCGGAGAGGCCTGCCAGGTTGTGCAGACGTGAGGAAAGCAGGTCGGTAATGATCCGCGGCGCGGCACCGGCGTTGCGTTTCGTTGCGCTCATTGGCGAAGGCTCCCGTTAGTTGAATCTGTCAACGATTCTAACTGCATTGTCCACGGCAAGCGACAGATTGCCACGCCCATATAGTTGACGATGTCCATCATGTAATTTACATTGGAAACCAATTCAAGGGCGGTAAAACAAGAGGAGGAGACGGAATGGACGGCAAGGGAGCCATGACAAAGGCCAGCACGACGGGTGGGCTGACGTCATGAAGAAGATTTCCACATTTGGCATCATGCTGACGGTTGCGGGCGCCGCGCATGCTCAGACATCGGTCACGCTATACGGACTGATCGATACGGCGATTGCCTATCAATCGCATCAGGTGGCTGCGACGAACGCGGCGGGGCGCGCCACGGGCAGTGGCGGCGCTGTGGGCGTCGTGCCGGGCTTCTTCAACGGATCGCGTTGGGGGATTCTGGGCAGCGAGGACCTTGGGGGCGGTACTTCTGCGGTCTTCAGGCTGGAGTCGGGGTTTAGCCCGGATGCCGGGGTGTCGCTGCAGGGCGGGCGGTTGTTCGGCCGTCAGGCCTGGGTCGGGCTCAATGCAGACTACGGGCAGATCACGCTCGGCCGCCAGTACAGCGTGCCGTTCGATATCCTGCTCCCGTTCGACACCATTGGCTGGGGCAATACCGGCGCGAGCGACGTCTGGGTGCAGTTGCTGGAAGGCTCGCGGCTCGACAACTCGCTCAAATATCAGCAGGTCGTGGGACCGCTGAAGGTGGAGGCGGCCTACTCGGCTGGCGAACTTGCAGGCGGTGCATCGGCGGGTTCGACCTATGCGGCGGGCGTGGGCTATACCCGCGGGCCGCTCGGTCTGGGTCTGGTGGGCCAGCAGGCGCGAGATCCCGCCAGGAACAAGCAGACCAACGCCGGCGTTGGCGCGTCATACGTGATGGGTCCCGTTACGCTCCACAGCTACTACCTTTACACGCGGCGGGATGCAGCGTTCGCCCCATCCGCCAGCCAGGACTTCGCGCCGACCTACGGCACCAATGCGCAGTTCTACGCCAACCCGGGTATCACCAACATCGGCACTGGCACGGCCGCAAGAACGGACCACGTGTTCCAGTTCGGCACCACGTACCAGGTCACGCAAGCCGTGGTCGTGAAGGCGGCCGCAATCTACGATRCCGCCAACAACGTCAACGCGGCGGGAGGGAGCGGCCACAAGCTGTCCGCATTCCTCGTTGGCGACTACTTCTTCTCCAAACGGACCGACACCTACCTCGCGGCGACCTACAACAAGGTCAGCGCGAGCATGAACGGCCCGTACGGCGGACATGACGACAGCGTTGGGGTGTTTCTCGGCATGCGTCATCGGTTCTGATCCGATAATCGCAGAACCATGCAGTACTCACGGCGCCATCGATTGGCGCCGTTTTTTATCCCGTCAAGCCGRGAAGAGCAGGAGGCATGCAGGCGTAAGAACTGGGATCGAAGCAGCAGGGAACAGGCATCCTGCATYGCCSGGCAACTGTCAGGACATTGCTTCGGTTTCCTCGGTCACCGTGCTTTCGGCGATCGCGTTATCGGCTTCGGCGCCCATGTCGCCCAGGCCGAYGACGATCGTGATATTGGGCATCCAGTCCTTGCGGTCGGTGCTGGCGTCCGCAAACGTGGTAACCATTGCGGTGTAGCCCTGTGCCCGGAGGTCGTCGGCCAGCCGTTGCGCGCGTGGTTCCACCACTGCCTGCGGATTGTCTTCGTTGATATCGAGTACCAGAGTGGTCTCGAATTCTTCCTTGCCCTTCTGGATCGCTGCCTGCATAGCCTTGAGTTGCTTGTTCGCGAGCGCGACGAGCTTGCTGTACCTGGATTCTTCCTGGCTGGCGCGCAGTGTCTTGGCGGCGTTGATGATTTCGGTGCGGTCCACGAACATGATTGCCTTTCGATGTGGGGGGAAAGCGGAGACGACGCTCGGGCTGGGCTTGGGCGGCCAGTTTTCCGGGATGTCGTGACTACTGTATAAATATACAGTGCCAGATGGCTCGCCCGCAAGTGGTAGACGCGCATCATCTCGTTTTCAGCCGTGCGAGAATTCGCGCATGCATTCCCACGTCAATCGACTGATGAAGACAACCCATCTATCCCTCGCCGCATTGCTGATCGCCATCGTGTCCGTGGCAGGATGCTCGGACCGCAACGCGTCTTCACAGAAGACGGCAGACACGCCAGCTACGGCCAGCGCACCGCGCACCGATGAATGGCTCGGCAAGTGGACSGGCCCCGAAGGCACGTTACTCGAGCTTGCCGGCGGCCATGGCAAGTACGACGTCACCGTGCAGAACCTCGATGGCCCGCGCCAGTTCGAGGGCCGGTATGCCGACGGCGCGATCGAATTCGAGCGCGACGGGACCAAGGAGGTCATTCGCGCCACCAACGGCGCCGAGACCGGTATGAAATGGCTCGCCGGGAAGAAGAACTGTCTGACGGTTCGCCAGGGCGAAGGCTACTGCAGGGATTGACCGGACGGCCGCTCGTAGTGTTACCTGCGCCGTTCATCACGATGAACGGATCCAAGCCCGGGCGCGGCCACGGCAGTGCCGTGTTCATTCGAGTTTGATGCCGGCTTGCGAGACGATCTCCTTCGCTTTCGTACTGTCGTTCCGCACCAACGCGCCGAATGCCGCGCGGGTTTCCGTTCGCGGTTCCTGGCCCTGGACCACAATGGTGTTGCGCACGTCCGGGTCCTGCAGCACCCTGTTGATCTCCTTGTTGAGGCGTTCCGCAATCGCCGGCGGCAGGTTTGGTGGCGCGAACACGCCGTACCACTCGACCTGATGGAAATTCGGGTAGCCGAGTTCGGCCAGCGCCGGCACGTTTGGCAGGACCTGGCTGCGTTTCTGCGATGTCACGGCGAGCGCGCGCACCTTGCCGGACTGGACAAGGCTGATGGCCGATGCCACCGACGTTCCCGCGAGGTCGACATGCCCGCCCATCAGGTCGGCAATGGCGGGTGACGAGCCCTTGTACGGCACGTGCTGAAGCTTGATGCCCGCCGTGTTCTGCAACATCACCCCGGCCACGTGCGCTACGCTGCCGGTGCCGGATGTCGCGAAGGAAACTGGCTTGCCGCTTGCTTTCGCGGCAGTCGCAAGCTCGGCCCAGGTCTTGTACGGCGACGAAGCGTTGACGAGCAGCACCATCGGCGCTTCCACGGCAAAGGCGATCGGCGTCAGGTCTTTTACCGGGTCGAACGTCAGCTTCATCAACCAGGGCGCCAGCGCGACGTTGGCGGTCTGGCCAATGACCAGCTCATATCCGTCCGGCTGCGCGCGCGCGGCCTCGGCCAACCCAAGGGTGCCGGCCGCGCCCGGGCGGTTTTCGGGCACCACCCGCCACCCAGGGACTTCGGATAGCCTGGCGCTGAGGGTGCGTCCGATAAAGTCTGTGCCACCGCCGGGGGTGGACGGAATCACCATCCGGATGGGCTTCGTGGGTTGCCACTCCTGGGCCGCAACGCCGGGAGCAAAGTTGACGAGCATCGCGCCCGCGAGCACGGCTGGCATCAGGGCATTCTTCATACATTGTCTCCTCGGTCGATGGGGCTTTAGCCCTCGGTGTAGCGAGCTTCTTGCGCGATTGCCTCGTGCAAGCCAACAAAATCGTTGTATTCCTCGAATGGCGTGAGCATGTGGGCGATGGCGCTCACGTCGCCGCCGCTGCGCAGGAACGTTTCCATCATGTCCTTCACGGCCTTGTGCATCGCCAGCAGCGGCTCGACGGGACACAGTGCGAACCCGAAGCCGAGTTCCCCAATCTGTTTCAGCGTGAGACGAGGGCTCTTGCCCGACGTGACCATGTTGAACAACAGCGGCTTGCCAAGCGGCTTGAGCTGGCGGCTGATCTCCCGCATCTGCTCCGTGCTTTCGACCGCATCGGCATAGAGTCCGTCTGCCCCGGCCTCCGCATAGGCGATCAGGCGCGCGATGGCGTCATCCAGGCCATTGACCGCAATGGCGTCGGTCCGCCCGACGATGAAGAAATCGGGATCCTGCCGTGCATCGACCATGGCGCGCAGCTTCTGCACCATCTCGTGACGGCTGATGAGCTGTTTGCCCGCGAAGTGGCCACATTTCTTCGGGAGCGACTGGTCTTCCAGGTGCAGGCAAGAGGCGCCGGCCTCCTCCCAGAGCCGGATGGTGCGCTGCACATCGAGCATGCCGCCATAACCGGTGTCGGCGTCGGCAAAGACGGGGAGGGTGGTGGCACGGCAAACACGGCGGATGTGCTCGAACATGTCGCGCTGGGACAGCGCCCCCATATCCGGTTCGCCAGCCTCGACGCCACACGCGACGAAGCCGCTGACAAACAAYGCYTTGGCGCCGGCCGCTTCGGCCAGTTTCGCGGTAACCGCGTCGTAGGCACCCATGCAGACAAAGGGGTCGCCGGCCTGRAACAAGGCTCGGAAGCGCTGGTTGCGACTCATGGAAAGCTCCGGTGTATAGGGAATGGTAGCGCTATCATAGGAAGAGTTGGTAGCGCTACCATATAAGTGATTTCCCGATAAACCTTGCTGCTACACTGCGAAAGCCGCAAGCGGTCTAACGTCCACTATCTCAATGTCTGCCCCAGTTGACCCAAMGCAGCCCCAGCCRACGGGGCAACTCTCCATGAAGGAGGTGGCACGCCTGGCCGGCGTCTCGCCGATGACCGTCTCGCGTGTCCTCAGCGCGCCGCACCTCGTGAAGCCCGAGACCCTCGAGCAGGTGCAGTCCGTCATCCGCGCGGTGCGTTATGTACCCAATCGCGTGGCCGGCAGCCTGGCTTCGCGGCGCACCAGCCTGGTCGGGTTGATCGTTCCCAGCCTCAGGAACGCGCTGTATGCGGAGACGATCCAGGGCATCTCCGATGTCCTGCAGCGCCACGGCCTGCACCTGATGATTTCGGACAGCGGGTATTCGCTGGAGCGCGAGGAAACGTTGATCTCGGCCTACCTGTCCCAGCGGCCATGTGGCCTCATCCTGCACAACACCACGCATACGGAAGCGGCCCGCCACCTGCTCCAGGATGCCGGCGTGCCCTGCGTGGAAACCGGCAACCTGACGACGCAGCCGATCGATATGGCCGTCAGTTACTCGAATCGGGAAGCGGGGCGGGCCATGGCGAACCATCTGCTATCGCGGGGATATCGCAGGTTTGGATTTGCCAGTCTTCCCATCAGCGATAACGAGCGCTTGCGCGAGCGGCGCGACGGCTTTTTCGACGGACTGCGCGCGGCGGGCATCGAGGTCGATCCGGCGATGGTGCTGGAAGTGGGCGAGGGCCTGGAAAACGGCAGCCATGCACTAGCGGAACTTATGCGCCGGGACACCTCGGTACAGGCCCTGTTCCTGGCCGGTGACGTGCTTGCGGCCGGCGCCATCCTCGAGTGCACGCGCCGAGGTTTGCGCGTGCCGGGGGATATTGCCATCGCGGGGTCGGACGACAACGACCTCATGCAACATATGGTGCCGCCCATCACAACGGTGCGTTTTCCTCGTTATCGCATCGGCGTCCGKAGYGCGGAGCTGATCGTGTCCCGGCAGGAGGACGAGCGCGCGCAACCGATGACGGAAGACCTGGGCTTCGAGGTCGTGCCGCGCGGCAGCACATGATGCGAAATGCATCCCGCAACAGTGCGCCGATGCTAGCCCCACACCCTGGTCAGCGCGTCCAGCGCCGCCACGATCAAGGGCTCGTCCAGGCCGTCTCGACCGAACGCGCCTGTGCGGCGACCGGCCTTGCGCCACGCCAAGTCGTCGTTCATCTATGCATATGTCGTCTCGGGCAGCATTGCGAGCAAGGTGAATGACGAGCCGGAACGTGTGTACAAGGCGGGGGAGAGCTTCTTCGAGACGCCGGGTTCACGTCATCCGGTAAGCCGCAATGCAAGCAAGACAAAGCCCGCGAAGCTGCTGGCTGTGTTCGTCGTCGACTCGGCCGACAAGGAACTGACAGTCAACGACAACTAGGGGCCTGGAATGCCGACGGCAACGAAGTATCCAGGACTGACGAGGCGCCGCAGCTTCAGCTATCCCGCGACACCTCCACCAGGCAGCTCATGGCATTCGGTCCCTGCGTCAGGTCTGATGTGCCGATGTCCAGCGTGAGGGTATTTGCGGCGCCGGCGCGGTCCACGCCATCCGGATCGGGGTCGTACCAGGCGCCGGTGGCCATCACGGCCACGCCGCGCGTGACGCCGTCGCTGATCGCCAGTCCGGCGGAAAGCGCGCCCCGCGCGTTGTGCACGCGCACCCGCATGCCGGGATGCAATCCGCGCGCCGCCGCATCCCCGGGATGGAGCGTAATCCGCTCCGCCCCCGCAATCTTCCCGGCTTGCGCCAGCGGCGCAGGATCGAGCTGGCTGTGCAGCCGATCGGCGGGCTGGACGGAAACGAGATGCAGCGGATACGTGTCGGCCGCCGGGGCGCCAAGCCATTCCACGGGCGGTTGCCAGTTCGGATGYGTGCCGCAATCGTCCGACAGGGTCCCGAGGGTCGGGCTGGCGAGTTCGATGCGGCCGCTCGGCGTGCGCAAGGGATGCGCGGCGGGGTCGTGACGGAAATCGTCGAACAGCACGAAGTCCTCCGTCGGCGGCGGCAGCGCGACGTAGCCGGTGCGCCAGAACTGCTCGAATGCCGGGAGTTCGATGCCGGCCTGCGCTTGGGCGTCCCGGCATCGCGCGTAGATGGCGGCGAGCCAACCCTTCTCGTCGCGGTTCTCGGTGAAGGCTTCGCGGTACCCCAGCCGGTCCGACAGATCGGTAAAGATGTCGAGATCGCTGCGCGCCTGATGCAGCGGCGCAATGGCCTGATGCATCGCCAGCACGTATCGATCGCGCGACGATCCGCCAATGTCCTTGCGCTCGAGCGCCGTGGTGACGGGCAGCACGATGTCCGCATGGCGCGCCGTGGCAGTCCAGCAGATGTCCTGGACGATGACGGTCTGTGGCCGCGCCCACGCCTCRCGCAGCCGCGACAGCTGCTGGTGATGATGAAACGGATTGCCGCCGGCCCAGTGAATCAGCTTCACRTCGGGATAGTGGCGGGTGTCGCCGCGGAAGCGATAGGGGGTGCCCGGATGGAGCAGCATGTCCGAGAGCCGCGCGCAGGGAATGTCCAGCTGGGCCGGGTTGCGCCCGACCGGCATCTCCGGCCCCGGTGTGGCCACGCGCGGATTGCCGACGCCGTTCATSGACCCATGGCCRAAGCCGAAGCCGCCGCCGGGCAGGCCGATCTGGCCGAGCATGGCCGCCAGCGCAATRGCCATCCAGTACGGCTGCTCGCCGCGGTGCTGGCGTTGCACGGCAAAGCTGCAGGTGATGTAGCTACGCTTGCCCGCGAGCTGCGTCGCCAGTTGTTCGATGCGCTCCGCGCGAATGCCAGTGATGGCAGCGGCCCAGGCCGGTGTCTTTGGCGAGCCGTCGCTGTGTCCGAGCAGATAGCCTTCGAGTTCAGCCCAGCCGCTGCAGTGCGTCTGCAGGAACGCCGTGTCGTGCGCATCGGCGCGGCGCAACTCGTAGGCCAGCGCGAGCATCAGCGCAACATCGGTGTTCGGGCGAATCGGAATCCATTCGGCGCCAAGAAAGTCGGGGCAGTCGTCGCGGGTGGGGCTGATGTTGATGACCGTGGCGCCACTGGCAGCCAGCTTGCGCAGCCAGCCTTCCTGCGTGTGCTCGGCCGCGCCGCCGGATGAGACCTGGCCATTCTTGAGCGCCAACCCGCCAAAGGCGATGAAGATCTCGGTGTTCGCGATCAGGCTGGGCCATGCGGTCACGCGGCCGGTCAGCGGGCGGTCAGTGCCAATCACATGCGGCAACAGGAACTGCGCCGTGCCCCAGCTGTAGTTGCCGACCTGATCGACACAGCCGCCGCCGCTGAAATGAAACCGGCGGATCAGTGAACGCGCATGGTGCAGCCGGCCTGCCGACGACCAGCCGTACGATCCACCGAACACGCCGGACGGACCATGGGCGTCGCGGACCCGCGTAATCTCGCTGGCGACGAGATCGAGCGCCACATCCCACGACACTTCGACGAAATCATCGCGTCCGCGTGCGTGGCCATCGGCAGCCTCGCGCTTGTCGAGCCAGCCGCGCCGCACCATCGGCGTGCGAATGCGGGTGGGCGAGTAGACCATCGGCGCGATCGATTCGAGCAACGGCGAGGGGTTGGGATCCGCCGCGAATGGCTCGCAGCGGATCAACCGGCCGTCTTCCACGACTGCCGTGAAGGCGCCCCAATGCGCCAGTTGCGGGTAGCGGCGAATCGTCACGGTCTCAATCGCCCTGGATGCCAGCCTTGCGGATCAGGTCGCCCCATTTGGCGCGCTCCGTATTCAGCAGCTTGGCGAACTGCTGCGGCGTGTCCGACGTGGCGTCCATGCCGGAAACCGCCAGACGCTGTCGGATGTCCGGATCGGCCATCACTTTCACGAGTGCCTTGTTCAACTGCGCGATGACCTCGGCCGGCGTGCCGGCGGGCGCCACCAGCCCGTACCAGTTGGTGACGTCATAACCGGGAACGCCCGATTCCGCGACGGTCGGCACGCCGGGGAACTGCGGCGAGCGCGTGGCGGTGGTCACGGCCAGCGCACGCAGCTTTCCCGAGGCGATCAGCGGCTTTGCCGAGGGATCCGAGAACGTGATCGGCACGATGCCACCCATCACATCGGTCAGCGCGGGCGTGGTGCCCTTGTACGGCACATGCTGCATCTGCAGCCCCGTCAGCATCTTGAACTGCTCGGCCGCGATCTGGCCGATGGTGCCGTTGCCACCCGACGCGTACGAGAACTTGCCATTGGCGCTGCGCAGGGCCGCGAGCATGCCGTGTACGTCCTTGTAGGGCGCATCGGCGCCTGTGACCAGCACATTGGGCATCGTGACCAGCACGCTGATCGGTGCGAAGTCCTTCTGCGGGTCGTAGTTCAGCTTGCGCAGGTTCGGCCAGATCGTGAACGAGCCCGGCGTGGCGACGTACAGCGTATAGCCGTCCGGCGCGGACTTCGCGACCAGATCCGTGGCGATCAGTCCGCCCGCGCCGGGACGGTTGTCGATGATGACATTGGCTTTGAGGTGCTCCGACAGCGCGGGCGCAATGGCGCGCGCGAGCGCATCGGCGCCGCCGCCSGGCGGGAAGCCCACCACTACGCGGATTGGCTTCGATGCATCGGGCCAGGCCGCATGGGCGGCGAGCGGCGCGGTGACGGCAAGGAAGGGAACGAGAAGGCGCAACGCGCGTGCAAACATGATCAAACTCCGGTCAACCAGTAAAACTTCACTTCGCCGCATGGCGGGACGCTGCAAGTCAGGAAATCGACACCGTGTCCCATTCCCAGGCCACGAACGCCAGGCGCTCGCCGGTATGGACGACGGGATCGCTACGCAGGCCGATCAGCACGCCATCGCGTGATAGCGGCTTCACGGGTGTGAGCGACGCGTCGAGCTTCAGCGTGTCGCCAATCGATGCGCCTTCCGGCACCAGATCGCCCGCGCGCGCCGCCGGGAGGAACAGGCCCCCTTCGTCGGCCGTGATCCAGCCGCGCCGCTTGACGCGTCGCAGGCTGGTGGCAGCCGGCTTGGCCGGTCTGTCCGGCGTGGCATCGAGGATGCCCATCTGCACGGCCAGTGTGTGGAAGCCGGTTTCCGCCACTGCGATGTTGTCGGCCTCGAAGCGGCTCCCGCTGCCCAGTTCGAGCATGAACGCGCAGACGCCGGCGGCCAGGCACTGATAGTCGAGCGCGCCAGCGATATTGCCGGGAAGTTCGCCCTTGCCGCCGACGTCCTGCTGGCAGGCAACATGCGGATGAAACGGCGCCATTGCGGCCAGTACATCGGCCTCGGTGACGCGGCTGTCCGGGTGCACCTTGTAGACCGTGTAGGGCCGCGCGTCGAACAGCGGGTTCATCGTATGGAGGTTGATCAGCACGTCCGCCACGCCACGGATTTCGCTCATCAGGGCATGGGCGAGACGTTCCGAGACGAGTCCACCGGCGTTACCCGGATATGTCTGGTCGAGATCGAGTTCGTCGTAGGGATTGCGCTTGCGGCGCGCGTCCAGCGCTTGCGGATTGCCCGTGGGCGTCACCACGACATTGCCGCGCAGGGTGGCGGGATCGAGGCTGCGCGCGAAGCGCAGTGCGGCCACCATGCCGTTGATTTCGTCGCCATGCACCTGGCCGTGCAGCCATAGCGTGCGGCCCGGTTGTGCGCCGCGCACCGCGACATAGGGCAGCGTGACGGACATCCCCGAAGCCATCGAGCCAACGGGAAGTTGCCCGCTGGTGCGGGCCGGGCCGGATTGCTGGCGCAGCCAGTCACCGATGATGGGCATGGGAAGACTCCTGATGTGTGAGGGGTAGATCGGCTATATCGGCAATCGCGGCGAAGGCCTGGTCGAGGTCGGCCAGCAGGTCGGGCACGCCTTCCAGGCCGATGTGCAGGCGGATCACGGTGCCATGGGCGGCCCAGTCCGTGACGCTGCGCGCGCGGCGCATGTCGGCCAGCACGGCCAGGCTCTCGAAGCCGCCCCACGAGGCGCCGATGCCGAACAGCTTGAGACTGTCGACGAACCGCTCCGGCGCCACCGGTGCCTGCGAGCGCAACGTGAACGACAGCAGGCCGTTGGTGCCGTGGCAGTCGCGTTGCCAGAGGGCATGGTTGGGATCGTGCGGCAGGGCAGGGCAGAAGACGTCGGCCACTTCGGGACGATCGAGCAGCCAGTGGGCCACTGCGAGGGCACTCTGCTGATGCTGTGCCAGACGGGCGCCAAGCGTGCGGATGCCGCGTTGCACCAGATACGCGTCGTCCGGGCTCACCGTGATGCCGAACGCATCGGCCATCGTCGCCAGTTCCGGCCACGCCGCCTCGGTGGTGCAGACGGTGCCCATCATCACGTCGGAATGGCCGCCGAGATATTTGGTGGCCGCCATCAGCGAGATATCGGCGCCGAGTTCCAGCGGCCGGTACAGCAGGCCAGAACCCCAGGTGTTGTCCGCCGCAACCAGCGCCCCATGGGCGTGGGCACGGGCGGCCAGTGCCGGCAGGTCGCACATCTCATAGACCAGCGAGCCGGGCGCTTCCACATAGACCAGTCGCGTTTCGGGCCGCAGCTTCGCGTCGAGATCGGACCCATCCGCCGCATAGAAATCAGTGGCGATGCCGTGCTGGCGCAGGAAGCCGTTGGCCAGGTTGCGCACGGGCTCGTAGACGCAATCGGGCAGCAACACATGTTGTCCCGGCCGCACGTAGGCGAGGATGGTCATCGCGGCAGCGGCCAGCCCCGAGGGAAACAGCCGCGTGCGATAGCCGCCCTCGAGCATGGTCACCATGTCTTCCAGCGCGAAGTTCGTCGGATTGCCGCGCGCGCCGTAGGTGAACAGCCGCTCGGTATCGCGGCGCGCACGCATTTCGCGTTGCTGCGCCACGGAATCGAACAGGACGGTGCTGGCGCGCACCACCGGCGGGTTCACGGGCTGGCCGCCTTGCACGGCATATGTGCGTCCGGCATGGGCAAGGCGGGTAGGAAGCGATGGTGTCATGGTTGGCCTGGGGGGATGGCTCATGGTTGTACGGGACGTCGCAAGGACCGTGCCCTGTTGTGCTAATGCCGGATCGGGGGTCAGTCGACGTGCGCGCCGGAGAGCTTGACGATCTGCGACCAGCGCGAGATGTCCAGCTTCAACTGCGCCGCGAAGGCCTCCGGCGTGTTGCCCACCACGTCGCTGCCGCCTTCGTTGATTGTCTTCACCACGTCCGGCATCTGCAGCACCTGCACGATGGCGCGATTCAGCAGCGCCACGCGTTCCGGCGACGTGCCGGCCGGCACGAAGAAGCCGTACCAGTCCTCGAATCGTGCATTGCGATAGCCCAGGTCTTCAAGCGTCGGCACCTTGGTGAATACCCCGAGACGGCGCGGGCTGGTGACGGCCAATGCCCGCATGCGGCCGGTCTGGATGAAGCCCGCCACCGAGGAGGTCGACGTGATCAGCACATCCACCTGTCCGCCAAGCAGGTCGTTGATGGCCGGCCCCGCGCCCTTGTACGGCACATGCTGCAGCGACACGTTGCTGTCCTTGTCCAGCACCACGCCCACCAGATGCGACAGCGTGCCGTTGCCGGGCGTGGCGTAAGTGATCTTCTGTGGCTGCGCCTTGGCCTGGGTGGCCAGCTCCTCGAAGGTCTTCCACGGGGCGTTGGCCGATACCACGATAGCCAGCGGTGCCGCGTTGATCTGCGTGACCGGGATGAACTGCTTGACGGGGTCGAAGCCCGGCGAGCGATAGAGCGTCGGGTTCACCGCCATGATCGACACTTGCGAGGTCAGCACCGTATAGCCGTCCGCCTTCGATTCCGCCGCATAGCGCGTGCCGATGTTGCCCCCTGCGCCGCCACGGTTGTCGATGACGGCGCTCTGGCCCAGCACCTGCGACAGGCGCGTGGCCACCACGCGCGAAACGGCGTCGTTGCCACCGCCGGCAGGGAAGGGCGACACGATGCGCAGCGGCTGCGTCGGGAAGCCATTCACCGGGGCCAGCGGCTGCTGTGCCGACGCAAGGCTCGTCGTGGCAGCGGCGGTGACGGCGAGTGCTGCAACCAGGTACTGCGAAAGACGGGATGACATCGGGCGTGACATGGGGCGACCTCGTTCTTATATGGCAGGTTTAGGGCGGCGGTGCAGGGGTGAGATGAAATCAGGCGATGGGCGGGAAGTGGAATGTGGCCAGTTCCTGCGCGTCCAGCTGCGCGATCAGGCCGGTTTCCCACGCCAGGTACTGGCGCGCGGCGGCCTTGTTGCCGTCGTGGCGGTCGTGGACGAAGAACAGGTAGTCGATGCAGCGCGCAGCGGGCAGCGTGTCGGCGCCCTGATGGGTCGGCAGGCCAGCGGCGCGCCATGCGTGCAGGCCGCCTTGCAGGCGCCGCACATCGGGATAGCCGAGCGCATGGAGGTCGCGCACGGCGATGTCGGCCGGATCGTCGCCATCGGCATCACCGACGAGCACCAGTGTGGTGTCGTGCGGCACGCCATGCAGGTCATGCGCGAGCCGCGCGCGCGTGGTCCACTGGCTCCCGGCGATATGGCCGGCGCGGAAGCTCATGCTGCCGCGCAGATCGATGGCCAGCATCGACCGGTCCACGAGACCGGCGGCCAGTGCCGCAACGCTGACGGCCTCCGGCGAGATCGCTCCATGCGTGGGCCCTTGCGCGGCCTTGACGCCGGCCGCCAGCCCGGCCTGCAGCCCGCCATCGAGGACCACGGCGTCGTGGCCCATCTGGCGCAGCCAGCTCGCCACCACCGTCGCACGGACGCCTTCCGCATCGAACAGCACCAACCGCGCCCGGCGTACGCCGACGTACTGGTCGGTGGCCTGCATCAGCTGGCCGCCCGGCGTGTGCTGCGCGCCGGGCAGGGTCTGCGCAGCGAATTCCTCGGCTGTGCGCACGTCGCAMAGGTAGGTGGTGCGCGACCGGTCCGCCAGCCAGCCGATGGCCTGCGCCGCAGCGATGTGCGGCACGTTGAAGCGCGCGGCCAGCGACTGTGCGGCATGGCGCGCGGCGTCGAGGTCGCGCGGGGTGGCGTTGTCCGGATACCGGGCCGTGCCGCCGTGTTCGAGCGTGAAGTCGTTCAGATACCAGCCCTGCGTGCCGTTTTCGAGCGCGTAGACCGGGTTGCTGACACCGACGTTGATCAGCGACTGTGCGCCGATGATGCTGCGCGTGCGTCCCGCGCAATTGATGACGATCGGCGTGGCGGGATCGGGCACCAGATCGCGCAGGCGATAGGCCAGCTCGCCATTGGGGCAGCAGATGGCGCCCGGGATGTTCATCTTGCGGAATTCGCTGATCGGGCGGCCATCGAGCACAACCGGGGCGTTCGGGCCGGCCTGCATCGCGGCAAGCTCGGCCGCCGAGACGCGCGGCGTGCCGTAGTGATGCTCGGCCAGTTCGCCGAACGTCTTCGAAGGCAGGTTGACCCCGGCGAAGAGGGTGTAGCCGGCGGCCTGCCATGCCGGCATGCCGCCGTCGAGCACGAACAGCGCCGTGTAGCCGAGCCGCGCCAGCGCACTGGCGGCGGCTTGCGCCACGCCGTCGCCATTGTCGGCCAGCACGATGCGCGCGTCAGTGCGCGGCGCCAGTCGCCCGACATCGAGTTCCAGGCGGCTGAATGGCAGCGGCACGGCGTAGAACGGATGGCCTTCGCCGTATTGGCCGTGCTCTCGCACGTCGAACAGCGCGATTTCGTCGGCATCGTGCAGCCAGCCTTTCAGGGTGGCGGCGTCGACAGCGGTGTGGTGTGGATGGCTCATGAAATTCCGGGCGATAGGGGGCCGTCCTCTCCGCAGAGAGGAAAATTCGGCGTGCTGTGTCAGGAGTCGGGGGGCGGCCTTGTCTGGCGCAGGCCCCCCTCAGGCGGCTGTGGTTACCGGCGGGTCTGTACGCCCATGTTCATGATCTGGCAGCGTCCGGTCTCGAGGTCGAACGTCAGCCGGTCGGTCAGCGTTTCCAGCGCGCGGCCGTACATATGCAGGTGGCGGATGACGTCGTCACCGCGGATCTCGACCGAGTGAATGTCATCCGGCAGCAGGGCGATGCCGTGGCGCGGCCCCACCTCTACCGTGCGCGAGTGCTCGAGCGTGCCCACGCCTGGCTGGCTGCCATCGTCCGTGCGCGCGTAGACGTCGTTGAATTCCACGCCGCTGACGCCGGCCACGCAGGCCCATGTGGTGTGGTTGTGCGGCGGAATGCGCTTGCCGGGGCGCATGACGTTCAGGTAAAGCGCGTAGGTCTTGTCCGGATCCTCGGCGATGAGGTAGCGCGCCTGGCGCTCGCCGGGCTCCGGGGGCGGGTAATCGGCCTCGGCCCAGAATTCGGTGTGCGCGGCCAGGTCTTCCACATGGGTCAGGACATCGGCCAGACTGGCGCGAGTCACGCCGCCCCTGTCTACGATGTTCCTAATGGATTCAATGGTGTCTCCGACGGCTGCCTGGCGCTGTTGTGCGATGGACATGTTGCGATCAATCCTTGCAATCGTTGTTTTTGACGGGTAGAACGGTGTGTCGAGTTTCACTGTAATGAACACCTGTCCTGAAAACCACTTAATGCGCAACGAAAATCCATTAGCAGGTCTAATGAATGCGTAATCTTGACCTGGACTTGCTTCGCACCCTGGTGGCCATCGCCGACCACGAGACCTTTGGCGCTGCCGCCGAAACCGTGCAGCGCACCCAATCGGCCGTGACCCAGCAGATGCAGCGGCTGGAAGAGCAGATCGGGCTGCCGCTGTTCGARCGCCAGGGGCGTGGCAAGCACCTGACGCGTCATGGCAAGAAGCTGCTGGAGTACGCGCGGCAGTTGCTGACGATCAACGACGAAGCCCTGCGCATGTTGCGCGAGGGCGACCTGACTGGCTCCCTCCGCATCGGCGCGCCGCATGACGTGGCCGACACCATCCTGCCGGGGCTGCTGTCGCACATCGCGCGATCCTCTCCCGCCCTGCGGCTGGAGATCCACGTGGGGCGAAGCCCATTCCTGATGGATTCCCTGCGACGCGGCGAGATCGACCTGACGGTTTCCACGCGCGAAGACAACACGCTCGACGGCATCGTGCTGCGGACCACCCCGACGATCTGGGTCTGCTCGGCGGATTTCGTCTACGAGCGTGGTACGGCGGTGCCGTTGATTCTGGCCGACGAGCCGAGCCTGTTTCGCAAGCTGTCGCTCGAAGCGCTGACGCAGGCCGGCGTGCCCTGGCGCATTGCGTATCTGGCGCCCAGCCTGATCGGCATCAAGGCGGCGCTGCGCGGCGGGCTGGGCATCACCGCACGCAGCATCGACCTGCTGGCGGCGGACATGCGCATCCTCGGCGAAGCCGACGGCCTGCCGCGGTTGCCCGATGTCACCTATTACCTTTGGGCACGTCCCAATGCGGTCAATCCCGTCGCGCGTCATGTCTTCTCGATGCTTAAAACAGCGCTGCAGCGCGGATTGGTCAGCGCGTGACCGGAGCGCGCGATTTCAGCCGTGCAACACTTAAGAAGGCGCCATCGTAGGCGCGGGTGTGCGGGATGCCAACGAATAAGATTGCCTATCGTTATCTGTCGATGGCTTTCGTTTTGCTTTCAGCCGAACAATCAGTCGCCAGGCACCATGGCGCGCACCTGCGCGAGCAGCCACGCGTGAGCGGGGTCGGAGAAGGGGGAGGAAAAGGAGAAGGGGGAGTGGAAGTAGACGCAGGCCAATGTGCCGGTTTTTCGATGGGGAGCGCATCGTCCCGCCTGGATAGACATGGACGATGCGATCGTTTAGGCAGACGACATCAGTTTGCAGTGGGCATGGCGAACTCGGCGCCGCGCGCGGTGTCGTTGGGCCAGCGTTGCATGATGCTCTTCTGCCGGGTGTAGAACCGGACGCCTTCCTCGCCATAGGCGTGCATGTCGCCAAACAGCGAGCGCTTCCAGCCGCCGAAGCCGTGCCACGCCATCGGCACGGGGATCGGCACGTTGATGCCGACCATGCCAACTTCGATACGACGGGCGAATTCGCGCGCCACTTGCCCATCCCGCGTGTAGCAGGCCACGCCGTTGCCGAACTCGTGCTCGTTGACCAGCTTTACCGCTTGCGCGAAATCGTCTACGCGCACACACGACAGCACGGGGCCGAAGATCTCTTCCTTGTAGATACGCATTTCGGGAGTGACGTTGTCGAACAGCGTTCCGCCGGTAAAGAACCCCTGCTCATGGCCGGGCACCTTGTAGTTGCGGCCATCGACAACAAGCTTCGCGCCTTCCTGCACGCCGAGCGCCACATAGTTCTCGATGCGTTCGAGCGCCTGGCCGGTCACGACGGGGCCCATCTCGGCGTCAGCTTCCATGCCGTTCTTGATGATGAGTTCCCGTGCGCGCGCTTCCAGCTTCGGCATGATCTTGTCCGCCACGTCGCCGACGAGCACGGCCACGGAGATGGCCATGCAGCGCTCGCCCGCCGAGCCGTATGCGGCACCGATCAGTCCATCGACGGCCTGGTCGATATCGGCGTCGGGCATGACCACCATGTGGTTCTTTGCACCGCCCAGGGCCTGCACCCGCTTGCCGAGCCGCGCGCCCGTCTCGTAGATGTAGTTCGCAATCGGCGTCGAGCCGACGAAGCTCACGGCCTTGACCTCCCGGTGATGGAGCAGGGCGTCGACCACCGTCTTGTCACCTTGCACGACGTTGAAAACGCCATCGGGCAGTCCGGCTTCCTTGAGCAGGCGGGCCATGAAGAGCGATGCCGAAGGATCGCGCTCGCTTGGCTTCAGGATGAAGCAGTTGCCGGTGGCGATGGCGACCGGGAACATCCAGCACGGCACCATGCAAGGGAAATTGAACGGCGTGATGCCTGCCACAACGCCCAGCGGCTGGCGCAGCGTCCAGTTGTCCATGCCGGTGGAGACCTGGTCGGTGAAGTCGCCCTTGAGCAGTTGGGGAACACCGCATGCAAATTCGATGATGTCGATGCCGCGGCTGACTTCACCGGCCGCATCGCTGAGCACCTTGCCGTGCTCGGCGGTAATGATCGCGGCAAGTTCGTCCTTGTGCCGGTTCATCAGTTCGAGGAACTTGAACATGACGCGCGCCCGGCGAATCGGCGGGGTATCGGCCCACTTCGGAAACGCTGCGGCGGCGGATGCGACGGCTACATCGACGTCCTGCGCCGTGCCCAGTCGAACCTGGCGCGCGACCGCGCCAGTAGCAGGATTGAACACGGCCTGCGACCGCTCGCCGTTGCCTTGATACGGTTCGCCGGAAACAAAGTGAATCACCTCGGCGGGGTGGGTATAGGGCGCAGTCATGGTCATCTCCTGTCAGTGTCGGGCGGGGATCGACATACCCGCCGCGTGATCGATGACTGGAGTGTATGGATGGCCGCTCCCGCGGGGTAGTCACCCACCGCCGAACATATTGTTCAGGAAATTTAGCCACTGCCATGTTATAGATACGAAAAGTCCCATCAAAAAAGTGCCGATTAAGGAGTGTCTGGATGCGCAAGGACCACGTGGAGGACCTTTGGGAGCACCTGCATTGGCTTGTGGTGCTGCATCAGCAAGGCAGTTTCAGCAAAGCTGCCGCACGCCTTGGCGTCAGCAAGGCCTCGATGAGCCAGCACATTACGGATCTCGAGAAGGCCGCCGGCATTACCCTGGTGCAGCGGACTACCCGCAGCGCTTCGTTGACGGATGCGGGGCGGCAAATGGTCGAGTCCATGCGTGGCGCGTTCGAGCAGATCGCAACGGGCTACGCCCAGGTGCGCGACCTGGCGGGCGCACCCAGGGGGTTTCTTCGCGTGACGGCGCCAGTGGCTTTTGCCAGGCAACAACTGATACCTCGTCTGCCCGATTTCCTGCGCCGTTATCCGCAGATCCAGCTTGAGTTGGATATGTCGGATCGATTGCGGCCGCTGGCGCAGGAGGGCTTTGACATCGCCGTCAGGCATACATCGACCCCGCCGGAGACCCACGTCGCATGGACCCTCGCGGCCACGCGCTCGGTGCTGGTGGCAAGCCGTGCGTACCTGCGGAGCAGGGGGACGCCGGAGACGCCGCAAGCCTTGATGGGCCATGCATGCCTTCACTATCCACGGCTGCAGGGCGCGGCCACATGGACCTTTGTTCCTGCGGTGGCGGAGCGCAATGTCCGACATGCCGATCCCGTGACGGTGCCGGTGACGGGTCCCTTGTCCGTGAATAACAGCGAAGCCTTGCGCGATGCCGCAATCGAAGGCCTGGGCATCGCGCTGCTTCCGGACTTCAGCGCCCAATCGGCGCTGGAAACCGGACGGCTCGTCGAGGTCCTGCCGGAATGGCGTTCAGCGGGTGCCTTCGGGGATTGGCTCTACGCCATCCGCCCCTACTCCGCGCATGCCTCGCGGGTCTCGCAAGTCTTCGTGGAGTACTTGCGAGAGTCCTTCGCGCAAGGGTTTACCTCAACGCCCCCAACCCTGATCTGACGCGCGTCGCGCAATACGTCGACTACAAGGCACTTTTCGCCTTTTAGTTCAAAAAATATCAAGTTATTTAATATTGATTCAGAAATATCGATTACTTAAACTCGCTTCAACACCCACCCACAAAAGACTCAGGGGAAAAGTGATGGAGGCGACAAAGCCCGCGCAACGCACGCTGAAGGTACGTATTGCCCGCGGCACCGAGGACGGCAATTTCACGACCTATGAGGTGCCATGGCGCGAGAACCAGACCGTTCTCGACGTGGTGACCGAAGTGCAGCGGCGTATCGAACCAACCCTGTCCTACCGCTTCGCGTGCCGGGTTGGGGTATGCGGATCCTGCGCGATGACGGTGAACGGCAAGCCGCGCTGGACATGCCGCACCCACGTCAGCCGCGTAGAAGAGGATGGCGTGATCGTCATCGAGCCGTTGCGCAACATGCCGCGCATCAAGGACCTCGTGGTCGACATGTCGGAGTTCTTCGACAAATGGAAGAAGGCCGGCAGCACCTTCGTGGGCACCGCGACGCGCCATGAGCCCCCGGCCGCGGTATCCCCGACCAGCAAGAAGCGAAAGATGGCCGACGCTGCCATCGAATGCATCAACTGCGGCGTTTGCTATGCGTCCTGCGACGTGGTGGCATGGGACAAGGAGTACCTCGGTCCCGCCGCGTTGAATCGCGCATGGACCCTCTTCAACGACGAACGTCATGCGGACCCCAAGGACGTGCTGAAGAAGGCGACTTCCGGCAGCGGCTGCAATTCCTGCCATACGCAGGGCAATTGCATGACGCACTGCCCGGTCAGCCTGAGCCCGACGGGAAGCATTGCCGGCCTGAAGAAGAATGCCCTGCTGCAATTCCTGAAGGGAGGGGACTGATCATGGAGCAGCGTCTGTTCGCCCTTCAGCGCCTCAGCGCGATGGTCATGGCGCCGTTCGTGCTGGTACATCTGGGGATCATCCTCTATGCAGTGCGAGGCGGCCTGACCGCCGCCGAGATTCTCGCGCGCACGCAGGGCAGTCTTTTCTGGATTCCGTTCTATTCCCTGTTCGTGATCAGCGTGGCGGTGCACGTGCCGATCGGGCTGCGCAACATCCTGATCGAATGGGCGCGCCTGAGCCGCGGCGCCGCATCGGTGTGCTGCTTCCTCTTCGGCCTGTTGCTGCTGTCGATGGGCCTGCGCGCGGTTGCCGCAGTGGGAGGCYTGCTGTCATGAAGTCTCCGAGAAACCACCGCGCCTACTGGGCCTTCCTTGGTCACCGCCTGTCGGGGCTGGCGCTTGGCGTCTTCCTGCCCGCGCACTTCTATGTCCTTGGACTCGCGCTGGAGCAACAGGCGCGTATGGACGCGTTCCTGAAATTCGCCGACATGGGCGCCGTCAAGTTCGGCGAATGGGGCCTGGTGCTGCTGTTKTCCATCCACATGTGCTTTGGCCTGCGACTGCTGGCGCTTGAACTCCTGCCATGGAGTACCACCCGAGACGCGCGCCTGTCGTGGATCAGTTGGGGTGGTGTGCTGTCGCTGTGCGTCGGCGTGATCTTTGCCCTGGGGGTTATTTGAAATGCAGATCGAGAACCACAAGACGGACATCCTGATTCTTGGCACGGGCGGGGCAGGGCTGTTTGCCGCCCTGCATGCCAAGAAGGCCAATCCTGCGCTCAAGGTTTCCGTGGCGGTGAAGGGCCTGCTCGGCAAGTGCGGTTGCACGCGGATGGTGCAGGGCGGATACAACGTGGCGCTGTCCACAGGCGATTCGGTCGAACGCCATTTCATGGACACCATCGAGGGCGGCAAATGGCTGCCGCGCCAGGATCTGGCCTGGCGGCTGGTCGAAGGCGCGGTCGAGCGCGTGCGGGAACTCGAGAACGAGATCGGCTGCTTCTTTGACCGCAACCCCGACGGCACGCTGCACCAGAAGGCTTTCGCGGGYCAGAGCTTTGACCGCACCGTCCACAAGGCGGACCTGACCGGCATCGAGATCATCAATCGCCTGATGGAACAGGTGCGGGCCCTGGATGTGGAAGAGCTGGAGGAGCACCGCGCCATCGAGCTGATCCCGGCCGCGGATGGCTCCGGCATCGCCGGCGTGCTGTTCATCGACATGCGGCGCGGCACCTACCGCTTCGTACAGGCCAAGGCGGTGCTGCTGGCCACGGGGGCGGGCCCGACGATGTACCGCTACCACACGCCATCCGGCGACAAGACCTGCGACGGCCTGGCGATGGCCATGCGCTACGGGCTGAGCCTGCGCGACATGGAGATGGTGCAGTTCCACCCGACGGGACTGCTGGGAGGCCCGGATACCCGCATGACCGGCACGGTGCTCGAAGAGGGCCTGCGCGGTGCCGGCGGTTGGCTGGTCAATGGCAACGGYGACCGTTTCATGACCAACTATGACGCACGCGGCGAGCGCGCGACGCGCGACGTGGTCAGCCGGGGCATCTACGCCGAAATGCGCGCCGGCCGSACCGGCCCGATGGGTGGGATCTACATCCAGATGAGCCACCTTGGACCYGAGAAGGTGGCCAAGACGTTCCCCGGCATGGTCAACCGCTGCAAGGATTGTGGCTTTGACCTGGCCGGYGGTCGCGTGGAGGTGGTGCCCACCGCTCATTATCTGATGGGCGGCGTGGAGTTCGATGTGGATTGCAGCACGGCTTCGCCGGGACTGTTTGCGGCCGGGGAGGATTGCGGCGGCGTGCACGGCGCCAATCGCCTGGGCGGCAATGGCGTGGCGAACTCGACGGTATTCGGCGGCATCGCCGGCGATTCGATGGCTGCGTATGCCACCGGTGTGCAGCATTGGAAGGAGCCGGACAAGCGCGTCATCCTGCGCGGTATCGAGCGTGCCGAGTATCCGTTCTCGAAGGCTCCCGGCGCCATTCACGATTTGCGCGATGCGCTCGCCCAGACGATGTGGGACGACGTCGGTGTACTGCGCCACGAGGCGGCGATGCGCCGGGGACTGGATTCCATCGCTTCGCACAACGCGGCGCTGCTGGCCATGGGCGTTCCGGATGGCGACCGCCGCTACAACGTCACCTGGCATGACTGGCTCAAYCTGCARAGCCTCGTGGACATGTCCCGCGTGATCACCGTTTCCGCAYTGGCGCGCGAGAACAGCCGGGGCGCGCATTTCCGCGAGGACTTCCCGGAGCCCGGCGATYTGCACGGSAGCCGCTACACCCGMGTGACCGCGGACGGCGAYGATATTCGYCTGGACATGGTGCCRGTGAAGTTCGACATCGTRACGCCAGGCACGTCCCTGATTACCGGTGAGGCCGGTCAACCCCCAAAAGTTGCWGCATAGAGGACCGCTACGATGACCATCTCCATCGATCGGGTCGAGGAAGCCGCGTTCGAGATCATGAAACGCGCGGCGATCGAGATCCCCAAGGACTACAAGCAAGGCATCCAGGCGTTGCAGAAGACCGAGACCGGCAAGCTGCCGCGCTTCGTGATCCACGCCATGCAGGACAACTGGGAAGCGGCGGACCAGGACCGGCGCCCCATGTGTGCCGATACCGGGCTCCCACGCTACTACGTCAAGGTTGGCAACAACGCTTCGGTGCAGCGCGGCTTCGTCGCGGTCGAGCGCGCGCTGCGCAAGGCCACGGCCGATGCCACGCTGGCGGTGCCGCTGCGGCCCAATCGCGTGCACCCGCTYTGGCGCACGGACAACAACAATAACGTCGGCATCAATGCGCCGGAGATCGAGTGGTCGTTCGAGCCCGACGCCGACTGGGTCGACATCACGACCGTGCACAAGGGCGGGCTGTTCGGCACCGACTACCGGATGCTGTTCCCCGGCGACGGCATCGACGGYATCAAGCGATTCGTGCTCGATACGCTGATTGCCTTCGGCAAGCGCGGGCTGGCATGCCAGCCSGCCATCGTCGGCATCGGCCTGGGCGGCTCGAAGGATACCTGCATGCAGCTTGGCAAGCAGGCGGCCTGCCTGCGCGTGGTGGGCGACCGCAATCCCGATCCCAAGATCGCCGAACTCGAGCGCGAACTGATGACGCTGGGCAACTCGATCGGCATGGGTGCCATGGGCTTCGTGGGCTCGTCGATGGTGGTGGACTGCCATATCGAGGTAGGCCACACCCACACGGGCGGGATGCCGATCAGCCTCCACACGTTCTGCCTGTCGTCGCGGCGGGCAACGGCCCGGATTCACCCGGACGGCAACATCGAATATCGCACGGACCCCCAGTGGTTCACCCCATACCTGCGCAGGGAGACGGTCGAATGGTAAGCCCCCAAGACGATGAACTGAAGGTCTTCCACATCAATCTGCCAGCCACGACGGAAGACCTCGCAAGACTTGAGCTGGGCTCGGCCGTCTACTTGACCGGCCTGGTCTATACCGCCCGGGAAGGCATCTACAAGAAGGTGCTCGATGAGGGCCTGGAGGCACCGGTGGAACTGCGCGGGCTCAGCAACGTGAACTTCCACTGTTCACCGGCTGCGGCGCCCAACGAGGACGGCGGCTACAACGTAGGCGCGGTGACCGCGACGGCAAGCTTCCGCTTCTCCAAATGGATTCCCAAGTGGATGGAGAAGACGGGGTGCCGCATCTTTATCGGCAAGGGTGGCATGCCCGCCGACGACTACAAGCGCGTGCTGGCGCCCGGCGGGGCGATCTACCTCACAACCGTCGGCTATGGCACGGGCGCGCTGCTTGGGCGCGGCATCAAGCGTGTGCAGGACGTGTTCTGGCTGGATGAACTCGGCATTGCACAGGCGATGTGGATGTTCGACGTCGAGAACTTCGGTCCGTTTATCGTCGAGAGCGACCTGGAAGGCAATTCGCTGTTTGCGCAGCACGCGGAGGTCATCAACGCCGGGATCGACAAGCTCTACGCCGGCCTCAAGCCGCCGGCGCTGCACAGGTACGGCGAGACCGACGATCGCAAGAACGAGGTGATGTAAGGCCATTCCCGCATCCAACCAGCCAGGAAGACGACATGATCATTGATTTCAGACTCCGCCCGCCGGTCGGCGGCTTTCTCGACACGTTGATGTACTCGGCCGGCGAGCGGCGCGACGGCTTTACCCGGACSGTTGGCTTCGAGCCTTCCCCCGCAGCGCAACGACAGTCCATGGAACTGCTGCTCAAGGAGATGGACGAAGGCGGGGTCGACAAGGGCGTGGTGGTCGGTCGCCTTGCCGGCACGCTGGGAAGCGTCTCCAATGAAGACGTCGCACGCATCGTGGGCGACTATCCGGAGCGCTTCATCGGTGCCGCCTCGATCGATCCGACGAACCGCGTGGCRGCGTGCAAGACCATTTCGGATGCGGTCGCCCACGGGTTCAAGGCCATCAATATCGAGCCCGGCTCCTACCCGGTTCCCATGTACGCGGACGATCGACGCCTCTATCCGATCTACGCGCACTGCGAGGATCTGGAGGTGCCGGTGATCATGATGGTAGGCGGAACAGCCGGCCCGGACTTGAGCTACTCCGACCCCGTGCGCACTGATCGCGTGCTGGCGGACTTCCCTAAGCTGAAGGTCGTCGTTGCGCACGGCGGCTGGCCCTGGGTGACCGAGATCCTGCATATCGCGTTCCGCCGCCCGAATATGTACCTTTCGCCKGACATGTACTTCTCGCGGATGCCAGGCTGGGAGGAATACGTCAAGGCCGCGGATTCCTTCCTCGCMGAYCGCATGCTGTACGCAAGCTCGTTCCCATTCTGCCCGGTACGGGACTACAAGCAGTGGTTCGAAACATTGCCGATCCGTCCCGAGAACCTCGAAAAGGTGATGGGTGGCAACGCCCGCCGCCTGCTGGGCATCTAGAGTTCGACATGGACGTCAAGACGCTCTACACGCTGGTAGCCATCGCCGACCGGGGCAGCTTCGCGGAGGCCGGCAATGCTATCGGCCTGACGGTATCGGCCGTCAGCATGCAAATGCGCTCGCTCGAAGARGAGTTGGGCATCACGATCTTCGATCGTAGCCGCAGGCCGCCGGTRTTGACGGAYGCCGGCCTCGCCTTCACGAATCGCGCCCGAGACCTGCTGACCCACTGGGAGAGCATGAGCGCGGCCCTCAAGCGCGATGCGGCTGGCGGTGTGCTCAAGCTCGGCTCGGTTCACACCTGCGTCTCCGGGGTGTTGCCGCTGGCCTTGAAGCGCCTGCACCAGCAGGGTCATCGCATCGACATTCACCTGACCACGGGCCTGACACACGATCTGGAACGGGCGGTGCACCGGCGGCAACTCGATGTCGCCGTTGTCACCGAGCCGGAGGTTCCACGCCTGGACCTGCAGTTCATGCCTTTCTTCAACGAAGAGTTTGTCGTGATCACCCACGCCACTACGCGCGGCGATTCGGACAAGGGTGTGCTGGAAACCACGCCTTATGTGCGATTCAATCGCACGGCGCGCGTGGGCCTGCTCGTTCAGGAAGAAATGGTGCGACGACAGATCGCCGTCCGCTCGACCATGGAGATCGACACGCTCGAAGGCGTCATCGCGATGGTSGCCAACGGCCTGGGGTCGTCAGTGGTGCCGGCCCGTGGCGTCGAGAACGAATTTCCGGCGTCCATTCGCACCATTCCGTTCGGCTCGCCGCCGCTGATGCGTCGCATCGGGATTCTGGTGCCGCGCGACAACCCCCGTGCGCATCTGTCGAGGTTGCTGCTTGACGCATTGACCGCTGTCACGACACCCGCCAGCACACCGGACGACGGCCGCCCGAAGCTGGTGCAGAAGGGCTGACGCATGCGGTAAGGACGTATACGAAAGTCGCATACGAAAGCGACGCCACACAAAGGAGACAACGATGAACGCAGCAAGCACTGGCAAGGCCATCTGGCATTGGTTTGGACGAGGGCGGCACGGGTTGAGCCGGATACGTCAGCATCCCGTTGTGAAAGAGCTGTGCGGCGATGCGGACGCCAGGCGATACAACACATCGACCGCGGCAGCCATGTTTGCGTTTGCGATTGCTCCGCTAGCCATGGTGCCGGCTCACGCGGAGGAATGGCCGGGCAAGCCGATTCGTCTGGTAGTGCCGTTTGCCGCGGGCGGCGCGACCGATCTGCTTGCACGTGCGGTGGCCGTGGAACTGGGCAAGCAATGGAAGCAGCCCGTTGTCGTGGACAACCGCCCGGGTGCAGGCGGTGCCGTGGGCGCGGAAGCCGTAGCCAAATCCGTGCCGGATGGCTACACGCTGCTGCTCGCCTCCGGCAGCATGTTCACGGTCAACCCGTTCATCTATCAGAAGCTTCCCTACTCGGCTGAAAGCTTCGAGATGATCAGCAAGATCGCCAGTGGGCCGATGGTGGTGACGGTCAACACGAAGATTCCGGCGAAAACGATGACCGAGCTCATCGCTTATGCAAAGGCCAACCCGGGMAAATTGACCTTCGCGTCGGCAGGCAACGGTAGCCAGGTGCATATCGCCAGTGAAGCGTTTGCCGACGCTGCCGGCATCGACGTCGTGCATGTGCCGTACAAGGGCGAAGGACCGGCCTATGCGGACCTGATGGCGGGCACGGTAGACATGACAGTGGGGAACATCAATGCCATCTCCCCGCTCCTCAAGGGCGGCCGCCTTCGCGCGCTTGCCGTGACGGGCAACGAACGGTCCGCGCTGCTTCCTGACGTGCCGACTGTCGCGGAGGCGGGGCTGGAGGGCTTTACGTTCTATGGCTGGTTCGCGCTGATGGCGCCGGCCGGCACGCCAAAGGCGTTGACGGCGAAAATGTATGCCGACCTGGAGCGCGCCGCTGCAGAACCGGGCATGCAGCGCTATCTGGCCGCGCAAGGCATGGCCAGGACGATCACGCCGAAAGGTCGTCTTCCCGAGGAGATTGCCCAGGAATCGGGGCGCTGGAAGCCGCTGGTGACAAAGCGAAAGATCTCCGCCAACTAGGACGGGCACAGGGCATGGGCACTGAACATTACGCAGCCCTCGGGGCAACAGTGGTTGGCGCCTACACGGTGTTCGGACTCACCGGCTTCGGTGCAGCGATGGTCGCCGTGCCGATCCTGGTGCAGTTCATCCCGCTGCAGTTCGTGGTGCCGCTGCTGCTTCTGCTCGATCTTGTGACGACCACAATGGTTGGCCTGCGYAACTGGAGCGCTGTGTCTCGTCAAGAGCTGTCCCGCCTGATCCCGTTCATGATGGTGGGCGTGGCGCTCGGTACGACCGTACTGGCCAAGGTCGAGTCCCGCTGGCTGCTTGTCGGGTTGGGACTCTTTGTGCTMATCATGACGGGGCGGACGCTCCTTGGCGGCGCGCATCGGGAGGAAGAGGCGGCSAGGGGGTGGTCAGTGCCGGCCGGCGTCGTGGGCGGTGTGTTCAGCGCATTGTTCGGCACCGGAGGTCCGGTCTACACCATGTACCTGTCCCGGCGACTTCCGCGGATCGACGAGTTTCGCTCGACCATCGCGGCTGTCATCATGGTGAGTGCGCTGGTGCGCCTGACAGCATTTGCATACAGCGGATTGCTGTTTCAGAGTGATYTGCTGCGCAGTGCCGTGTTCGCCCTGCCATTCGGCCTCGTCGGCCTGGCGATAGGTTCTCGCCTGCGTCGTCGGATCTCGCCCSACGCGGTGCGTCGCGCGCTCTTGGTCCTTCTCTGCATCAGCGGCGTTTCGGTGCTCTGTCGCGGCTTGTTGATGCATTGAGACAAACTTAACAGGATTTTTATCGCGCTCGACGCCATCTTGATGCAGCTTGTATCTGAGTCCGCATACGCTTGATTTGTCACCGTACGATATCAATCGAGGATAAAGATGTGGCTCAGATTTGCACTTGGCRGCCTTGCGATGTTGGCGGTAGTTGCCCTCTTCTGGTTCCAGTTCCGACTGGCAAACAAGGTCTCCCGCGTGGAGGACGTCGCTTTCGATCATCTGGAACACAAGGCAAAGTCGCATTGACCCCGCAGCGGGGCCATCAGACGGTTCAGAACGTGTACGCCGCCGACAGGTAGACGAAGTTTGTATTGTGGCCGCCCACGGCGCTGAGGACTTTTGCCACGTCGACATGCACCAGGCCGGCATTCATGACAATGTGCCGGTCCACCTGCCAGTACACGTCAAAGGCAAGTTGGCTGCCCGTGTAGCGCCCGGCGCGACCCGCCGTGCCGGGAATGGGCGTGGCCACGCTCGTGTAGACGGCATCGTTGGTCGTCTGTCGCCAGATAAAGTCCCAGGACAGGGTCAGCTTGAGTCGCGGAATCGGCTTTAGCGTCAGGGACGGCTGTAGGTCCATGACATTCGATGCACCCAGTAGTCCTGCCTGATTGAAGTACGCCAGTTTTGGAAACAGGCCGCCATACGTGCCCAGCTTTCCGTCGCGCGGATTGGTATCACCRCTGCCGATGGTGGCCTTGATGCCCGCACGCGCCTTCCAGTCGGCGACGGAAAATCCATAGCCGGTGTCGGTGGAGAAGCCCCAGGCAAGCAAGTCCTGCGCGCCAAAACTGCCAAACTGTCCCAGGGCTTCCCAATCCCAGTCCCACTGACCGTGCGTGCCAAAGACCCGCCCACCAACGGAATGCCGTCGCTCCACGCCGGTTCCGATGCTGTACAGCGCGTGGTTGTTCTCGAAGCCAAGGTAGTAGACGTCGATGCCCGATGACGGCACAAAGGTTTTGGGGAAGGTCGAGTAGACGCCCCAAAAGGCCTGCGACTGATTGGGCCGATCGTCGAAATCGCCCGCCTTCAGCAGCACCGGCCGCGTGGCAAACGCATCGATCTTCACACCGCTGTTTGTAGCACCACCCACGCGGACACCATCGAAGGCGCGCCGGACGTTTGGCGCATCCCGCACCGACACCAGCCGTTGCGCGCCGAATGCCATYTCCTGACGCCCGACCCGCAGCAAGGCGGTGTCCATCGTGCTGCCTGCCTTYGGCACATGCACATCGACAAACGCCTGTTGCACGTCCACCCGGTCTTCGTAAGGCGGTATGGCGACCTCCTTGCCCGGCGCCAGATGATTGCCGAGTTGCACGAATGCGCGCAGATAGTCGCCAGCATGCACGTCGGCATGGAGGAGGAGGCGATGCAACAGGTAGCCGTCCGCCGACGGGCCCGGCACGCCGAAGTTCGGCGCCGAGTAGGATTCGAAGCGCTCTCGAATCTCTCCGCCCAGGCTCAGATAGATGTCCGGTGAACCGAGCGGCCGATACTTGATCGCGTCCCAGGGGTCGCTACGGCGCGCCGGATCTCGCAGATAGCTGTAATCCTCGTCGTAGCGAAGAAAATTGTATGGGGGCGGTGACGGCTGGGCGCATCCATTGGACGACATGCCCGCGAGAACGCAGGCCAGTACCACCGGCGGCGCGGACGCTCTTATCGACATGCGTGACATTGACCACTCCTGCGATCAAGGAACCGGCAGGGCCGCCAGGSCCATGCCGGTTCCGACGCTTAGCGCGCGGAGTCCAGCGCCTCGCCCTTCTTCTGCACGTCTTGCGCCTTCGCGTAGCTTTCAATCAGCAACTGGTAGGCCGGGAAGATCTTCGTGTAGATCTCCGCCCATTGCTGCGCGTCATCGCGATGCCACGTGCGTTGCAGTTCGGAGGCCACGCCGGCGGTATCCATCGGTACCACACCGGCCTGCACCACGCGGGCCAGCGTGATTTCCTGCGCCATCTTCGAGTAGGTGCCGGAAGCATCCACTACGGCGAAAACCCGGTACCCGTCAGCCACGGCGCTGATGGACGGGAACGCCATGCACACACTCGTGATGGTGCCGGCGATGATCAGGGTTTTCTTGCCYGTCGCTTCCACGGCGGCGACGAATTCGGGGTTGTCCCATGCATTGATTTCGCCTTTGCGCGCGACGTACTTCGCGTGCGGTGCGTTCTCGTGAATCTCCGGAATCAGCGGGCCATTGGGCCCTTGTGGCACGGAAGCCGTAGTAATGACCGGCAGCTTGCACAGCGTCGCCATCTTTGCCAGGGCGGCGGCGCGCTGGCGCAGTTCCGGCATGGGCATATCGCCTACGGTCTGGAAGAGACCGCTCTGATGATCGATCAGCAGCATCGCCGAGTCGTCCGGGTCGATGACAGGTCGCTTGCCGTTGAAGTTGGCGGGTTGGGACATGATGGGTCTCCTGGGTAAGGGGCGGTGGCATCGCACCGTGTGGAAGGTCTGGCCGCTMGCGACCATTCGTCGGATGGAGAAAGCATAGGATTGGGACGCGGGACGCACTAGAGTGCTAGATTGGACGTCATAGTCCTATCTGGTGAACGATGAAGGGAGAAGGAAGTGGCGTGCAGGACCTAAATGACCTCTACTTCTATGTGCAGGCGGTTGAGCACGGCGGATTCGCGCCGGCTGGCCGCGCACTGGGAATGCCCAAGTCCCGGCTTAGCCGGCGCATCGCCGTCCTGGAGGAACGACTCGGCGTTCGGCTGATCCAGCGCTCGACGCGCCGCTTCACCATGACCGAGATTGGCCGCACCTACTACGAGCATTGCAAGGCGATGCTGATGGAGGCCGAGGCTGCACAGGAAGCCGTGGAGCTGACGCGCGCCGAGCCGCGCGGTACCGTCAGGGTGACCTGTCCGGTGGCATTGCTGCACGCGCACGTCGGCGACATGCTGGCCAGGTTCATGGCCGCGCACCCGCAGGTGATCGTGCATCTGGAAGCGACCAATCGGCGCGTGGATCCGGTCGGCGATGCTGTGGATGTTTCCATCCGCGTCAGGCCGGCGCCATTGCAAGACAGCGACCTTGTCATCCGCGTGCTGGCGGAACGCAGGCAATGTCTGGTGGCCAGTAGCGCCCTGGTAGAAGGGCAGCGCGAGCTGCCACGCGCGCCGGCTGATCTCGCCGACCTGCCAAGCCTTGCACTGGGCGCAACGCAGGCGGAATACGCCTGGACGCTGTTTGGTCCGGATGGGGCGCAGGCGGTGGTGCGACATCGCCCGCGCCTGGTGACAGGCGATATGATTGCACTGCGAGCCGCAGCACTGGCAGGTGTCGGTATCGGCCAGCTGCCGGTGATGATGGTACGTGAGCAGTTGAACGCGGGGCAGCTGGTACGGCTCCTGCCGGACTGGGCACCTCGCGCCGAACTGCTTCACGTCGTATTCCCGTCCCGGCGCGGCGTTTTGCCAGCCGTACGCGCATTGATCGAGTTTTTGGTCGAGAGATTTGCCGAAATGGACGAGGAGTAGGGGCAGGCCGCAGTAGATSTCGAGCAGGCGTCTTTGCGGCGGTCTCTTCACCCCAATCCGATTTGGCATGTTTCCTGCCTTGTTGAGGCTATCGCCAAGCGCCCCCTCGAATCCGCAGGAAAGATGAAGATTCAGTCGGAAATTTCTGCAAGGGCGCCGCTTTCAGACAGACAAATCGCATGAAGGATGAATACCGCCGGCACCCACTGACACCCGACGACACGWTTCCGGCCGCGTCCGGTCACGCGGCGGACAACTTCGTCCGCGTGCGCGGGGCCCGTGAGCACAACCTCAAGAACGTCGATGTCGATATCCCACGCAACGCGCTGGTCGTATTTACCGGGGTCTCGGGGTCCGGCAAGTCCTCCCTGGCATTCGGCACGCTTTACGCGGAAGCGCAGCGGCGCTACTTCGAGTCGGTGGCCCCCTATGCCAGACGGCTGATCGAGCAGGTTGGCGTGCCGGAGGTGGATGCGATCGAAGGGCTGCCGCCCGCCGTCGCGCTCCAGCAGCAACGCGGTACGCCGAATGCACGTTCCACGGTTGGAAGCGTCGCCACGCTGGGGAGTCTTGTCCGCATGCTCTATTCGCGCGCGGGCACTTATCCGTCCCGGCAGCCGATGCTGTACGCCGAGGACTTCTCGCCCAACACGGTGGAGGGCGCCTGCCCCACGTGCCATGGTCTGGGGCGCATCTATGATGTGACCGAGCAGTCGATGGTGCCCGACGATACCTTGTCGATACGCGAGCGCGCCATCGCGGCGTGGCCGCCCGCATGGCACGGGCAGAACCTGCGCGACATCCTGGTGACGCTCGGTTACGACGTGGACAAGCCGTGGCGCGAGCTGCCGAAGAAGGACCGTGACTGGATCCTGTTCACCGARGAACAGCCCACGGTGCCGGTGTACGCAGGATTCACGCCCAAGGAGGTGCGCGCCGCGCTCAAGCGCAAGATGGAGCCGAGCTATCAGGGCACGTTCACGGGCGCCCGTCGCTATGTTCTGCAGACCTTCGCCACGACGCAGAGCGCGCTGATGAAGAAGCGCGTTTCGCAATACATGATTGGACGCGAATGCCCGGCCTGTCACGGCAAGCGGCTCAAGAAGGAAGCGCTATCGGTGACGTTTGCGGGCATGGACATCGGCACGTTCGCGAACCTTCCGCTTGCCCGCGTGGCGGAGATCATGCGGCCGATTGCGCACGGCGAGTGGGCGAGCCCCGAGGCAATCTCCGGCGCGGTGCTGAGCACGAAGGCGATGCGCGCCGCCACGGCGCGGCGCGTGGCGGCAGGGGGATCCGCACACAAGGCGGCGCCCGACGTGCGACGCACGCCCAACCTCTCCGACGAAAAGCGGCTGGCCGCGCAGCGCATCGCGGAAGAGCTGATGGAGCGGGTTTCCACGCTCATCGATCTCGGGCTCGGGTATCTGTCGCTGGACCGCAGCACGCCGACGCTGTCATCGGGCGAATTGCAACGGCTGCGGCTGGCCACGCAGCTATCTTCCCAACTGTTCGGCGTGGTCTATGTGCTCGACGAGCCCTCGGCCGGGCTGCATCCCGCCGATGGCGAAGCGCTGCTGGTGGCGTTGCGACGATTGAAGGCCGCCGGCAACTCGCTGTTCGTGGTCGAACATGACACACAGACCATGCGTCACGCGGACTGGATCGTAGACGTGGGGCCGGCCGCTGGCGAGGGCGGCGGCCACGTGCTCTACAGCGGGCCGCTCGACGGGCTTGCCGCGGTGCAGGCATCGCGTACCGCAGCGTATCTGTTTGGCGAGCAACAGGTGCCGCTGCGAGAACCCCGCGAACCCGCTGGGTGGCTCAAGCTCGTGCATGTCGCCCGCAACAATCTCCACAAGATCGATGCGGCGATACCACTGGGGTGCTTCGTGGCGGTGACGGGTGTCTCGGGATCGGGGAAGTCGAGCCTGATCAGCCAGGCCCTGCCGGAGYTGGTGAACCGGCATCTTGGCCGCGCCAACGATAGCGATGCCGACGAGGAGCGCGATCCACTGTTCGCGGTGACGGATACGCCGACAAGTGGGCGCGTGGCGGGCGACCTGGAGGCGGTGCGCCGTCTGGTGCGCGTCGACCAGAAGCCCATTGGCCGCACCCCGCGATCGAACCTCGCTACCTATACCGGGCTGTTCGATCATGTCCGCAAGCTGTTTGCCGACACCCCCGCCGCGCGCAAGCGGCGCTATACGCCGGGACGATTTTCCTTCAACGTCGCCCAAGGCCGTTGCCCCACATGTGAAGGCGAGGGCTTCGTCAGCGTGGAGCTGCTGTTCCTGCCGAGTGTGTATGCGCCGTGTACCGCCTGCCACGGCACGCGCTATCAGGCGCAGACGCTGGAAATCACCTGGCAAGGCCGGAATATTGCCGAGATCCTCGACCTGACYGTCGATGCGGCATGCGAAGTCTTTGCGGATGAGCCTTCGGTGATGCGRTCGCTGAAGGCGTTGCAGGACATCGGATTGGGATACCTTCGATTGGGGCAGCCGGCCACCGAGCTGTCGGGTGGCGAGGCACAGCGGATCAAACTGGCCACCGAACTGCAGCGCGCCCAGCGCGGCGACACGCTCTACGTGCTGGACGAACCCACCAACGGACTGCATCCGGCCGATGTGGACCGCCTGCTCCTGCAACTACAGGAGCTGGTGGATGCGGGCAATACCGTGGTCGTTGTCGAGCACGACATGCGTGTCGTGGCCCAGGCGGATTGGGTGATCGACATGGGTCCGGGCGCCGGAGAGCAGGGCGGCCGCGTCGTGGCTAGCGGCCGCCCCACCGATATCACCAGCGTGGCGACGAGCCGCACTGGCGAATATCTGGCAAAGGAATTGAGTTGACCCGTTCAAGGCCGCTCAACCGTCGGTCGACACTGTGACGTGTTCCCAGGCGCAGAGTTCGCTTGCTGCAGCAGACAGCTTGCTTCGCACGAGTTGGAGTGCGTCGCTACCAAGCAGAAGATGCGCGGGCGGCTGATCTGCATCGATCACGGCGAGCATCGCACGCGCTGCCTTTGCGGGATCTCCCAACTGCTTTCCGCTCTTCTCGATACGTGCCTCGCGAACCGGTTCGAAGATAGCGTCGTAGTCGGGGATTGAGCGTGGCGTGCGGGTCATCGATCGACCCGCCCAGTCGGTGCGAAACGAGCCCGGCGCGACAGCGGTAACCGCAATACCGAAGGGCTGCASTTCCTTGGCAAGCGCGTCCGAGATGCCTTCCAGAGCRAACTTGCTCCCACARTAGTAAGCAATACCGGGCATCGTGATGTAGCCGCCCATAGACGTAATGTTAAGAACATGACCGCGCCGGCGTTCACGCATGAAAGGCAGCACGGCCTTCACCATGGCGACTGCGCCGAACACGTTCACGTCGAACTGTCGGCGCATYTCGGACAAAGGCGACTCTTCCAGAATGCCCTCATGCCCGTAGCCCGCGTTGTTGACGAGGACATCGATGGGGCCGACGTTCGATTCGATCTCCGCAACGACGCCGTCGATGGCGTCGAATTCGGTCACGTCGAGTATGCGGGCGAAAGCCCTGTCGATGGATAGCGCTTCGAAGTCTTGCTTCGYTYGCGCGCTTCTCACCGTGCCGACCACGCGGTGGCCGGCCGCTAGCGCCTCTTGAGCGAGCGCACGACCAAAGCCGCTGCTGACGCCGGTAATGAGCAAGCGTTTGCTGGATGCCATTTGAGCTTCTCCGTTCGGTAGACTGGAGAGCGCATGTTATTCTGCAGAAGTCAGTGATATAAGCGCCAATCTCCTGTTTTTCTTGCCTAAAACTATGTATTCGAAGAGTGATACGGGTAATCATCCGTCTTCGTCAGACGGTGGGCAACGACGATTGGTCGATCTGCTCGGCGCATTGGCGCACAACGAGGGATACAACCTCACGGCGCTCCCCGGGGTCCGAATACTGCGCTCCGATCGCGCCTTGTCGCGTACTCCGGTTCTTTACGATCCGGGAATTGTCATCGTTTGCCAGGGCCGCAAGCGTGGTTACTTCGGTGACAAGCGCTATGTCTACGACGCGCAGCACTACCTCGCCGTCTCAGTTCCCGTTCCATTCGATATGGAGACGGACGCGACGCCGGCGCATCCCCTTCTCGCGATGTATTTGCACCTGGATTTTGCGGTCGCCGCCGAGTTGATGCTGCARATCGACCGGCAGTCGGTGGCCGAGCGCGCGCAGCCACCGCAGGCCATGATGTCAAGTCCAATGGATGCGGACATGCGCGCATCGGTATTGCGCTTCCTGGAGGCGATGAACCGACCGCTCGAGGCAGCCGTGTTGGGTCCCGGTCTGCTGCGAGAACTGTATTTCCGGGTACTCACCGGGGAGCAGGGAAGCGCCATGCGAGAGGCGCTTGCGATGAAAGGTCAGTATGGAAAGATTGGCCGGGCGCTGCGCCGCATTCACGCCGACTACGCGGAACCGCTCGACCTGTCGCAACTCGCACTGGAAGCCGGCATGAGTATTCCTACCTTCCACAGCCATTTCAAGGCGATCACGCAGACGTCACCCATGCAGTATCTAAAGTCGACGCGCCTGCATCAGGCTCGCCTGCTAATGGTGCGTCAAGATCTGACCGCAGAAGCGGCTGGCCGTGCCGTGGGCTACACAAGTCCATCACAATTCAGCAGAGAATTTAGAAGACTTTTTGGCTTGACCCCGGCGACGGAGGCGAAGCGAATGCGAGAAGGGTTTGCGGTCCCCCCGGTGTTCCATGACGCTGAGTACGTCTCCTCGCACTGATGGCGCTTGCTGTCCGGATAGACTTAGCATCTTTCGATTTCACGGCGGGGCCTGACCCCTTGCGAGCAACAATCACCTATGCCTTACGATCTGACCAACCGGCTGGTACTGGGGCTCGCGTCGAGTGCGCTGTTCGATCTCGACGAGTCCGACAAGATTTTCCGCGGCGACGGCGAGGAAGCCTACCGCGACTACCAACGCAAGCACCAGCACGTGCCGTTGCGCCCGGGCGTGGCATTTCCCTTCATTCGACGACTGCTATCGCTCAACGAACTGCGTCCGGGTGATCCGCTGGTGGAGGTGATCCTGCTCTCCAGGAATGATCCCGACACCGGCATGCGGGTGATGGAGTCGATCAAGGCTCATGGGCTGGATATCAGTCGTGCCCTGTTTCTGCAGGGCGGCGCGCCGCAGCGCTATATCGAAGCCCTGAACATCAGCCTGTTCCTTTCCGCAAATCAGACCGATGTCCGCCAGGCGATCCTGGCTGGGCATGCGGCCGGCCAGGTTCTGGCTGGCACCTTGCCCGCCGATACGGAGTCTGACGAGCTACGGCTGGCCTTCGACTTTGACGGGGTGATTGCCGACGATGCGGCCGAGGCCGTTTTCCACAACGGCCAGCTCGACGCATTCCTTCAGCACGAGCAGAAACACATCGACATCCCCCACAATCCGGGACCCCTGGCGCCGTTCCTGAAGAAACTGGCGGTGATCCAGGCGCTCGAGAGCGAGCGCGTGCAGCGGGACCCGCAGTACAAGCAGAAGTTGAGCGTGGCGATCGTCACCGCGCGCAACGCGCCGGCGCATGAACGCGTGGTCAACACCATGCGCCACTGGGGCATCTCGGTCAACGAGGCGTTCTTTCTGGGCGGGGTGGAGAAGCGGCTCGTCCTGGAAGTGCTCCAGCCGCACATTTTTTTCGACGACCAGCGCCTGCATCTGGAACCGGCCGCCGGGACCCTGCCATGCGTCCATATCCCGTTCGGGATCCGAAACGCCGAGCAGCTTTCCCCGGAGGCCGTGGATGGCGGGGCGATGCCAGCTTAATTCGCCTTACATGGCGGTGATGTTTTTCGCCTTGACGATGGCGCTCCAGCGGTCGTAGTCCTTGTTCAGGCGTGCCTGCATCTGCTTGCCGTCCTGGAACGAGGCGATGGCGCCGGCACTTACCAGCTTCTGCTGCAGTTCCTTGTCGCTGGTGACGATGTCGCGGGTCTCGCGGGCAATGCGGTCCACAATGGCCTGCGGCGTCTCCAGCGGCGCGATCAGGCCGCCCCAGGAGTCGAAGTCGAAGCCCGGGAAGCCCTGTTCGGACACCGTCTTCACGCCGGTCAGCAGCACCTTGGCATTGGGCGAACTCAGGGCGATCGCCTTGAGCTTGCCGGCGCGGATGTGGGGCAGGGCGGCCACTACGTCGGCGAACATGATGCCCACCTGTCCGCCCAGCAGGTCCGCAACGGCCGGCGCACTGCCGCGGTACGGCACGTGCTGCATGTCGAAGCCGCCCAGGTCCTTGAGCTGCTCCATGGCCAGGTGCCCGAAGCTGCCGGTGCCCGAGCTGGTGTAGTTCAGCGGCGTCTTGCTGGCCTTGGCGAAGCGGATCAGGTCCGGCAGGGTCTCCACGCCGGGCACCACGGCGGGATTGATGACGATGGCCATCGGCAGCACATAGACCGTGGCCACGGACAGGAAGTCCTTCTTCACGTCATAGGCGTTGTTCTTGTACATCAGCGGTGCCAGCAGGGCCGGCATGCCGAACATCGACAGGCTGTAGCCATCGGCCGGGCTCTTGATAAAGCTGGCCGTGCCGATGGAACCCGACGCACCCGGCTTGTTCTCGATGATGACCTGCTGCCCGAGCCGCTCCGACAGCTTCTGGGCCACGATCCGGGCGGCGGTGTCCGTGGGGCCGCCCGCCGGGAACGCGACGGTCATCTTGATGAACTTCTCCGGCCAGCCGGTCTTGGCGAGCACGGCGGGCATCATCGATGCCAGGGAGGCCGCGGCGCCGGCCTTGAGGATCTGGCGGCGGCTGAGTCGCAGCTTGGTCATGGGTTTTGTCTCCAGTTTTGAATCGAAATATCGGGATCAGATCACGCCTCGGGATCGCAGGCCCGCGATAGCGTTGTCGTCGAGTTGTAGCACTTCCTTGAAGATTTCCGTGGTGTGCTCGCCCATATGGGGCGGCGGGCGCCGCACGGGCAGGCGTTGGCCATCCATCGCATAGGGCGGGGCCAGCACGGCCTGCGCGCCGGCCTCGGTGTCGTGGAAATGGTGCAGCAGCCCCGCGTCGGCGGTGCGTTGGGACTGTAGCGCGTCGAGCATGCCCAGCACCTCGCCGCACGGAATCTGCGCGGCGGTCAGCCGTTGCAGCAATTCGGCCCGGGTGAAGCGCCGCAGGGTCTCGCGCAGTGCGGCCAGTAGGGTGTCGCGATGGGCCGAGCGCGTCGTGTTCGTCGCAAATCGCGGATCTTCCGCCCATTCGGGACGACCGATGACTTCGCGGCAGAATCGCTGGAACTGGCCGTTGTTACCCACGGTGATCACGAGCGGGCCGTCGGCGGCCTCGAAGACGCCGTAAGGAACGATGGACGGATGGGCGTTGCCGAACTTCGGCGGATCGCCGGCCTTGAGCAGCGCTTCCATGCCGTAGTACGACGTGATCATCAGCCCGCAGTCATAGAGGGCCATCTGCACATGGCGTCCGCGTCCGGTGGTGTGGCGCGCGAACAGCGCCGCCAGGATCGCCTGCCCGGCGTACATGCCGGTGAACATGTCCACGGCCGCGACGCCAAACTTCAGCGGACCTTGCCCGGCCTCRCCGTTGGTGGCCATTACGCCGGCTTCGCCCTGCACCACGAGGTCGTAGCCGGGACGCTCGGCCTCCGGCGTGAAGCGCGCGTAGCCGGAGATCGAGCAATAGACGAGGCCCGCATTGTCCGCGCTGAGCTGTTCGTAGCCAAGGCCCAGCTTTTCGGCGCCACCGACCTTGAAGTTCTGGATCACCACGTCGCTGCGCGCGGCCAGCTGGCGCGCCAGCTGCACGCCCTCTTCGCTCTGCAAGTCCAGGGTGACCGAGCGCTTGTTGCGGTTGGCGCTATTGAAATAGGAGGTATTGCGCGTGCCGATCCGCACGCCCCAGTCKCGGGTGTCGTCGCCGCGCGCGGGGTGCTCGACCTTGATGACATCGGCGCCGAGGTCTGCCAGCGCCATCGCACACATCGGCCCGGCCAGTACGCGCGAGAGGTCAAGGATGCGCACGCCTGCCAACGGCAACGGCGCGGCCTGATTCTGTAATTCCATTGTCTGTGTCTCCTGTCAGCGCATTGTCTATATGTTCCGTATGCTTGACAATTGCTACCAATCCGCAACGCATATGACTACGGAAAGTTGACAATGGACCTGAACGGGCTGTCCCTGCTCGTGGACATCATCGAGGCCGGCAATCTCAGCCGCGCCGCGGCGCAGCTCGGCATGAGCCGCGCCAACGTCAGCAAGCGCCTCAACCACTTCGAGCGGCAGATTGGCGCGGAATTGCTGCGACGCAGCACGCGGCARCTGGAACCGACGGAACTCGGCTGGCAGTTGTATGAGCATGCCCGGGCCATCCGCCACGAAGTRATGGCGGCGCAGGAGTCGGTCCAGAGTCTGGGGAAGCGGTTGAGCGGCACGGTCCGGCTCAGCGTGCCGAGCGGCTTCGGCCAGCACACCATGTCCGCGTGGTTCATCGCGTTCATGAACCTGTATCCGGCCATCACGCTGAACGTGGTGTTCGACAACGACATCGACGACCTGATCAAGGGCGCGGTGGACTTCTCCGTCCGCGTGATGGGCGACGCGCCCACCAACGCCGTGGCCTGCAGCCTGGGCGACGTCGAATATGTGGCCTGCGCGACGCCGGATCTGGTGCGCACCTACGGCATGCCGCAGACCCTCGAGCAATTCAAGGACCTGCCGCTGATCACCTCGGARCTGACGGGCCAGAAGCTGCACGCGGCGGGGAGGCCGGGCCCGGCAAGCCGGCAGCTCGACATTCGGCCCAGGCTGATGTCGGCGAACTTCTTCTTCCTGCGCGATGCCATCCTCCAGGGGCTGGGGGTGGGACTGGTGCCGCACTACATGGTGGATCAGGACCTCGCCACGGGGGCGCTGCTGCGCCTGCCGCTGCCGCCGGAGGATTTATCTTTCCTCCGGACCACCATGTACCTGCTCTACATGCCGGCGCGCTACCAGACGCGCGCCGTGGCCACGCTGATCGCGTTCCTGCAGGAACGCGCGGCAGGGCGCGGCGCCTAGATCACACCGTGTTCGTAGGCGTAGCGGATCAGGTCGGTGTTCTTCTTGACCCCGAGCTTGTCCATGGCCGTGGATTTCTGCGATGAGACGGTGCTGATCGACCGCCCGACCCGGGTGGCGATCTCCTGTAACTGCAAGCCCTGGACGTAGAGGCGCACCACTTCCGTCTCGCGCAGGGTCAGGTCGTGGACTGCCTTCTTCATGGCGCCGGAGGCGTTCAGCAGCGTGCGGATGGTCGAGGAATAGAAGCACTCGTCCGTGGTGGTCACGTGCACGCAGGCCTGGACCACCTCGTCGAGTTCATCCTGCTTGCTGACGAACGCGCGCACGCCGAGGTGCATGGCACGGGCCACGATGCCCGGGTTCATCTGGCCGCTGATCACCACGATGCGGGCGTCGGGATGGCGCGCGATGAGCTGCCGCAGCAGGTTGAAGCCGTCGACACTGCGGTCTGCCTGCCCCATGGCGAAGTCTGTCACGATGATGTCGAGTTCGGCATCGGCCAGCGCATGGATCAACGCGCCGCCGTTTGCGCATGCGCAGATCACCTCGAACCCAGGCGTGGCGGCGAGGCAGTCATGCAATGCCTTGAGGATGAGAGGGTGGTCGTCTGCGACGGCGATGCGATTGGCCATCAAGGTCATAACGTTGTCTCCGAACAGGTCATGCTGGCGTGGTCAAGGCCCCGCCGGCGCGTGGCGGCCGGCGGGTGAGGGGGAGAGCTATCGGGGACGATTGGCGCGCAGGCTGGCCTGCTGCGCCGCGAGGGCCGTGCGCAATGCCTGGTACTCGGGCAGGAGGCGGACCATCTGCATGACGAACTGTTCGCAGCGCTGCGAGGGCACCGGGGAGGCCGCCGTGCACAGCACCGCGGCCGGATGCGCCAGCGCCGGATGGACGGCCAGCCAGCGCGGCGTGGCCGCATAGCCGCGCAGGCGCAGCAGCATCAGCAGTTCCACCGGCACGGCCTGTTCGATGGGCTGGTCGAAGTCCGCGAGTGCCGTGGGCGAATGGCCGTGGCTTTGCGCGAGATGGCGGTCGGCCAGTTGTAGCGCCAGTTCCACGAACGCGGTTTCGTTGTCGCGCCAGTGCAAGGCCATATCGGCAAGCGGCGATTCCGTGGGGCGGAACGCGGCCCCGGGCACCTCGACATCGAGCGCCTGCCCGGCCACCCGGATGATCATGCCGGTGACGCCGCTCAGCGTGGGCTGGTAGAGATTGTCGAGTTCGGAGTGCTCGCCAAACCATTCCCGYAGCGCGAACGCCGCCAGATCGCGCCAGTCGAGCGCAAGCAGCATCGCCACCTGGAGCGCCAGATCGGACAGATCGGTCTTGTTATAGTGGGTGCCGTACCAGTGCTTGCGGTGCACGACCATGGCGTGCGAGCCGGCCAGGCTTTCGAGCACGCCGGACCGCAGGCTGGCCGTATTCGGCGCGGGCGCACCGCGCGCGGTGGCATTGATGGCCTGCCATTGGCGAACCCGGCCCAGTCGGTACATCGCCCGCGCCACGCGCGATAGCGATACGGTGGCCGGTGCTTCGAAGAACTCGGCCATGGTCTTGCAGTACCGATTCCTGAGCAGGGCAGCCTCCATCTCGGCGGGATGGGTGCCGAGGTGGCTCGGATGGTCTGTCTCAACCTCCAGCGGAATATTTGTTTGCATATGCGATCTGTGTGAACACCGTTGGCCTACGTTAGCCGCTTAGCCGTGATGTCACCATCGCTGTTTCCTGAAAATGCAATCTCTCTGCTGTCAGGCCACCCCCTTCGYCGACATCGATTTGAATAATCTGCGAGTCGCTGGACCTACCAGTGATAGGAGAAGCCCACYGCGCCGCCATGCGTGCTGCCGTGGGTGCCGAGTTCGCCGTCGTAGCGAATGGACAATCGGCTACGCGGCGTGGGACTGACGCTCATGCCCAGCCGCAGTTGAGCGGCATTGCGGTTCTGGCCGCTGCCGTGCACCGTGAAGTCGGTGGCGGGGGCGCCGGCGTAGCGCGCGTTGATAGCCAGCGTGTTCGTGCCGAAGGTGTGGACCCAGGCCGCCGCGGCGTCGATACGCCACGCGCCGCCCGGTCCGTCGAACAGATGGCGCCACTCGGTGCCGAGCAGCGACCGGACCGAATGCGTCGTGCGCGAAGGCAGCACAAGGTTGACGCTGTCCGCCCCGGATTCCACCGTGCCGGACAACTTCACAGACTGCAACTCCGCGCCGGCAAACGGTGACAGCACGCCGGGCAGGGCCAGCGGCAGGTCCACGCCGGTGCGCAGGGCGGTGAAGAACTGATTGCCGTGCGCGCCGCCCGTGGCCGTACGGGGCACCTCGGTGAACGTGATGTCGCGACGCATATCGTCGATATTGCGCGCGTAGCCCAGTGCCTGCCGGAACCAGAAACGGCCTGCYGTGTAGCGGCCATAGAGCACGGCCTGRTAGCTGTCGAACTGGCCGTGCACCGGCAGGCCGTGGGTGAAGGTATTGCCGTGGAGGTAGCCGAATGCCATCCCGCCGGTGAACGCCGGCGTCCATTGATAGTCGACCCCGGCCATGACGCCCGCCAGGTTGATGTCCTGCGACAGCCACGTGTCATACCCGCCGATGCGGCCGGTGTTGCCCAGCACTGTGGCCCATGCGCAGAAGCGCCCCGCCGGTGCCGCGCCGGTGCAGGTGTTGTCCGCAAGCCGGGTGTCGATGGCGTTCATGCCCGCCCGCGCCGCCGCGTAGTGGGCGTTCGGCAGCGCGGCGTAGGCTTCCGCGCTCAACTGGTCGATCGCCGCGTAGGCTCCTGCACCTTCCTGATTGAACAGTTCGAGCGCCACCGACAGGAAGTCCCGGCTCGGCGCGTTGTTGGTGCCTGCGGCGAAGGCGTCGCGGTCCAGGGCAGTTTCCACGGCGATCTCGTTCGGTGTACCGCCGGCCAGGGCGAAGCCGCGTGCGACCACGAGGTAGGCATTCCCGGCATCGTAGGCCAGGGACGGCGTGGCGAACGGATTGAGCGTGGTCACGCCCGCGAACGTGCCGGTCAGCCCGCCCGAGGCCGACAGGATGCGGTACGTATCGGCAGGACGCAGCGACAGCGCGCGCAGACGGGCCTGCACCATGCCGCCGGCCAGCGCGGCGGGGCCGGTGACGTCGATCAGGTCGTTGCTGGTGGGCGAGACATCCACCTGATACRCGGCGCCGGCCGCGTGGCTGTAGCTGCCCACGACAGACAGCGTGCCGACCGACAGCGGCGCCCTCGGCGTAGTCGGCAAGACGGTGTTCCCGGGCGCGACGATGCCCTGCACGCTGACGGCGCCCTGTACCGTGCCCGTGCCGGCCAGCGCCGCGCCGGGCGACACCGCCACGGCCGGGCTGGCGAGCGTGCCGTTCACGCGCAGGGTGCCGGTCTCGACCGTGGCCGATGTCCCGATCTCCGCGGTGCCGTCGAGCAACCAGTCCGTGCCGCGCATATAAAAATTGGGGAAGTTATAGGCGCGGCCGGGCAGGCTGCCGCTGCCCTGCAGAATCAGGGCGTTGCCGGCGCCGTTGCCACCGTCGAGGTCGCCCGATAAGGCGCTGCCGGTATCGAGCGTCAACGTGCTATTTGCCCCGGTGAACTGCACGGCGACGCCGCTGCCGCTCAGCGTGCCCGCGTTGACGATGGCGACGTTGGCGCCCGCCACGATGGCCGGCCCCTGGCTGCCGGCRATCGTCGCCCCCGGCTGGTTGACCACGCTGGCGGGACCATCCGCGCCACCGATCCGGATGGCCGGGACGCCCGCGCCGCTGGCCGTGATCGTGCCGGCATTGACGATCTGGCTCCCGCCGTTGAGGGTGATGGCGCTGGTTGTCGGCGACTGGAGCGCTCCGCCCGGCGCCACTTCTATATAGAGGCCGGTGACGCCGGGCTGGGCGGTCAGGCTGCCGGTGAGCTGCCCGGCCACCACGAAGCCGCCGCCGCCGACCTGCCACGCCTGCTCGTCGAGGTTCGCGCCCGTCAGTGTCCAGATGCTGGCGCCCTGCTTCTGGAGGATGCCGAAGTTCCGGTACTGCGCGGCGGGGCCGAGCGCGGAGAGGTCGAAGCTGCCAGCGTCGGCGCCGCCGAGCACCAGCATGTTGCCGGCGCTGCCCGCCGCGCCACCGTCCACGACGCCGGTGATCCGCGAGGTGCCGGTGATCTCGAGCCGGTCGTCCGCCGGGCCGAAGGCGATGGCCACGCCGCTGCGCCCGTTGATCGTGCCGCTGTTGACGATGGAGGCCGGCGCGCTGGGGCCCGAGTGCAGGTCGATGGCTGCGCCCTCGTCCGACGCAATCAAGCCGGCGTTGTCGAGGGTGAGGGCAGGCGTGGCCAGGATGCCGTGCGCATGCCCGACGATGCGGCCCGTCGCCAGATTGACCACGGTGCCGCTCTCGGCGAAATGGATGGCGGCCTGCGTGCTGGAGTAGTCGAACACRTCGCCGGCGATGTCGCCGGCATTGATCACGATGCTGCCGGACTGCCCGAGGTAGATGCCGTCGAGCTTGCCGGCGATCACCGCGCCGGCGTGGTTCACCACGGTGCCGCCRGCGAACATCGCCACCGCGGTGGTGCCGGGGCTCGCCAGCACGCCGAAGTTGGTCAAGGTGCCCAGGGGGAGGTGCACCGCGTTGTAGCCGCCATAGACGGTGCCGTTGTTGGTCAGTGCCCAGCCGGAGCTGCCCGATGCGTCGATGGCAACGGCGCCGTTCCCACGCGTGTCGATGATCGCGCCGGGTACCACGACGAACGGGTTGTCGGCGCGGCTCAGTTTGTAGCCCACCTCCGAACTCGTCAGGTCAGTCGCATGAAGGGGCYGGAAGGCGGTGGCGAACAACAGGAGTACAGCGATGCGAACTCGGGACGGAACGGGCATCGGCAATTTCCCATGGATCGGAAACTGAATCCAATATGTTTGATAATGGGTGATTATTGGATTATCAGAGGATTATCGGGTGGATTTGAAGGGCAGTGTATGTGATGCGAAGGGGTTGGGAAAGTGGATTAATGTCAGGGCGGGGGATTTATTTTCCTGCGGAGTCTGATATTTATTTTCCCGATCGACATAACGCAATCTCGCGATTGTCATTTATTATCCATGTGCCGGTCGACCATGCAAGAAATACAGAGCCAGCAGGCTTGACAGCGAAAGGGGCTGCTCACTCCCAGCGCAATGCCGGATTACCCGGGGAGCGCTCCCAACATATATGTAACAGCGCTGGAATTCTGGGTGGCTCGCCCTAGGGTATTAGGATGGGCACTGCCCTTCTCATTTTGCATCCTTAGCCACAGGGGATTACGAATGGCCATCCAGTCACTCGCATCTCATAGCACGGCGCAATTACGAAGAATGATTGGCCACTTGCAGACGGAACTGGACGCCCTGGAGCGTCTGTCTTCACTGGATACCGAGGTGCAGGCGCGCCTTGGCTACGCYTGCACGCGGCTGCGGGAGGGGCTCGAAGCGGTGGAGGACGCACAGCGCTCGCTGCGATCGCTGCAGGAAGTGCGGCCTTCGGCACTGCGCAATGCCCGTCCGTCGCGCAAGGCCTGACGGACGGGTGGACGGGCATATGGCGACGAATCAGGCCATCGCCGGCATCCCCGCCAGGAGTTTGTCCAGCGTGATCGGGTAGTCACGCACCCGCACGCCGGTGGCGTGGTAGATGGCATTGGCCACCGCCGCGCCCACCCCGCAAATGCCGAGTTCTCCCACGCCCTTCGCTTTCATCGGCGAGGAAATGGGATCCACCTCGTCCAGGAAAATCACGTCCTGGTGGGGAATATCGGCGTGCACGGGCACCTCGTAGCCGGCGAGGTCGTGATTGACGAAAAAGCCCACGCGCTTGTCGATGGCAAGTTCCTCCATCAAGGCGGCGCCCACGCCCATCGTCATGGCGCCGATCACCTGGCTGCGTGCCGACTTCGGATTCAGGATCCGCCCCGCCGCGCAGACGGCCAGCATGCGGCGCACGCGGATCTCGGCGGTTGCCATGTCCACGCCCACCTCGACGAAATGCGCGCCGAAGGTCGATTGCTGGTACTTCTTGTCGAGATCGCCGAATTCCAGGGTGTCCTCGGCGGTCACGCCGTCCCCCGCCGCCTGTGCCAGCGGCACGCTGCGGCCCCCGGCGCGAATCTGGCCACCCTCGAACACCGCGTCCGTGCCGCTCAGGCCGGCACGCTCGGCCAGCAGTTGGCGCAGCTTCACGCAGGCGGCATAGACGCCTGACGTCGAACTGTTGGCGCCCCACTGCCCGCCGGACCCCGCCGACACCGGGAACGACGAATCGCCCAGCCGCACCACCACCTGTTCGATCGGCACGCCCAGCATCTCGGCCGCCGTCTGGGCGATGACCGTATAGCTGCCCGTGCCGATATCGGTCATATCGGTCTCCACGATGACCCGGCCGCCCTTGTCCACCCCCACGCGCGCGCCGGACTTCATGACGAGGTTGTTCCGGAAGGCCGACGCCACGCCCATGCCGACCAGCCATTGCCCCGCCTTGGTCGCACCGGGTTTGGGATTGCGCGCCTGCCAGCCGAAGCGCTCGGCGCCCAGCCGCAGGCATTGGACGAACTGCCGCTGCGAGAACGGCCGCGCCGGCTTCTCCGGATCGACCTGCGTGTCGTTGAGGATGCGGAACTGCACGGGGTCGATGCCGGCCTTCTCGGCGATCTCGTCGATGGCGATCTCCAGCGCCATCATGCCCGGCGCCTCGCCCGGCGCGCGCATGGCGTTGCCTTCGGGCAGGTCCAGCGTGGCCAGTCGCAGCGCGGTCATCCGGTTGGCGCCGGCGTAGAGCAGGCGCGTCTGCTGCACGGCGGTCTCGGGCCCGCCGCCSGGCAGGTCGCCCGACCAGCTTTCATGGGCGATGGCCGTGATCTTGCCGTCCCGCGTGGTGCCGATGCGGATGCGCTGGATCGTCGCCGGCCGGTGCGTGGTGTTGTTGAACATCAGGGGCCGCGTCAGCGCCACCTTCACGGGCCGCTTGGCCGCGCGCGCGCCCAGCGCCGCGAGCAGCGCCTCGGCCCGCACGAACAGCTTGCCGCCGAAGCCRCCGCCGATATAGGGCGAGATCACGCGCACGTTCTCCTTGGGGATGCCGAGCGTGGCCGCCAGGTCTTCGCGGCCCCAGGCGATCATCTGGTTGGCYGTCCACAACGTGAGCTTGTCGCCGTTCCAGGCGGCGATGGAGGCGTGCGGCTCCATCATCGCGTGCGACTGGTCGGGCGTGGTGTAGGTGGCGTCCAGCTGCACCGGCGCCGCCGCAAAGCTGCCGGCGAAGTCGCCGACGGCCGTCTCCGGCTTGCCCGAAAAGTCATCGCCCTTCGGCGCGACGGCCGTATCGCGCGCGGCGGCCAGGTCGAACGCGCCTTTCTCGGCGGTATAGCGCACGCGGATCATCTGCGCCGCCGCGCGGGCCTGCTCGAAGGTCTCCGCTACCACCAGCGCCACGGCCTGGTGATAGTGCTGGATCTCCGGGCCGCCGAGCAGCTTCGCGGTATTGCGCTGGCCCTTGCCGAGCTTGCCGGCATTCGCGGCTGTGACGATGGCCAGCACGCCGGGCGCGCGGCGCGCGGTGGCGGTGTCCATCGACACGATGCGGCCGCGTCCGATGCCGGCGCCCAGCACATAGCCGTAGGCCTGGTTGCGCGCCACGTCGTGCCGCTCGTAGGCGTAGGGCGCCGTGCCGGTGGCCTTGTGGGGACCGTCGATACGGTCCGTGGGTTTGCCGACCACGCGAAGCTGGTCGATCGGATTGGTGGTGGCGGGGGTGTCGAATTTCATCGTCCGTCTCCTCCGGTCAGGTGCGGGCCTGCGCCAGCACGGCGGCGAGGGTGCGCTGGAACAGCGGCACCTTGAAGGCGTTGTCGTGGGTGGGCCGGGCGTCCGCGAACAGGCGCTGGGTCACGGCCTGGGCGCCGCGCGGCAACTCGGTCTCGGCGGCTTCCAGGCGCCACGGCCGGTGCGCCACGCCGCCCACGGCCACGCGGCCGGTGCCGTCGCGCTGCACGATGGCGGCCACGGACACCAGCGCGAAYGCGTACGAGGCCCGGTCGCGCACCTTCCGGTACAACTGCGCGCCGCCGATGGGCGGGGGCAGCGTCACGGCGGTGATCAGCTCGCCCGGCTCCAGCGCGGTCTCGATATGCGGCGTGTTGCCCGGCAGCTTGTGGAAATCGAGGATCGGGATGACGCGCACGGCGCCCTTCGGGTTGACAGTCTCCACCGAGGCGTCGAGCACGCGCATCGCCACGGCCATGTCGCTCGGATGCGTGGCGATGCACGCRTTGCTGGCGCCGATGACCGCATGCTGCCGCGTCACGCCGCCGATGGCCGCGCAGCCGCTGCCCGGCACGCGCTTGTTGCAGGGCTGGTCGGTATCGTAGAAATAGGGGCAGCGCGTGCGTTGCAGCAGGTTGCCCGCCGTGGTGGCGCGGTTGCGCAGCTGCCCGGAGGCGCCGGCCAGCAGCGCGCGCGCCAGCACGCCGTAGTCGCGCCGCACGCGCGGGTCGGCGGCGAGGTCGGTGTTGCGGACCAGCGCGCCGATGCGCAGCCCGCCCTGGGAGGTGGCCTCGATCTTGTCCAGCGCCAGGCCGTTCACGTCGATCAGGTGCAGCGGGGTCTCGATGCCGAGTTTCATCAGATCGAGCAGATTGGTGCCGCCCGCGATGAAGCGGCTGCCCGGGATGCGCGTGGCGGACGCGGCGGCCTGCGCCGGCGACTGGGCGCGTTCGTAGGTAAAGGGGATCATGCTTTTCTCCCGGCGACGTCGCCRATGGCGTCGAGGATGTTGGAATAGGCGCCGCAGCGGCAGATGTTGCCGCTCATCCGCTCGCGGATCTCCTCGGCGCTCAGGGGCGGGCGCGCGTTGAGGTCCGCGCTGACGTGGCTCGGGATGCCGGCCTGGATCTCGTCGAGCACGGCCACGGCGGAACAGATCTGGCCGGGCGTGCAGTAGCCGCACTGGTAGCCGTCATGCTTCACGAAGGCCACCTGCATCGGATGCATGCGCTCGGGCGTGCCCAGACCCTCGATCGTCGTGATCTTGGCCTCGTGGTGCATCACGGCGAGCGTCAGGCAGGAGTTCAGCCGGCGCCCATCGACGATGACCGTGCACGCGCCGCACTGGCCGTGGTCGCAGCCTTTCTTGGTGCCGGTCAGGTGCAGGTGTTCGCGCAGGGCGTCCAGCAGCGTGGTGCGGGTGTCGAGGTCGAGGTCGCGCCGCTGGCCGTTGACGATCAGCGACACCTTGTGGGAGATGGGCGGGCGCGTGGTGGCGGGGGASGGCGCGGCGGCGGGCTGGCCGGTGGCGGCGCCCGGCACGGCGGCGGCGGTCACCGTGACCGCGCTCGCCTTGAGCAGTTCGCGCCGCGATAGCTTGAGAGGCTGATGGTCGCGGAAGTCTTCCATGGGGTGGGGTCCTTGTTATCGTCCGTGGGCGGGGACGCCAGAAATTGCAATGTGGCGACGGTTGCGCGCAGTTATTACACGGCGCGGGCCGGCCGAGCGGGGCGGCTGCCAGTGCGGGCAGAGCGGCGCACAAAACATGCCCGAGCCCGCCCGCGCCCGCCTGCGCCCTCGCCCGGCCTGCCCGCCGGCATTCGACGTTTCACGTCGCCATGAAGCATCGGCGGCACGGCGTGACGCACACTGCATCCATTCGCCACGGAGCCGCCCCCATGTACGTTGCCGATCCGATTGCCGCCGTCACCGATCCCGACCCCTATCCGTACTACCGGCACCTGGCCGCCACGCGGCCGTTCTACCACGATGCCGCGCTGGGCCTGTGGGTGGCCGCCAGCGCCGACGCGGCCGCCGAGGTCCTCGCCCATCCCGACTGCCGGGTCCGCCCGGTGGCCCAGCCGGTGCCGCCCGCGCTGGCCGGCACCCCGGCGGGCGCCCTGTTCGGCCGGCTGGTGCGCATGACCGACGGCGCGCCCCATGCGGCGCTCAAGGCCGTGGTCATGCGGGCGATGGCCGGCATCGACCTTCCGGATGCCCGCACCCGCGCCCGCGCGCTGGCCGCCCACCTGCCGCGCGCGGAGGCGGACGACGCCCACGAGGCCAATCGCTGGATGTTCACGCTGCCCGTGCTCTGCGTGGCGGACCTGCTCGGGCTGCCGCTGGAGCGGGACGAAGCCGGCCATGTGTCCACGCGGGTGGCGGGCTTCGTGGCGACGTTCGCCGCGGCCATGTCACCGCTCGCCCGGCCTGCCGATGTGGAGGCGGGCGCCGTGGCCGCGCAATGGCTGACGCGCTGGGCGGGGGAGCATGCCGCCCCCGGCGGCTTGCTCGCGGCGATGTCGCAGGCCGCTATCGACACCGCTATCGACGCCGATATCGACCCCGCCACGCTGCTGGCCAACGCCATCGGCCTGATGATCCAGGCGTGCGAGGCCACGGCCGGGCTGGTTGGGAATACGCTGGTGCGGCTGGGGCGGTTGGGCGAAGCATCGGGCGATCTGGACGAACTTGTCGCGGACGTCGCCTGTACCGATCCGCCGGTGCAGAACACGCGCCGCTTCCTGGCGGCGGACGCCACGCTCTGCGGCGAATCCCTGAAGGCTGGCGATGCCGTGCTGGTGCTGCTGGCCGCCGCATCGCACGACCCGGCGGGGGCGCGCCCCGACCGCCCCTGGACCTTCGGCACCGGCCGCCACGGCTGCCCCGGCGACGCGCTGGCGCGTCTTCTAGCAGCAACCACCGTCGACAGCCTGCTCCAGCGCGATGTCGACCCGCGCCGCCTGCTGGCCGGCTTGCGCTATCGTCCGTCCGTGAACGCCCGCATTCCGCTGTTCACACCATCCCACTAATAAATAGAGGAGCCCCCATGATTGCCGTGATYTTCGAAGTCGAACCCGCGCCGGGCCGCCAGGACGCCTATCTCGACATCGCCGCCCACCTGAAGCCGACGCTTGAGGCCATCGATGGCTTTATCTCGGTGGAGCGCTTCCAGAGCCTGACCACGCCGGGCAAGCTGCTGTCCCTCTCGTTCTTCCGCGACGAAGCGGCGGTCATGGCATGGCGCAACACGCTAGACCACCGCCAGGCGCAGGCGGCCGGGCGCGGCGGCGTGTTCGCCAACTACCGGCTGCGCGTGGCCCAGGTGCTGCGCGACTACGGCCTGAACGAGCGCGACGAGGCGCCGGCGGACAGCCGGGCGGTCCACGCCGAGGTGCCCACCGGCATGCCCGCCCCCCGCTGAAGGAGTTTGTCGATGTTCCACGTAGGTCCTGAATTCGCGTTTATCGGCCTGACCTTCCTGCTGGCCGGCTTCGTCAAGGGCGTGGTGGGCCTTGGCCTGCCGACCGTGGCGGTGGGCCTGCTCGGGCTGGTCATGCCGCCCGTGCAGGCCGCCGCGCTGCTGGTGGCGCCGTCCATGGTGACCAACGTCGTGCAGCTGTTCAGCGGCCCGCGCTTCGGTCAACTGCTGCTGCGGCTGTGGCCGATGCTGGTCACCATCTGCGCCGGCACGTGGCTTTGCGCCGCGCTGGTGCCGGCCAGGATGATGGACCACGCCACCAACGCGCTCGGCGTGGCGCTGATCGTCTATGCCGTGATGGGCCTCGCCGCCGTGCGGCTGGTCGTGCCGCCCCGGGCGGAACGCTGGATGGCGCCGCTGGCCGGGCTGGTTACGGGGGCGATCACCGCCGTGACCGGGGTCTTCGTCATTCCCGCCGTGCCTTACCTGCAGGGGCTCGGCCTCGACAAGGARAGCATGGTGCAGGCGCTGGGGCTGTCGTTCACGGTCTCGACCATCGCGCTGGCGGTGAGCCTGGCGCTGGGCGGCGCGCTGCTCCATACGCCGGTGCTCGGGGCCTCGCTGCTGGCGCTGGTGCCCGCGCTGGGCGGGATGTTCCTCGGCCAGTGGCTGCGGCACCGGATCAGCGCGGAGCGCTTCCGGCGCCTGTTCTTCTGCGGATTGCTGTTGCTGGGGGCGGATCTGGCCCTGCGCGGCATCGTCTGACCGGACATGGCATGAAAACCTGACACAATCGCCCCCGATACTGGTGCAGGATCGCAGCGTGGCATCCGCCACGGCACCAGACGACGAAAGGGCGATGCGGCATGACACGGCGCAGGGGTACTACCCAACTGTGGGCAACGCTGGGCAAGCAGGCGGCGCGTAGCGCCCGGCGCCTGCAACGCACGGTGACCAATTCCGTGCTGAAGACGGCCAAGCAACAAAGCAGTGCGGTCAGCGAGGCCGTGGGCCGCGCCGTGGGCAAGGCTGCGCACAGGGCGCTGACCGGCGTGGTCACGCCGGCGCCGTCGCCGGTCAGCAAGGGCGGCGGGGTCTGGGAGGAGGGGGTCTGGGGCTTCACCCTTGGCCTGGGCGCGCTGGGCCAGCGGCGCTACCGGATCTTCGTGCCGCCAGGCGTGAGCGCCGCGCGACCCGCGCCGCTGCTGGTGCTGCTGCACGGCTGCGGGCAGGACGCCGCCAGCTTTGCCGCCTGCGCGCGCGTGACCACCGTGGCGCGCGATGCGCGCTGGGTGGTGCTGATGCCCGAGCAGTCGGTGCAGGCGAACTCGCAGCGCTGCTGGAACTGGTTCCGGCCGGACGCCCGGGGCGCATCCGAGGCGGCGCTGCTGATGTCGATGATCGACCATGTCTGCCGGCGCTACGCCATCATCGGCGAACGGGTCTGCACGCTGGGGCTGTCTGCGGGCGGGGCGATGGCGATGATGCTCGGCCTGCGCTATCCGGATCGTTTTGCCGCCGTGGGTTCGCACTCGGGCGCGGTGCCCTACAGCGCCGTCAACGCGGCCCAGGCCCCGCGAGCCATGCGCGGCGAGCGCGTACCGGACGCCGTGGCGGCCCGGCTGGCGCTGGCGGGCCGGCGACCGCCCCCGCTGCTGCTGTTGCATGGCGATGACGACACCGTGGTCACCTACGACAACGCCACGTCGGCCGCTGCACTGTGGCTGGAGCTGCTGCCGCCCGGCGCGCCCGCCCCCAAGGCCATGCCGCCCCGGCGCGTGCGGCGCGGCACCCGGCGTGCGGTGGATGTCTTCGACTGGCAGGCCGGCGTGCGGCCCTTTATGCGGCTGGTCAAGGTGGAGGGGCTGCGCCACGCCTGGAGCGGTGGCGCGCCGGGGCAGGCCTTCGCCGACCCGACCGGCCCGGATGCGCTGAAGATCGCCCTGCGCTTTTTCTCCGTGAACGGGCGCGGGCTGGCTTGATGGGGTGACTTACCCCGGGGTTTAGTTCGTGCCGACCGGCTCGAAGGCCACGTCGCTGGTCGGACACGCCACGCACGGCAGGATCAGGCCCTCGTCCTTTTCATCCGCACTGAGTCCCGGCCATTCGATCCGATAGCGCACGCTCCCCGCGTGAAGCTGGCTGATGCAGGCCCGGCAGGTGCCGTTGCGGCAGGAGCTGGGCAGGGCGACGCCTTCGAGCAAGGCCGCCTCCAACAGGCTCAGCGCGGCCGGCGCGGCGTAGTGCGTCTCGCCGGGCAGCACGCGGGCGGTGAATTCGGCGCTGTCGTGGGTGGTGATGTCGTCCGGATCAGGCATCGGCTTCCGGAAACTGGGCGCGGCCATGGGTGGCGTCGCGCAGGGTGGCGATGGCGGAATCGCGCAGCGTGGCCGGCAGGCGGATCACCAGCCGGGCCAGCGCGCCGTACTGGGTGTCGGCCAGCATGCAGCCCTCGCCAGCCATCGATTCGATCCAGCGGCGCACGCGCGGTTCGTCGGCATAGTCCACCTCGACATCCAGCGTGGCGTAGGCGATGCGCTCGACGCGCTCGGCGTCYTTGAGCGCGGCGGCGATCGCATCGGTATAGGCGCGCACGAGTCCACCCGCGCCGAGCTTGACCCCGCCGTAGTAGCGGATCACCGCCGCCAGCACGCCATCGAGATCATGGTGGCGCAGCACTTCGAGGATCGGCCGGCCCGCCGTGCCAGACGGCTCGCCGTCATCGGACATGCCCGACTGTCCACCCGCCAGCAGCGCCCAACACACATGCGTGGCCCCCGGGTGCTGCGCGCGCAGGTCCTGGAGCACTGCCATGGCGGCCTCGCGGTCCGGCACGGGCGTGGCCAGGCCGATAAAGCGGCTCTTGCGGATCTCGAGGTCCGAGTGGACGGGGGTGGCAAGCGTGTAGGTGGGCAAGGCGGCGAAAATCGGCCGAAACCGGCGGGGTGACTGGGCAGGAGGGGAGTGTAGCGCAGCCGGGGCGCTGCGCCGTCCGGGTCTGACCGCGCCGGGGCGCCGCGCCTGCTACCCTTGCGCCTGTCACCCGCGAAAACAGGAGCGCCCATGAACCGCCCGTCCCCCGACCTCGCCGCGCGCCGCATGGCGCCTGCCACCGAGCGCAACCGGGAGCCGATCCTTGCCGTGCTGCGCAAGGTGCTGCCGGCCAGCGGCACGGTGCTCGAGATTGCCAGCGGCACCGGCCAGCACGCCGCGCACTTTGCCGCCGCGCTGCCGGGCATCACCTGGCAGCCGAGCGACCCCGATGCCACCTGGCGCGAGTCGATCGCGGCCTGGGCGGCCCACGCCGGGGCGACGAACGTGCTGCCGCCGCTGGCCCTCGACGTGCGCGCGGAACCCTGGGGCATCGACGCCGTGGCCGCCATCGTCTGTATCAATATGGTCCACATCTCGCCGTGGGCGGCCGCCSAGGCGCTGTTCGCCGGCGCCGGCAAGCGGCTCGGGCCGGGCGGCGTGCTCTATCTCTACGGCCCYTACAAGCGCGACGGCGCYCACACGGCGCCCAGCAACGAAGCCTTCGACGCGCAGCTGCGTGCCGCCGATGCCGAATGGGGCGTGCGCGACATGGAAGCGGTGATCGCCCTCGGGGCTGCCCAAGGCATGACCTGCGACGCGCCCATCCCGATGCCGGCGAACAACTTCAGCCTGGTCTTCCGCAAGCCGGCGGCAGGCTAGCCGCGCACGAGCATGATCACCGCCGTGACGATCAGGCAGACGGCGAACGCGGCGCGCAGGCGGCGCTCCGGCATCCGGTGCGCCAGCGCCACGCCCCAGGAGATCGTCAGCATGCCGCCGAGCGAGAGCGGGATGCCGCTGGTCCAGTCGACATGCCCGGCCTGGGCATAGGTCATCAGCGCGACCACGGCGCCCGGCGTGACCAGCGCCAGCGCCAGCCCCTGCGCGGCGGCCTGCCGCATGCCGAACAGGCCGACCAGCGCCGGCGCGGCCACCACGCCGCCGCCCACGCTGAAGAAGCCCGAGAAGAGCCCACCCACCACGCCCACAGCCGGAATCCAGCGCGATGACAGCCGCGCCTGCTGCTGGGTCACGGCCCGGCCGGGCATCAGGCGCCACAAAAAATACAGGGCAAGGCCGATCATGAAGATCGCGAAGATCCGGCGCAGTAGCTGGGCGTCCATGGCGGTGGCCAGCCGGGCGGAGAAGTAGGTGGCCAGCACGGCCGAGAGGCCGAGCACGATGGCGGTGCGCAGTTCGATATCGGCCCGCTTGCGGTACTGCCAGAAGCCGATGACCACGTTGGGCGCGATCATCACCAGCGAGGTGCCCTGGGCGAGCTGCTGGTCCATCCCGTAGAGCAGGCCGAGGGCCGGAATGGCGATCAGCCCGCCGCCGATGCCGAACAAGCCTCCGACCCCGCCGAGCAGCCCTCCAAGTCCGAAGATGAGCAGGGCAGACAGCAACGAATGGTCAGGCATGGTGAATCCGGGGGCATCAGGGGGGCGAAGAGCGTCGATGATACGCGGACATTGGGGGATACATGGCCGCCGCCCGGGGGCTACCCTTTAGCGRTCCGCTAACTACCCCTTCGCCGGCGCAGTCAGCGCCAGCGTATTGGCGCGCACTTCCACCCTGACCGGATCGGTCTGCTTCCATTGCCGCCGGGGCACCACCAGCTTCCAGCCGGCTGCCTCGTCCGGGTTGCGGAACAGGGCGACGATGCCGACGAACTCGGCATCGGCATGCAWCGGCTCGGCCAGGCTGACCCGCTCGTCCGGGCGCAGGACGACATCGCGCTGCGCCAGCAGGTCGGGCTTCAGCGCTGCCAGGTCGTTGGTCTGGAKCTGGGCGTAGCTYAGTTCGCGGAAGGCGTCGGGCGTCTTCARCTGGTAGACCCGGACCACCGTCGACAACGATTTCCCGGCGTCGGTGGCGTTCAGCGACGACCGGCTGGCGAGGTCGAGATTCATCGTCTTGACCTGCGTGGTGAAGGCCCACTTCGCGGCGTCCACGGTGTTGTCTTTCACGGCCTGGCCGATGCCGCAKCCGGCAAGGCTGGTGGCGAGGGTGGCGAACAGGCACATCGCCCCGGTGCRGAACGGCTGTCTCATCGWKTTTGTCCTCATGATTGGGGGTGGCTCGGGGTGTTGGGACGATTTGGGCGGGCGGCGGGCTGGACGATGCCGTTCCAGATGCCCAGTTGCACCCGGGTCACGGCTTCCTCGGGCGCGGGCAGCTGGGTGGAGTAGCCCAGCCGCACCGCCCCGTCGTTCAGCGCCGGCGCCGGCATCAGCGACGTGCGCACGTGCATTTCGATACAGGCATGCGCGGTGTGCCCAAGGTAGAAGCGCAACAGGGCCATCACCTCCCGGTGCTGGGCGTGGCCGGGCATCAGGCCCTGCACGAGGTCCGCCGTGCGGGGCGTGATGACCACCCGCACGGCATTCGCGCGATCGAAAAAACCGCGCCCGAGCACGCAGTTCTGCCCGAGCGGCCGGCGTTCGTCGGCGCCGGCCGGCAGGCGGGTCCAGACCGGATGGAACTCATCCACGCGCACGCCGGCGTCGGGCACCGCGTGTTGCAGCACGCCGGCCAGGCCCTCGGCCGTGCGGGTGCGCTGGCTGGCCAGCCCCAGCATCGACAGCAGCTTCTGGGTGGGCACGGTGTCGCTGACGGCGGACCCGCCAAGACCGAGCCCGAGCAGGCTCAGCAGGTAGCGGGATACCTCGTCGCCGCCGTCGCGCCGGAAGCCCAGCGGGTAGCGGTACTTGCGCGCCACACGATAGAACTGCGTGACGATGCGGTGGTGGAACAGGTCGAGGAAGGCCGCCAGCGGCTCCGCGCCATCGCGCCGCTGGGCCACTTCGTCGACGAAATACGATGGCATACGGGCATCGACGCCATACAACCCCAGGAAGTTGGTGCGCACTACGGGCGGGGCGCCGGGGTGGTCCGGGTCACGCTCCACGGCGTCGATCTCGCGCCCCGGAAAGCCGAGCCGGCCGTTCGAGCGGAAGCG